>NZ_JBIDAJ010000001.1:0-175099 GCF_043202395.1 Streptomyces sp. NPDC048197
CCCCAACGGGAGGGGACGGGCCGGAGGGGCCGGTTGTGTGGACGTAAAGCGTCAGCAGTCCACACAACCGGCCCCGGAGGTCCGTCACCGCACCCGACACCCACCCAGCCCGCCGCAGGCGCAACGGCGAGCAAGCCCGACGGCGGGACAGACAGCTACGTACGGAGACGCCGCAAAGCGCAACGGCGAGGCACCACCACGGCGCTGCAGCCGAGTACGTGGGAAGTCAGCGACACCCGCAATTGGCCACGGCGGAAGCCAAGTTGTCCAGTGCCCGTTGCGCGCCCGCCGCATCGGTCGTGCCGGTGGTCATGAAGGAGAAGACCAGCAGGCGGCCGTCGGCGTCGACGACCGTGCCGGCGAGGGTGTTGACGCCGGTGAGCGTGCCCGTTTTGGCGCGGACCGCGCCGGCGCCCGCGCTCTGGCCCGTGTAGCGGTTGCTGAGGGTGCCGGTGAAGGCCGCCACCGGGAGGCCGGTGACCACGGACCGCAGGGCCGGGTGGTCGGGCGCGGCGGCCTGCAGCAGGAGGCGGGAGAGCAGCGCGGCGGACACCTTGTCGTCGCGGTCCAGGCCGCTGCCGTCCTTGAAGACCGCGCCGGCCAGCGGCAGATGCTGGCGGGCGAGGGCGTGGTGGACGGCCTCGGCGGCGCCGGCGAAGCTGGCTGGCCGGCCGGAGCCGAGTGCGGCCTGCCGGGCCAGCGCCTCGGCGATGTCGTTGTCGCTGTAGGTGAGCATCCGCTCCACGAGGGAGGAGAGGGGGAGGGAGTGGACGGCGGCCAGCCGCTGGGCGTGGGCGGGGGCCTTGGTGCCGTTGGGGGTGCCGTCGACGGTGATGCCGCGCTCGTGGAGGAGGTCGGCGAAGGTGCGGGCGGTGGCCCCGGCGGGGTCCGCGTCGCGGGGCGCCGGGCCGTGGTCGCTGTCGTCGAGGCGGGCCTCGTCGGTCATCAGCGCCGTGACCGGGGCGAGGTTCTCGTTGGGGCCGATGGGGTGCTCGACCGGCCCGGAGTAGGCGGAGGCGTCGTACCCGAGGTGCACGGTCGTGAGGTGCCGCTGCTTGAGCGCGCGGGCGGTGGCGTCGGCCAGGGTGCGGAGGTTCGCGGGCTGCTCGGCGGCGGTGGGCTGCGGGGCGCGGACGGTGAGCGTGGGGTCGCCGCCGCCGACGAGGACGATGCGGTCCTTGCCGGCCGTGACGACGGAGGTGTCGATGCGGTGCTCCGGACCGCGGGCGGACAGCGCGGCGACGGCGGTGGCGAGCTTGACCGTGGAGGCCGGGATGGCGGCCTTGCCCTGGCCGGACCCGAAGACCTCGCGGCCGGCCGCGACGTCCACCACGGAGGCGGTGCGCAGCGGGCCCAGTGCCGGGTCCTTCAGCAGCGGTGCGAGGGCGTCGGCGAGCCCGGCGCCGGTCGGTACCGGTGCCGCGCCCCGGCCGGTGCCCGCGGCGGGGCGGACGCCGAGCGCGGGCAGCACGGGCGCGGCGCTGGGCGCCGGACGGTCGGGCTCCGCGGCGTGATGCTCACCACTGGATCCGTCGACCACCGCCGCCTCGGCGCGCTCGGCCGTACGCTGACCGGAGTCCCACGGGCCGGCCGCCGCCACCGCGACGAGCGCGACCGTCAGGCCGGTGGCTGCGGAGACCGCCGTCAGCCGCCAGGTCTGCTGGGTGTGCCGCGGGGTGTCCTGCCAGGCCTGCCGTACGGTGCCGGCCGCCGCCCGGGCCGAGCGCCCGGCCGCGTCGGCCGCGTCCCGTGCGGTGCGCTGCGCCGAACGCTGCGCCGACTGCCATCTGACCTGCCATTTCCTGGTCTCCGGCACCTCGGACCAGCCCCTTTCGCCACCACACACCTGCGTGGGGGACACTTAATCACCAGACGTATGTGTTGATCATGGAGGAGCCACCCGTGGAGTTCGACGTCACCATCGAGATCCCGAAGGGTTCGCGGAACAAGTACGAGGTGGACCACGAGACCGGTCGGATCCGCCTGGACCGTCGACTCTTCACCTCGACCAGCTACCCGGCGGACTACGGCTTTGTCGAGAACACCCTGGGCGAGGACGGCGACCCGCTGGACGCCCTGGTCATCCTGGATGAGCCGACCTTCCCCGGCTGCCTCATCAAGTGCCGCGCCATCGGCATGTTCCGGATGACGGACGAGGCCGGCGGCGACGACAAGCTGCTGTGTGTCCCGGCGTCCGACCCGCGCGTGGAGCACCTGCGTGACATCCACCACGTGTCGGAGTTCGACCGCCTGGAGATCCAGCACTTCTTCGAGGTCTACAAGGACCTGGAGCCGGGCAAGTCCGTCGAGGGCGCCAACTGGGTCGGCCGTGCGGACGCCGAGGCCGAGATCGAGGCCTCGTACAAGCGCGCCGAGGCGCACGGCGGGCACTGATCGAAGCACCCGGGCGCCGGTCGGCGCCCGGTGATTTTCGTACGCGAACGGGCGGCATCCATCCGGGTGCCGCCCGTCGTCCGTTCGGTGCGCGCCCCGCGCCGGGTCCGCGCCGCAGTGCGCAACACGCCGGCGGCCGGCGAAATTCCCGATCACCGGTAAAAAGCGGGGAAGGAAAAGTAAAGTCTGCGTGCGGCGGCCGTCCACTCGGCGATTCATTACGAAATAAGCGCGAGATAAATTAACTTACGCCGGCCGCGTCCGCGTCCCGCCTATTCCGCGCATCGCGCTCCCGGCGGCCAATTAACCCATAACTTGACAGTGCACGGCGGTGCTAGCTTCGCCGTCTTGACGAGAGCACCCCAATAGGCAAGGCGGTTCTCTGGGTCGCGCCCGGCGCGACCGTCGTCAAAGCGGGGGGAGCACTCATGGCAGATCGCGTGGGCCGCGCAAGCCAGAGGAGCAGGAACAGACCACGCGACGGCAAACTGGTCGCCACGGTCTTCCGACAACACACGAAGTTGCTGGTCACAGGCGTGGCACTGGGCCTGGTGGGAGTGGCCGCCTCGCTCACCCAGCCGGTGGCCATCGGCCGCCTGATCGAGGCGGCGGGCCGCGGCGAACCGCTGGGCACCCCCATCGCCTGGCTCGTCGCCCTTTTCCTGGCCGGCGCGCTCCTCACCTCGCTCCAGGCCTATGTCATCGGCCGGGCCGGGGAGAACATCGTCTTCGACGTCCGCCGGCTGCTGACCGAACGTCTGCTGCGCGCCGATCTCACCGCATTCGGGAAACGGCCGCAGGGCGATATCTTCACCCGCACGGTCACCGATACCTCACTGGTGAAGATCGCCCTTTCGCAGAGCCTGACCCAGCTGATCACCAGTGGCGTCACGGTGCTCGGCGGCGTGGTGCTGATGTTCACCATCGACGTCGGACTGATGGTCATCACCCTGGGCTGTCTCGGCGCCGCCAGCGTCGTCTCCCTTCTACTCGCCCGGAAGCTGCGCAAGGTGGCGATGGAGAACCGCGACGACATCGGCGCGTTCGGCACCGCTGTCCAGCGCGTGCTCTCCGCCCTGCCCACCGTCAAGGCGTCCCGCGCCGAGTCCCGGGAGGCCGGCCGCATCGGCATGCTGGCCGGCCGGGCCCGGCGGTCCGGCATCCGGGGCACCGCCTACGGCGCCCTGCTGACGCCGGCCATGAACGTCGGCACGCAGGGCGCGCTGGCCGTCGTCGTCGGGGTCGGCATGGCCTGGGTGGCCCGCGGCGAGATGACCATGGCCGCCCTGACCACGTTCATCATGTACCTGTTCCAGCTGGTCTCTCCGCTGGTGATGTTCTTCATGGCGGTGGGCCAGTTCGTCCAGGGCCGGGCCGCCATCCAGAAGGTCGACGAGCTGGCCGCCATGCCCCAGGAGGGCAGCGGAACGGTGGACGCCTCCCGGGCCGCGCCGCTGGCCCTGCCGGCCCACAGCCGGGCGGCGGTGGAGTTCCGCGACGTCCGCTTCGGCTACGAGCGCGGCGACGACGGCGGACGGACCCAGGTCCTGCACGGCGTCTCGTTCGGCGTCCCGGCGCGCGGGCTGACCGCCGTCGTCGGGCCGTCCGGCGCGGGCAAGACCACCCTGTTCCAGCTGATCGAACGCTTCTATCCGGCCGGCGGCGGCACCATCCTGGTCGGCGGCCGGAACATCGAGGCCCTGCCCCTCGACTCGCTGCGCGGGCTGGTGGGTTACGTCCAGCAGGACAGCGCGGCGATGCGCGGCACCGTCCGGGAGAACCTGACCTACGCCAGCCCCGACGCCGGTGAGGACGACATCCGGCGGGCGGTGGAGATGGCCGGGCTCGGCAAGGTGGTGGCCAATCTCCCGCAGGGCCTCGACACCGAACTCGGCGACCAGGGCAGCGGGTTGTCCGGAGGTCAGCGCCAACGCCTGTGCATCGCCCGCACGTTGCTGCAGAAGCCGGCGGTCATGCTGCTGGACGAGGCCACCTCTCACCTCGACTCCGACTCCGAGCGGGACTTCCGTGACGTCCTGCAGCGGGTCTCCCGGCACTGCGCGGTCATCGCCATCGCCCACCGGATCTCCACGGTGATCGACGCCGAGCAGATCGTGGTGCTGGAGGACGGCCGGGTCCGGGCCACCGGCCGGCACCAGGACCTGATGACGCGCGATCCGCTCTACCGCCGGCTGGCCGGCTCCCAGCTGCACGCCGACTCCGGCGGCCGTGTCCCCGCCCAGGCCCAGGCCCCGGCCCGCTACCCGGACCGCACGGCGCCCCGCGACACGGAGACCACGCTCTCCCTCTCCCTGGCCTTCGGCGGGCTGCCGCCGGCCACCCTCAACGAGCAGACCATCCGGCTCCGTCCGATCAGGAGCGACGAGCAGTGGTGAACGGCACCGACGTGGCGATCGTGGGCACCGGGCCCAACGGACTCGCGGCCGGGGTGGTGCTGGCCCGCGCCGGCCTGCGGGTGGCGCTGTACGAACGGGCCGACACCATCGGCGGCGGGCTGCGCACCGCTCCCCTCTTCGACAGCGGAGTGCTGCACGACCTCTGCTCCGCCGTCCACCCGATGGCCGCCGCCTCCCCGTTCTTCCGGGCGTTCGGCCTGGCGGAGCGCGGCGTCGAGCTGCTGCAGCCCGAGATCGCCTACGCCCATCCGCTCGACGGGGGCCGCGCGGCCCTGGCGTACCGGTCGCTGGCCGAGACCTGTGCGCACCTGGGCGCCGACGGCCCGCGCTGGCGGCGGCTGATGGCGCCGCTGGTGGAGCACAGCGACGGCATCGTCGGCCTGATCATGAACGGGCAGCGCCGGCTGCCGCGGGACCCGGCGGCGGCCCTGCTGCTGGCGGCCCGGGTGGCGGTGCACGGCACCGCGCTCGGTGCGAGGTACTTCCGCGGTGCGGAGGCGGCCGCCCTGCTCACCGGGGTCGCCGCCCACGCGGTCGGCCGGCTGCCGAGCCCGGCGGGCGGCGCGGTGGCCGTGCTGCTGGGCCACCTCGCGCACGGCTCGGGCTGGCCACTGCCCCGCGGCGGCAGCGCCCGCATCGCCGAGGTACTGGCCGCGGACATCACCGCGCACGGCGGCGTCTTCCACACCGGTCACGAGGTGACGGACCTCGGCCAACTGGACGGCGCCCGCGCGGTGTTGCTCGACACCAGCCCCAAGAACCTGCTGGCGCTCGCCGGCGACCGGCTGCCCCGTTCCTACGCGCGCGGCCTGGCGCGGTTCCGGTACGGCCCGGGCGCCGCCAAGGTCGACTTCCTGGTCTCCGAGCCGATCCCCTGGGCCGATCCCGCGGTCGGCCGGGCCGGCTCGGTGCATCTGGGCGGCACCCGCGCCGACATCGTCCGGCAGGAGACCGCGACCGCCCACCGGATCCGCACCCGGGAGCCCTTCGTGCTCGTCGTGGACCCGGCGGCGACCGATCCGGGACGCGCACTGCCCGGGAAGCGCCCGGTGTGGGCGTACGCGCATGTGCCGAACGGCGATCCCACCGACCCGTTCGAGCTGGTGCGGGCCCGCATCGAGCGCTACGCCCCGGGTTTCGGGGACACCGTCCTCGCGCACCGCTCCGTGCCCGCCGCGTCGTACGAGGCCTACAACCCCAATTACGTGGGCGGGGACATCGGCACCGGCGCGATGACGCTGTACCAGAGCATCGCCCGGCCCGTCCCGCGCCTCGATCCGTACCGCACGCCGCTGCCCGGCGTCTTCCTGTGTTCCTCGGCCACCCCGCCGGGGCCCGGCGTGCACGGCATGTCCGGCTATTTCGCGGCGCTCTCCGCGCTCCGGCATTGTTTCGGTATACGCAACGCAGCCGATGTGTCACTCTCGCCGACACCGCGCCAATTCAGCCCTGCGCACTAATGCAGGAACACTCATCTGTTTCGTCGTCAACCACCCCCAACGGCCCGTGCAGGCATGGGGATTGCGCCAGATAATCGATTGCCAGCCCGCAGACGTGGCTGATATTGTTCGTTCTAAAGTTACTCCCCCCACACTTCGTTGAGACGTCATCAGGGGATCGGCATCAGCTGCTGGTCTGACCAACCATGCAGACGGCTGCGGTTCTTCCGCCCGGCCGCCCTTCGCTGGCGTATCACGCCTTGCCTCGCTCTTCGTCTTCTTGACGTTCCCCGGGCATCGACAGTGGGGGCAAAAGAGAGGGGAAGCTCGGGTGGAAAACGGGGTCCAGGACATAGGCTACGGGCGGCAGTTCGAGGGTTGGTACGACCGGCTGATCCCGGACGACGCCATTACCGCCGCCGCCGTCGAGGGGCTGGCGGCCCTCCATCCCGATCCCGAGGGGGGAACCCTTGAGTTCGGCGTCGGCACCGGCCGCATTGCCCTCCCGCTCTCCGGGAAGGTCGGCCACATAACGGGCGTGGACTCCTCGCCGGAGATGCTGGACACGCTCCGCGTCAAACTGAACGACGGCGCCGGGAACGTCACTCCGGTGCACGGCGACATCCGCACCTACACCTCGGAATCCCGCTATGCGCTGGTGTACTGCGTGTGCGCGACGCTTTCGTGCCTCACCACGCCCCAGGACCAGCAGCAGGCCGTCCGGCGCGCGGCCGATCTCGTCGCCCCCGGCGGCCGGCTCGTCATCGAGACGCACAACAAGCCGCCGATCCTGGCCATGCACGAAGGCCTCACCCGCACCACCTACTTCCTGCCCCACCCGGAGCCCGGCACCGGCGTGCAGACCCACTCCACCCTGCTGGAGGGCGGTCTGTGGCACTGCTCGCACATCCTGTACCAGGCCGACGGGACCACTCGGGTCGGCTCCGAACTCACCCGGCTGACCACGCCCGAGGACATCGACGGCTATGCCCTGGCGGCCGGGCTCACGCCCGAATCCCACCTCGCGCACTGGGACGGAAGTCCCTACAGCGAACGCGCCCCGATGTTCATCTGCAGTTACCTCAAGCACTGAGGGCAGCACCCAGAAAAACGGATGACGAAAGAGGATCGCACGTGGGACGTCCTCCGATATTGCCGGCAGACAAGAAATTCGCTCTGGTACTGAGAGTGGTGACCGGCGAACTGACCGCAGCCGAAGCAGCTCGCGAGGCAGGAGTCTCCGAGCAGTCCGTCTCGAACTGGCGCCGGCAGTTTATTGAGGGGGCCCGTAATGGCCTCGCCGGTGAGAGTGGCAAGACTTCTGAAAATGCCTCCCGGACAGCCGAACTCACCCAAGAGATCGCCAACCTGAAGGCCACGATAGGCGAGCTGTACATGGAACTCCGGAAGCACACCCGGAGCGCCGGGGTCCGTGTACCGATGCCCCGCGGGCGGACGCACCCCGCACAAAGAGTCAATTAACTCGTTATTTTATCCGGGAACCGCGTGTTAGGTTTCTCGGCAACAGCCACTTCGAATTCGGGGGAGGGGAATGTGGCGTCTCTTGAGCGCCAATTCGCCGTCGGCATGGCCGGTCTGGCCGGCGCCAGCCTTCTGACCGGTGCGGTAACGCGATTCACCGGTAAGCGCGAGCGTGCGCGCCGTTACCTGCTGCACGAGAGGCCGGACGGCAGCCTCGTCGAGGTTGACGTCCATATTCCTCCGCAGGCGCAGCGCGCCGTGCTGTTCGACAACGGTATGGGTGCGCCCCAGGAATACTGGGACTGGATCTGCGGCGCACTTCCCGCAGACATGGGATACGTGCGGTTCAACCGTCCCGGTTACGGGCTCAGCACGCCGTCCACCCAATACGGCCTGGAGCCGCACTTCGAGCTCCTGCAGGAGCTGCGCGACACCTACATCGCCGACCTTCCGGTCGTCCTGGCCGGCCACTCCCTGGGCGGATACTTCGTCGCGGCCTACGCGGCACGGCATCCGGACGCGGTGCAGGGCGTGACCCACGTGGTCATGATCGACGCCACCGAAGTGGTCAGCCTGCGCCACTCCCGCCGTACCGATGTCGACCGGTGGTCCCACCAGCGCATGCTGATGGAGCAGGTGTTCGCGGCGACGGGCCTTTCGGTCTTCCGCCCCGCCATGAACGCGCACCAGCAGTACCGCCCGGAGGTCAACCGCAGCTACACGGCATTCCTGGCGAACCCCCGCACCTGGGCCAAGGCCTACCGGGAGTACCGGGACGCCATGACCTATCCGGAACTGACCGATCTGGACTGCCCGTTGACCGTCGTCACGGCGGAGAACAACTTCGGTGACAACACCCTGCACGCCGGGATCCAGGCCAGGCTGGCCGTCATCTCGGACCGGGCCCGGCACCACTTCGTCAACGGCTCCGACCACGAGTCCATCCTCGCCGTGCAGCCGCACGCCGAAGAGGTGGCGGAGCTGATCGCCGGCGAACCGCCCTCCGGTCCGCTCGGACCGTCGTGGCAGCCGTCCACGTCCACCAAGAAGCGCCCGGCCGCGGAGCGGGAGGAGGAACTCACGTGATCATGAAAGTGAACACCGAACGGGTCAAGACCGTCGCCGTGACGGCGTCACTCGCCGCATGGCTGGCCGCGACGGCCGTGGCACAGATCCCCGAGCAGCGCTTCGACAACCTCATGCGCCGCGGCAAGGTCTGGATCCCGACCCCCAACTGGCGCTTCTTCGGGCCGAACCCCGGCACCAAGGACAACCACCTGCTCTACCGCGACATCGTGGACGGCAAGCCCGGTGAGTGGACGGAGGTGCCGATCGTCCGCGACCGGCCGTGGTACGCACTGGCCTGGAACGCCCGCAACCGGGCCCCGAAGGCCCTGTTCGACGCCACCCAGCACACCCTCGCCCAGGCGGTCGCCTTCGGCTCGGACGTGCTCCCCGTGACGACGGCGTCCGGATACCGGCTGCTGGCCCGCTACATCCAGCTCCACCTGCCCCACGCCGAAGGCACCACGCACAGCCAGTTCATGCTGCTGCATTCCTTCCCCACCAGCCCGGAAGACCGGCACATCGATCCCGTCTTCGTCTCCCTGGAATTCCCTCTGGACGGAGACGTCACCCCTGCCAACGCCCCATCTTTGCTAGCCGCATAGCGAGCCGATCAACCCTCTCGACTGGAAGCTGCGAGCTCACTCGGCACCTTTGCCGCGTGAGTCCGCGCCCTCCCGCCGAACGGCTGGAGAACTCGCTCTGAGATTTTCTGAGAGAAAGAGGAAACACATGTCCATCGTGGCTGACTTCGCCAACACCGAGCTGGCCGACGTGACCCCGGGCCGCATCGGCAACGACGCGACCCCGACCATGCTCACCCCGCTGGCCGCCCTCGCCACCCCCGAGGGTGTCGCCGTGACCTCCGCCACCGCTTACGCGCTGCACGAGGTCACCAAGGACATCCAGCGCTGACCATCCGACCGGCAGGCGATGCTGACCGGCATCGTTAGTCCCGTCCGATGAAAGATGCGGCGGCACGGTACGCCCGATACGCATACCGTGCCGCCGTTTTCCATACCCACCGTACTCGCATCACAATCGGGAGCACCCCACCATGTTCCTCAGCGCTCCGCCCGAGGTCACGGCACGCCGAGTGGCTTCGCTGGGTACGCTGGTCTCCGCACTGGAAATGCTGAGCCAGACGCGTAAGTTCGAAGACGGCGAAATGCTGAGCGGCCAGATTGCGAACATGCGCCCCAAGTTCGCCAAGCGCTTTCCCCGGCTGACCCGCGCCCTCGAATCCAAGAAGGCAGCGGCCGCCCTCTACGGAGTGCAGGCGGGTGCTTCTGCCGCCACGCTGATCTGGGGCCACAAGCGCGCGGTCCGCACCGCGGGCAGCGCCGTGCTCGCGGTGACCGGCGCCGCCGGGCGGCTGCGCTCCCCCTTCGGCGGGGACGGCGCCGACCAGCTCCAGCAGGTGATCAACATCGTCCTGGCCTCGACCGGCACCTTCAAGGACGGCGAGAAGGCCCGCGACGTGGCCATGCGGGCCCTGGCCCTGGAGACGACCATCTCCTACGTCGCGTCCGGCGTGGTCAAGCTCGTCTCCCCGGTGTGGCTCAGCGGCGAGGCGTTCAGCGGCGTCATCCGTACCCACAACTACGGCGACCAGCGCATCTACCAGCTCGTGCACAAGTACCCGATGCTGGGCAAGCTCATCACCTGGGGAACGGTCGCCGCGGAGGTCGGCTTCCCGCTGGTCTTCGTGCTGCCGAAGCCCGCCGCCAAGGCATGGCTCGGCTCGATGACGCTCTTCCACCTGGGCATCGGGCAGTTCATGGGCCTCAACCGTTTCGTGCTGGCCTTCGGCGCCACCCACCCGGCGCTGCTCTACGTCTTCGCGCAGAGCGAGCAGCCCGCCCTCACCCACAGCGCACGGCGCGCGCTCACCGACGGCGCGAAGTCCGCGCTGACGGCCAAGGCCGCGGCCTGAGGGGGGAGACACCCCAGGGGGGTGTCTCCCCCCAGGGGTCTCCCCCCGGAGCGCGGGACGGGGCCGCCCGCTAGAACCCGCGGGTCCGCTTGGCCGCGCGGCGGCCGGCGCCCGCCTCCAGCAACCCGGGCGCCCGCAGGAACAGCCGGGCGACCTCGGAACCGAGGTTGACCCCCACCGCGATGGCCAGCGCCAGCGAGGCCGCCTGCACCAACGACGTCAGCCCCTGCGGCAGATGCCCCTGGGCGAAGTTGAGCAGCCCGAAGTACGTGGCACTAC
Organism: Streptomyces sp. NPDC048197; assembly: GCF_043202395.1. Classification (NCBI taxonomy): domain Bacteria; kingdom Bacillati; phylum Actinomycetota; class Actinomycetes; order Kitasatosporales; family Streptomycetaceae; genus Streptomyces; species Streptomyces sp. NPDC048197. The sequence continues at coordinate 11,013 of NZ_JBIDAJ010000001.1, forward strand.
CGGGCAGCAGCGGGCCGATCGCGGCGGTCACGTACGGCAGCGCGGACGCGTACCGGTACCGCGACAGCAGCTGCCCGAACAGGCCCACCAGACCGGCCGCGATCGCGGTGGCCGGCACCGGGTTGATCCCCGCCACGTCGGCGAGCGCGCCGTACACCACCCACGCCACCCCGCCGTTCAGCGTCGCGAACGCCACGGTGTGACGTTCCTGCTGGAGCAGGACGCAGAACGCCAGCGCCAGCAGCATCGCCGCGAAGGTCTGCACCAGCGGCGCGTTGTACGAGCCCAGCGCCTGCTCCGGATTGAGCCGCTTCAGGCCCGGACTCACCTGCAACCCGATGTACAGCACGCTCAGCACGCCGACGACGATGCCGACGATCAGATAGCCGACCTCCAGCAGCCGGGCCGCGGCGGTGATGTAGTAGCCGGTCAGCCCGTCGTGCACCCCGGCGACCAGCGCCCGCCCCGGGATCAGTGCGAACAGCCCACCGGTGATCACCGCGGACGCCTGCACGCTGGAGTGCGCCAGCCCGAAGGCCAGACCCACCGCGGCCGGCGGCATCGCGGCCACCACGAACTGGTAGAACTCCGGCAGCCCCCGCCCGGACGCCAGCCACGCCAGCCGGTCACCGAGCATCGAGCCCACCGCCGCCGCGAGGAACACCAGCGGCCCGCCGCCGACCAGCATCGACGCCGCACCGGACAGCAGCCCGGAGGCCACCGTCAGCGCCCAGCTCGGGTACGGGTGCCGGTTACGGCGGATCTCGGCCAGCCCGCGGTACGCCTCCTCCAGGGTGATCCCCTCGGAGGTGATCTCGTCGACCAGCCGGAACACCGCCGACAGCCGGTTGTAGTCCACCCCGCGCCGCCGCACCGTCCGGCTGGCCGTCACCGGGTCGTCGACCAGCGACGGCTGGTAAGAGATCGACAGCAGGGTGAACGTGACGGTCGGCTCGACCCGCTCCAGCCCGTAGGCGTGCGCCACACCGAACATCGCCGCCTCGACGTCCTCGGCGCCCTCACCGCCGGCGAGCAGGATCTCGCCGATACGCAGGGTCAGGTCGAGGACGCGGGGGACGGCCGGGCCGGTGTCCTCGTCGCCGCGCTCCCGGCGCTCGGGGACCGGCCGCTCCCCGACCGGCATCCGCAGCATCGTGCGCATCCGGTCCTGCCACGGCGCCTCCTTGGTGAGGCTGACCGTGGGGATACCGTGCGGCGGCGTGAAGGCCAGGCCCATGGCGGTGGCGCCCACCGGGGTGGGGACCGGGGTCTGGCCCGTGGTGGTGCCGGCCGGCGGGGTGAACGCGGAGCCCTCCTGCTCGGCGGGCGGCTCCGGGCGCAGGCCCGCGGGCAGGGCGAACTCGGAGGTGGGGTGCTCGTCCTCGGGCAGCGGCGGGTACGGCACGCCGAGCGGCGGCGTGAAGGCGCTGTGCGCCTCGTCGGAGGCCGGCTTGCGGTCCTCGATGGGGCCCATGCCACTGCCGCTGCCGCTCGGCCTGGTGTCGCTCGGCTTGGTGTCGCTCGGCTTGGTGCCGCTGGGCTTGGTGCCGCTGGGCTTGGTGCCGTTGTTGTCGCTGTCGGTGTTGCGCTGGCCGCGTTGTGGGTCCGACGCCACGGTGTTCGCTCCTCCTGTGCCGAATCGCTGCGCTCTGCGGGTGCTGCGCTGCTCTGGCCGCCTACCCACGATGCTTGCATGCCCGCCGTTGCGCTTTGCGGCGCCTCCCACGTAGCCGGCCGTCCCGCCGTGGGGGTTGCTCGCCGTGGCGCCTGCGGCGGGCTGGGTTTGTGGTGGGTGCGGTGACGGTCCTCCGGGGGCTTGTGTGTGGACTGCTTCGCTTTACGTCCACACACAAGCCCCCTCCGGCCCGTCCCCTCCCGTGAGTGGGTGGGAGGAAGGTCGGAGGGGGCTGGTGTCGGTGGTCCGGTTGCCCGTCGTGGTCAGCGCTTGGCGTGGCGGCCTCGGCGGGCCGGTTCGGCGGCGGTGGCGCCGTGCGGGCCGGGGCCGGTGGGTCCGGCCGGGGCTTCCTTCTTTGCCTTGCCGCGGGCGCGGAGGAACTCGATCACGATGGGCACGACCGAGATCAGCACGATCGCGATCAGGATCATCTCGATGTTCTTGTGGACGAACTTGATGTTGCCCAGCAGCGAGCCCATCAGCGTCACACCCGCACCCCACAGCGCGCCGCCGATGAGGTTGAAGGTGATGAAGGGGCGGTAGTTCATCCGGCTCACGCCCGCGATGATCGGCGTGAACGTCCGGACGATCGGCACGAAGCGGGCCAGGATCAGCGACTTCGGGCCGTACTTCTCGAAGAATTCATGGCCCTTGACCACGTTCTCCTGCTTGAAGAGCTTGGAGTCGGGCCGCTTGAAGAGCGACGGCCCCACCTTGCGGCCGAAGAGGTAGCCGGCCTGGTCGCCGAGGACCGCCGCGAGCACGATCAGCACGCACACCGCCCACAGCGGCTGGGTGATCTTGTTCGTCGTGACCAGCAGGCCGGTGGTGAACAGCAGCGCGTCGCCCGGCAGGAAGAAGCCGATCAGCAGGCCGGACTCCGCGAAGACGATGACCAGGACGCCGATCAGGCCGAACGTCGCGATCAGATAGTCCGGGTCCAGCCACTGGGGGCCGAGCGCGAGAGTATTCACGGGGTGAAGGCTCCTGGGTCGAGGGCGCCGGATCGTGCGGTGCGACGAGCGGGGTACGAGCGGTGGACGGGCCCGGGCGCCGGGTGTCGGCCCAAAGCTATCAACGCCCCGCGGCCCCCCTCGGTTCCAGGCGCCCGCCGCGGCCCCCACCCGACCGCTCCCCCACCGCTGGCCGCGCCCCCGGACCCGGGTGATCCTGGCCACTGAGGAGGTGCGCACCCATGGGCATCGAGGATTACGGCGGCGGACAGCACGCACAGTCCGACGTCCTGGTGGTGACGACGAACGACGTCCCCGGGTTTCACGTGGAACGGGTCGTCGGCGAGGTCTTCGGCCTCACCGTGCGCTCCCGCCACCTCGGCAGCCAGATCGGCGCCGGCCTGAAGTCGCTGGTCGGCGGCGAACTCCGGGGGCTGACCAAAACCCTCGTGGAGACCCGCAACCAGGCGATGGAGCGGCTCATCGAACAGGCCCGCTCGCGCGGCGCGAACGCGGTGCTGATGTTCCGCTTCGACGTCACGGAGGCGGCGGACGTCGGCACCGAGGTGTGCGCCTACGGGACGGCCGTGGTGATCGCCCCCATGGGCTGAGAGCGCGCTCGCACGGGCCGGGGCGCCCGGCGGGGAACCGCGCCGCCCGGCCCGTACGGCCGGATCACAGGTGGCGGACCGCGTTGGCCAGCATCGCGTCCCGCATGTACACGGCGAGCCCGGGCCGGATCGCCTCGTAGGTGGCGGTGAACCGCTCATCGGCGACGTACATCTCGCCGAGGCCGGTGTGCGCCTCGTAGGAGCACGCGTAGTAGCAGCGGCCGATGTACTGCCGGTGATCCTCCGCGACGTCCATCGCCGCCTCGGAATCCGCCGGCACGCCCTCGCCGAGCAGATCGGCCATCCGGCGGTGGAGGGCGTCGAATTCCGCCGTCAGCCGCTTCCAGTCCTCCTTCGTGTACGCCGCCGTCCTGCGCTGCGACTCCTTGTAGGCGTCCGTCCCGCCCCAGCGCTCCTCGGCCTCCGCGGCATACGCATCGGGGTCGAATTCCCCGAAGACCTCGAATTTCTCCTCCGGTGTGAGCCGTACGTTCATCCTGCGTGCCTCCATGGCGTGTTCGACGGCCGCGGCCATGTCCTGGAGCTTGCCGATCCGGGCGGTCAGCAGGTCGTGCTGGCGCCGCAGGTGTTCCTGCGGATCGGCGCCCGGATCGTCCAGGAGGGCCGCGACCTCGTCGAGCGGGAAGCCGAGCTCGCGGTAGAACAGGATCTGCTGCAGCCGGTCCAGGTCGTCGTCGCCGTAACGGCGGTGACCTGCGTGATTGCGTTCACCGGGCTGCAGCAGCCCGATCTCGTCGTAGTGGTGCAAGGTGCGCACCGTCACCCCGGCGAAGGCCGCGACCTGCCCTACCGAATAGCTCACTCCCGCTCCCTTCTCGGTACGCACCCAACGATGTGTCCTCACGCCGCGTGAGGTGCAAGTCCGCATCCTGAAAAACCGTGGGGCGACCGAATCGGGGGTGAGATCCTTCCGCCCATGCTGGGGATAACGGATCTGTCGACTTACTTGGCCGGGCTCGCGCTGATCATCCTGCTGCCGGGGCCCAATTCGCTGTACGTCGTCTCGGTGGCGGCCCGGCGCGGCCCCCGGGTGGCGTACCGGGCCGCGGCCGGAGTGCTGTGCGGCGACACGGTGCTGATGACGCTGTCCGCGGGCGGCGTGGCCTCCCTGCTGCAGGCCAGCCCGGTCCTCTTCGGCATCGTCAAGTTCGCCGGCGCGGGCTACCTCACCTGGCTCGCCGTCGGGATGCTGCGCGGCGCCTGGGCACTGTGGCGCGGCCGCGAGGCACGGAAGGCGACGCGCGACGCGGAGACGTCGGAGCCGGCCGGTGCTGCGGCATCTGCCACACCGGCGGCGTCCCGTAAGGAAGCCGCCGAACGCCCCTACCGCCGCGCCCTGATCGTCAGCCTCCTCAACCCCAAGGCGATCCTCTTCTTCATCTCCTTCTTCGTGCAGTTCGTGGACCCGTCCTACGCCCACCCGGTGCTGTCGTTCCTGACCCTGGGCGCCTGGGCCCAGCTGTTCAGCCTCACGTACCTGTCGATCCTGATCTTCAGCGGTACGTACCTGGCGGCCACCTTCCGCCGCCGCCGGCGCCTGACCGCGGGCCTGTCCGCGGGCGCCGGCGCGGCCTTCCTCGGCTTCGCCGCGAAGCTCTCCCTGGCCAGCGCGAGCTGAAGCCTTCGCTTTCCTTGCCGCTAACGCGCTTTTGCGGCCAACGCGCTGCCGCCGCCTTGTGCAGGACATCCGTGAGCCTGCGGGCCGTCTCGGTGTTGCAGTTCCCGAGCGCGACCAGCGGCAGCGCGCAACTCCCCCCGAAGCCCGGCAGATCGACGCGCGAGCCGGGCGGGACGCCGTCAAGGACGGCACCCTCGCCGACGCCTGAGCCATCAAGGCGGGCCGACCGGCCGACGGTAATGGCTACCCCCTCCTCATGCCCGTATTGTCGGGCATGAGGAGGTATGCCGTATGCACCTGCCCGTGCACGACGTGCACGTCGCCGTCATCTACTACTCGTCGACCGGCACCATCGCCACGCTCGCCCAGTGGATCGCGGACGCCGCCGAGCACGCGGGCGCGGACGTACGGCTGCGGCGGACCGCCGAACTCGCGCCGCAGACCGCGATCGACGCCAACCCCGCATGGGCGGCCAACGCCGCGGCCACCGCGGACATCCTCGAAGCCACCCACGAGGACATGCTCTGGGCGGACGCAGTGATCTTCGGGACACCGGCCCGGTTCGGGAACGTCAGCGCCCAGCTCAAGGAGTACCTCGACACCCTCGGCGGCCTCTGGCACCAGGGCAGACTGGCCGACAAGGTCTACAGCGGCTTCACCGCGAGCGCCACCCCGCACGGGGGCCAGGAATCCACCCTGCTGGCGCTCTACCAGACCGTCCACCACTTCGGCGGCATCCTCGTCACCCCCGGCTACACCGACCCGGCGAAATACCGGGACGGCAACCCGTACGGCACCTCCCACACCGGCGGCCCGGACACCCCGCTCGACGACGACGCACGCACCGCCGCCCGTATCCAGGCGCAGCGCGTCGTGAAGTTCACCAAAGCCATCAAGCACGGCCTGGCGCCGGCAACCTGACGCGAAGGGGCGACAGTTGACTCTGCACAAAGGCGCATCGACGTCCGACCAGAAGCGCACCGCACGCCCGGTCAACCCCTTCTACGGCGAGGCCGACCCGGTCTCCGGCATGGAAACCTCGCCACCCCGCACCACCCTCCCCGACGGGCCGGTCTCCCCGCACACCGCCTACCAGTTCGTCCACGACGAGCTGATGCTGGACGGCAACGCCCGGCTCAACCTGGCCACCTTCGTCACGACCTGGATGGAACCGCAGGCCGGGGTCCTGATGACGGAGTGCCGGGACAAGAACATGATCGACAAGGACGAGTACCCGCGCACCGCCGAACTGGAACGGCGCTGCGTGGCGATGCTCGCCGACCTGTGGCACGCACCCGACCCGTCGGCCGCCGTCGGCTGCTCCACCACCGGGTCGAGCGAGGCCGGCATGCTCGCCGGCATGGCGCTCAAACGGCGCTGGATGCGGCGGAACGCCGACCGCTACCCGGGCAGCGCCCGTCCCAACCTCGTCATGGGCGCCAACGTGCAGGTCTGCTGGGACAAGTTCTGCAACTTCTGGGAGGTCGAAGCGCGCCTGGTCCCCATGGAGGGCGAGCGCTTCCACATGGACGCCGCCTCCGCGGCCGCACTCTGCGACGAGAACACCATCGGCGTCGTCGCCGTCCTCGGCTCCACCTTCGACGGGTCGTACGAGCCGGTGGCCGAGATCTGCGCCGCCCTCGACGAGGTGCAGGAACGGACCGGCCTCGACATCCCGGTCCACGTCGACGGCGCGTCCGGCGCGATGATCGCCCCGTTCCTCGACCCGGAACTGGTCTGGGACTTCCGCCTGCCGCGGGTCGCCTCCATCAACACCTCGGGCCACAAATACGGCCTGGTCTACCCGGGCGTCGGCTGGGCGCTCTGGCGCGACATGAACGCGCTCCCGGAGGAGCTGGTCTTCCGCGTGAACTACCTGGGCGGCGACATGCCGACCTTCGCCCTCAACTTCTCCCGGCCCGGCGCCCAGGTCGCCGCCCAGTACTACACCTTCCTCCGCCTCGGCCGGTCCGGATTCCGCGCCGTCCAGCAGGCGACCCGCGACGTGGCCCGCTCCACGGCCGAACGCATCGAGGCCCTCGGCGACTTCACCCTCCTCACCCGCGGCGACCAACTGCCCGTCTTCGCCTTCACCACGGCCGACCACGTCACCTCGTACGACGTCTTCGACGTCTCCCGCCGCATGAAGGAACGCGGCTGGCTGCTCCCCGCCTACACCTTCCCCCCGAACCGCGAAGACCTCTCCGTCCTGCGGATCGTCTGCCGCAACGGCTTCTCCCACGACCTGGCCGACCTCTTCCTCACCGACCTGACGCAACTCCTCCCGGAACTCCGCCGGCAATCCGCCCCCCTCGACCGCCCGCAACGCCTGGCAACAGCGTTCCACCACTAGCCCGTCTCCCCCTCCCGCACCTACGGGAGACCACAGACGCGCTGCCAAGGCCTGACCAGGGCTGACAAGAGCTGACAGGGCCAACAGGTCCAACAGGGCTGACAAGGAGCGTGCACACCGTGGACCAGGAGAACGTGAGCGCCACCCTGACCGTCGCCGTGCCCGCCGCGAGGGTGTTCGCGGTGCTGGCGGACCCGACGACCCATTCCGCGATCGACGGCACCGGCTGGGTCCAGGAAGCGGTCGACCGGGCGCCACTGACCGAGGTGGGGCAGATCTTCCGGATGGCCATGTACCACCCCCACCACCCCGACGGTGACTACCAGGTGGCCAACAAGGTGCAGGTGCTCGACCCACCACGCGCCATCGGCTGGCTGACGGGGGAGGAGAAGGACGACGGCCGCCTGGAATTCGGCGGCTGGACCTGGCGTTACGACCTCACCCCGCTCGGCCCGTCCGAAACCGAGATCACACTCACCTACGACTGGTCGGCGGTGCCGCAGTCCATCCGGGAGTACCTCCAGTTCCCGCCGTTCGCCCCCGAACACCTCACCAACTCACTGCACCACCTGTCCGAACTCGTCTCCGACGGGTGATGTAGCAGGCGGCGGTCTTGGTTCTTACTGACGGTCTCAGTGCCCTGGTGACAGCCTCACTGAACATCCCCGGGGTGACGCTCCCCCGTCGCGTACGGGTTCTCCTCCCCCTCGGCGAGCACCCCGACGAACGGCTCCCCCTCGCCCGCGAAAACGTACGCCCCGCCCTCGATCCGCTCGATCAGCCCACGGGTCCACACCGCGCCACTGTCCGCCGAGTGCACCCACAGGTTCATGATCTCGCCGATGTGGCCGAGCTGCCCCGGCCCCTCCTCCGGCGTGTAGTACCCGGTGACCGTGGACCGCCACTCCTCCAGGGCCCGCACCCGCTGCTTGAGCAGCGCCACCGCCTCGTCCCGCGGGAGATCCACCACGAAGCCGATGCCGGCGCTGAGCACGTCGAACTTCTGGTCCGCCTGGGAGAGCGCCTCCCGCAGCAGTGAGAAATACTCCGCCTCGCCGGCCGGGGTCAGCTCGTACTCGGTACGCGGCGGGCCGCCGGCGGTACTGGGCGCGATGTCGTGCGCATGCAGCAGCCCTTGCTTGGCCATCTGCTTGAGCGCGTGGTAGATCGAACCGGGCTTGGCGTTCGACCATTCGTGGGCGCCCCAGTACTCCAGGTCGTTGCGCACCTGATAGCCGTGCGCCCGCCCGTGCTGCCGCACGGCGCCCAGTACCAGCAGCCGGATGGCCGACATCGCACCCCTCGCGTCCCGTCACCTCTGCGTCCGCCGCCCCGACGGCACATCGCCTCGGCAGCGCACCTGGTCGGGCCGCCACCGGACGACGCCCCGACCCCTCAAGGCCCAGCCTAGAACGCACAAGGAACGCTACCCCGCCCCCCTTCCCCGGCCTCCCCCTATCTCCCTGTCCCTCTATCCCTTCGTGGCCTGCAGCTCCTCATCCACCAGCCCGAAGGCGGTCTTACCGTCCAGCGACTCCCGGATGATGTCCGCATGGCCGGCGTGCCGGGCGGTCTCCTCGATCAGGTGCAGCAGCAGCCAGCGCATCGACTGCCGGGCGTCCTTCGGGAACCACGGCGCCTCGGGCAGCGGGAACGTGTCGTTCAGACTCGGCACGGACCGCACGAACTCCTCGGTCCGCCGGGCGACGTCGTCCCAGAACTTCAGCACCCCGGCCACCGTCTCGCCGTCCTCCAGCCGGAACGACAGGTGCCAGGTCTCCTGCGTCCGCTCGATCGAGTGCGGCCGCTCCTGCGCCGTCTCGACCCAGCCCTGCTCGGTCTCCGCGACGTGCTTGACCAGCCCGGCCAGCGACAGCTCACTCGCACTCGGCCGCTGGTTCGCCTGCTCGTCGGTCAGCCCCAGAACGGCCCGCCGCAACCCACCCCGCTGCGCCTCCAAAAAGGCCAACAGCGCCCCGATCTCGTCCCCATGAGCCTCAGCCACAACATGAGTAGGCATGCCATCCACCTTCCACCCCACACACCAAGGACACCCGACCCCACACCACCGAGCCGCCGCCCTCCAACACCCCCAAGCTAGCCCCCATAGAGGACAGCCCGCGTCCTCTTTCCCCAAACCCCCAACAACGCCAGCCACACACCCCCGCGCCGCCCCAACACCCCCAACCCGCCGAGGACCCGGCATACCACCCCCTCCCAACCCCCACTACTTTCTGTTACGCTCTTGGGAACAAAACTACTCTCCGTAATCGTTGCCGGAAAAGAAGGAGGCAGCCCCGGCCCAAGGCACCCGCGCACCACCCCACGCCACACCCCGCCCGCGCCCACAACCCCCACATGCCCCGAAACCGACGTACGCCCCGCCGACACCCCACCCCGAGCCTGCCCGCCCCTTAACCAGCCCAGCCCAACGCCACCCCGACGCCCAACCGCCCCGAGCCCACCCCAGCCCACAGCCCCCACCGAGCCGCCCGCCGCACAGAAACGCCGACCGCAAACGGGCAACCGCTCAGCACAGTTACGCCGACCGCCTCACCTCAGAACGGAAACGCCGACCGCCCGTGCTGGATGGAGATCCACTTCGTGGTGGTGAAGGCCTCCACCATCGCGTCCCCGTTCAGCCGGCCGACCCCCGAGCTCTTCTCCCCGCCGAAGGGGACGATCGGCTCGTCGTGGACCGTGGCGTCGTTGACGTGGAACATCCCGGTGTCGATGCGCTTGGCGAACCGCACCCCGCGCTCGATGTCGCCGGTGTGCACCGCGCCGCTGAGCCCGAAGGGCGTGGCGTTGGTGATCCGTACAGCTTCCTCCTCGCCGTCGAACGGGACGAGTAGCGCGACCGGGCCGAAGATCTCCTGGCTGAGGAGCGGGGAGTCGTCGGGGAGACCGCTCAGGACGCTCGGGGCGACGAGCGTGCCGCGGGTCTCGCCGTGCAGGAGCGCCGAGGCGCCCTCGGCGACCGCGCGGTCCACGAGGGAGGCCACCGCCTCGGCCTGGCCCTCGTTGATCAGCGGGCCGATGTGGGTCTGCGGGTCGGTGGGGTCGCCGACCTTGAGGGACGCCACCTTGGCGACGAACTTCTCGGTGAATTCCCGCTCGACGGCGCGGTCGACCAGGATGCGGTTGGCGGCCATGCAGACCTGGCCCTGGTGCACGAAGCGGCTGAAGACGGCGGCGTCCACGGCGTAGTCGATGTCGGCGTCGTCGAGGACGACCAGCGCGCTGTTGCCGCCGAGTTCCAGGATCGAGTGCTTGAAGTGGGCGGCGGCGACCGTGGCGACGTGGCGGCCGACCTTCTCCGAGCCGGTGAAGGAGATCGTCTTGGGCACGGGGTGGTCGATGAGCGCGTCGCCGATCTCGGCGATGTCGGTGACGACGACATTGAGCACGCCCGCCGGCAGCCCGGCCTCCTCGAAGAGCTTGGCGACCAGCCCGCCGCCGCAGATCGGGGTGTTCTGGTGCGGTTTGAGGACCACCGCGTTGCCGAGCGCGATGGCCGGCGCGACGGACTTGAGCGAGAGCAGGAACGGGAAGTTGAAGGGGCTGATCACCCCGACGACGCCGACCGGCAGCCGGTAGAGGCGGTTCTCCTTGCCGTCGATGGGCGACGGGAGGATGCGGCCCTCGGCTCGCAGCGCCAACTGGATGGCCTCGCGCAGGAATTCGCGGGCCAGGTGCAGTTCGAAGCCCACCTTGGTGAGCGTGCCGCCGACCTCGGCGGCGATCGTCTCGGACAGTTCCGCCTCGCGGTCGTCGATGATCCGCAGGGCCCGTTCGAAGACCAGTCGTCGGGTGTACGGGTTGACCGCGCCCCATTCCCGTTGCGCACGCTCGGCGGCGCGGTAGGCCTGGTCGATTTCCTCGACCGTGGCGCAGGGTATGGAGGCCAGTTTCTCGCCGTTGTAGGGATTGAAATCGACGATGTCCCACGAGCCGCTTCCGGAGCGCCACTCACCGTCGATGAACTGATAGGCCAACTCGTCGAAGTAGGACATGCCATCCCGATCTGGAGAACAGGGCGCGCAGGGCGCCTAGTTGGGGGGTGCTGACTCCTGATGGGGCGCATCCTACCGACGCGTCACATGAGAGGGGATAGACGTCACATAAGTTGGAGTAGACCACGCAAAAGGTCTCTGGTCTCCGCCGGACTGGGTCCCTCTTCCTGGAGGCGGTCCATCACTCGTGCGTATTGGGCCACTTCTTCGGGCTTGTCCACATACAGTGCGCTGGTGAGCTGTTCCAGGAAGACGACGTCCGGGAGCCCCGATTCCTGGAATCCGAGCATGGTGAAGGCGCCGAATTCCCCCGCGTGCCCGCCCAGGCTGAACGGCATGACCTGGAGGCGCACATTGGGGCGTTCGGAAACGTCGATCAGATGCCGCAGCTGCTCGCGCATCACCTCGCGTTCGCCGTACGGGCGGCGCAGCGCTGCCTCGTCGAGTACGCAGTGGAATTGCGCGGGCCGCTCGGCGATGAGCAGTTTCTGGCGTTCCATGCGGAGCGCGACCCGGCGCTCTATGTCGGCGGGCGCGGCGTCCGGCATGCCGCGCCGGATGACGGCCTGTGCGTAGCTCTCGGTCTGCAACAGCCCGTGTACGAACTGGACTTCGTAGACCCGGATGAGCGAAGTGGCTCCTTCCAGGCCGACATACGTCTGGAACCAGCTGGGCAGCACATCGGTGTAACTGTGCCACCACCCCGCGACGTTGGCCTCGCGTGCGAGGGAGAGCAGCGCCTCACGCTCCTGCGGATCGCTGACTCCGTACAGCACGAGCAGGTCCTCGACGTCGCGCGCCTTGAAGCTGACCCGGCCCAACTCCATGCGGCTGATCTTGGATTCGGACGCACGGATCGAGTAGCCGGCCGCCTCGCGGGTTATTCCACGGGATTCACGCAGGCGGCGAAGCTGCGACCCGAGCAGGATCCGCCGCACCACCGACCCGCTCGACTCACTTGCGGACACCTCTCTGACCCTCCTGTGACCCACCCCGTCCAATGGTGGGCCGCAGTCTGCCACGTTCAGGCTTCGTTGAGTGCTCATCCGGTTACTGATATGAGCCGCCCTCGCAAGCCCTCCACAAGAACCGGTGGCAATAATTGCCGCCAAACCGGGGTGATCCCCTCCAATCGCGGCGCGTGCACGTGCATCTGCCCTTGCATCTGTCTCGCACATTGGGAACCATAGGCGGCGCACGCATGCACGCTCGTGAAAGATCCGCCAGATCCGGCCGAACCGGCCAGGGTCATGACGTCCGCGAACGCCAGGAGTGCCTCGCATGGGGACCAAGGTTTTGACCATGCTCGAGCCGTTATGGCAGGGCTTTCCTCCCGTCGACCCGCTGGCCGTCTCCGGATCCGCGTCGTGCACGCTCCCCCCGCGGTACGAATCGGTGTGCTCCGCGCGGAAGTTCACCCGTGACACGCTCCAGGGCTGGGAACTCGACGAGCTCTTCGACTCGGTCGCACTGGTGGTGTCCGAACTCGTCACCAACGCCCTGAGACATGCGGTCCTCGCCGCCCCCGAGCACGCCGACGCCCCGCCGCCCACCCGGCTCCACCTGATGCGCTGGTCGCAGCGGCTGATCTGTGCGGTGCGGGATCCCAGTGATGACTCACCGGTGGCCGGCGAGGCGGATTCCGCGGCGGACTCGGCGTCCGAATCGGGGCGGGGGCTCTATCTGGTGGACTCGTTCAGCGACAGCTGGGGCTGGCACCCGCTGTCCGGCGTCACCCACGGCAAGATCGTGTGGGCGCAGTTCCGGCTGCCGTAGCCGGCCGTGCCCGCCACCCGTCGCACACGAGGAGCGCCCGCCCTGCCGGCGGGCGCTCCTTGCATATGCATGTGCCGACGACGCCTGGGCATGTGCAGGCGGCGCGGGGTGCCGCTCGGCGCCGTGGCCGCTCGGTCGTGTGCACGCTCAGTCCGGTACGAGGTGGTCGAACTCCCCGTCCTTGACGCCGAGCAGCATGGCCCGTACCTCGGCCGGGGTGTAGACGAGCGCCGGGCCGTCCGGGAAGCGGGAGTTGCGGACCGCGATCTCACCGCCGGGCAGTTTGGCGAACTCCACGCAGGAGCCCTGGGAGTTGCTGTGCCGGCTCTTCTGCCAGGTCACGTCGCGGAGCTCCGTTGCGGCCATGCCGTTGTATGCGTGGGGCACAGGGCTCTCCCGGTGAGAAATGGTGTCAACTGCCCGGGATCATAGCTGCGTTCACATGCGGATGCATGCGCAGATGCACGTGCACGACAGCCGGTGCCGCTCCCGTCACAGCTTGTCGAGCCCCTGGCCCATCGCTCCTCCACCATCGATCGCCGGCCACCGCCCCTGATGCGGTGCGCCCTTACCTGGTACGGATGGTCCGGTTCTAACCCTCATGGGCGAGGAAGAGACGTGTGCCACGCCGCTCGGGTTCCGGGTCCGGGTGAGGGTCCCCCTCACCGTGAGGCGTACGGAAGCAGCGCCATCTCCCGTGCGTTCTTGATCGCCCGGGCGATCTGCCGCTGCTGCTGCGCGGTCACCCGGGTGACGCGGCGGTGGGGGCACCTCCCGGCCGAAGGCTGGGGGAGGACCTTGCCGCGGTCCGAGAGGAACTTCCGCAGCAGATCGGTGTCCTTGTAGTCGATGTACGTGATGCCGGCCGCGTCGAGCGGGTTGGGGCGGGGCGTGGTCCTGCGGCGCGGGTCGTGCCGTCGGGGCATGGGGCTTCCTTGTGACGAGGGTGGGCGGGGTGGGTGGGAGGTGCGGCGGGCGGCGGGCTGCACCCCGCGGCACCGAGGGGCTACGAAACCGGATCGAGGAGCTCGTCGAAGGCGGCCGGCAGGGTCTTCCAAGCCGGTGGGCCGCCCGCGTACTCGGCGTCGGTGAGCAGGCAGGAGTCCAGGAGGGAGGTGAGCCCGTCGCGGTCGAGTCCCGGCGAGGTGAAGACCAGGTGCTGGGCGCGGTCGCCGTGCTCGGGGTGCCAGTCCAGTGCGGCGGCCGCGCGGCGCATCGGCGGGACCATCTCCCAGGCGGCGTCCGGCAGCGCGGCCAGCCAGGGCCCGGCGTTCTCGACGCAGAGCGCTCCGCCGGCCGCGTCCCAGGAGAGCAGGGTGTCGGGCCGGTCGGCCAGCCAGAAGCGGCCCCGACTGCGCGCGGCCGCGCAGGTCAGGTCCTCCAGCGCGGTGTAGAGCCGCTCGGGGTGGAAGGGCCGGGTGTGCCGCCAGACGAGGGTGCCGACGCCGGCCGCGTCGGCCTCCTGGGGGAGCAGCGCGCAGGCCGGGTGCTGGCGGGCGGCGGCCGCCTCGACGTCGAATCCTGCCGTGGCGGCGGCCGCCAACTGGGCTGATTCTACGGGCACTTGGCGGGCGGTGGGGTGCAGTTGGGCGAGCAGTGCCAGGTCGGCGGGCTCGGCGGGCTCGTCGCCCGCGGCGATGGCCAGGACGGGTGCGTATTCCAGCTGCCGGGCCCAGGTGTCGGCGACCGTGCGCCGGTCGGTCGCCGCGGCGGCCAGTCCGGCCTCGGCGAGGTCGTCGCCGCAGCCGAGGTAGGGCAGCAGCAGTGCGGGGTCGACGGCGGTGATCACCTGCGTCAGTGCGAGGTGTTCGCTGCCGCAGGTGGTGATGACCTCGGCCATCGCCTTGGGTTCGACGGAGTCCCACAGTTCGACGACCGCCAGCCGGCAGGTGCGGCCGGCGGCCAGTCGTTCCAGCTCGGGCACCAGGTCCTCGCGCAGGGCGCAGCAGGCGCAGTCGTTGACGAGCGGTGCCTCGCCGGTGGCGAGGGTGCCGCCGGCGTCGCGGATGGTGCGACGGACGGTGCCGTCGGTGGCCGGGGCGAGGTCGTGGTGGAGGGCGACGCTGCCGGGGACGGAGTGCAGCAGCCGCTCGACGGTGGCCCGCCGGGCGTCCGCGTGCACTCCGCCCACCAGCACGATGTTCAGCCGGTCCATCAGCGGGCCCGCTTGCCGTAACGCCGCTCGAACCGCTCGACGCGGCCGGCGGTGTCCAGCACCCGGGCGGTGCCCGTGTAGAAGGGGTGGCTCGCCGAGGAGGTCTCGACGTCGATGACGGGGTAGGTGTGACCGTCCTCCCACTCGATGGTCTTGTCGCTGGTGGCGGTGGAACGGGTGAGGAAGGCGTGGTCCGCGGCCCGGTCGCGGAAGACGACCGGCCCGTAGGTGGGGTGGATTCCGTGCTTCATGGGGCTCAGCGCTCCTCTCGGAAGGTGACGTGCCGGCCGGCCACCGGGTCGTACTTGCGCAGGTGCAGGCGGTCGGGGTCGTTACGGCGGTTCTTGCGGGTCACGTAGGTGTAGCCGGTGCCGGCGGTGGACCGGAGTTTGACGACCGGGCGTAGTTCGTTGCGGGCCATGCCGGCTAGTATACGGAAATGGTTTCCATTTTCAATAGGCTCTGACCTGGGCCTCTACCGGAAGGAGCGCTGTCGATGCCGTCGATACCTTCGACGCTTTCAATGCCTTCGATGCCTTCGATGCCTTCGATGCCTCATCAGGGCAGGATCGCGGGGAACGCGCGGCGCCGGGCCGCCGTCGCCTGTTACGCGGCCCGCCGGGCCGTTCTGCAGGCCGTCATCCGTAGTTGCCGTACGCCGGCGGAGGTGCGCGCCGCCGGCCGCGCCCGGCCGGCCCGTCGGCGGCCCGCTCAGCAGTCCGGCGCCGGCGACGCCCCCCGGACCGCACCGCCCGGCACGGCCGGGTAATACTGGACAGAACGCCCGCCGGCCCCTGGCGGCCCCCCGACGGAAGCGAGTGCGCATGCTCCGCAACGCCTTCGAACCCTGGCACCTGTTCCTGATCATCGCGGTCCTGGTGCTGCTCTTCGGCTCGAAGAAGCTGCCCGACATGGCGCGCGGCCTGGGCCGCTCGATGCGGATCCTGAAGTCCGAGGCCAAGGCCCTCAAGGACGACCGGGCCGCCGAGGCGCCCCGCGCAGAGGCCCCGGCGGAGTCCGCCGCCGGCCGCTGACCCCGGCCGGGCGGCCGACCGTGGTCAGTGGTCGCCGCCCTCGTCGATCAGCCGCCGTACCTCGCGGTCGATCAGACCCAGCCGGGCCTCGGCGACCAGCGGCACCGCCCGGCGCTGCCGGCGCGCCTCGGCCAGGTCGATCTCGACGGTGACCAGCGCCGGCTCCCACTTGGGCGCCTGCGCCACCACCGCGCCGCGCGGGTCCACCACCCGCGAGCCGCCCCAGAACGTCGCCCCGTGCTCGTTGCCGACCCGGTTGACGAAGACCACCCAGCACTGCAGCATCTTCGCCGTATAGGACAGCAGGGTGTCCCAGTACAGGCCGGTGTCCATCGCCTCCGGGTCCAGGCTCGCCGCACTGTTGGTCGGCACGAACAGCACCTCCGCCCCGTCCTGCACCGCCAGCCACGGCAGCACCGGCTGCCAGGCGTCGTTGCAGACCAGCGTCGCGCCCCGGCCGCCGCGGGCGGACCGCTTCAGCTCGTAGGCGCGCAGCGACTGTCCGGGGCTGACGTGCTTGCGCTCCTCCCAGGCGAGGTAGTTGGGCAGATAGAGCTTGCGGTGGGCGTGCAGCAGCGCGCCGGCCGCGTAGTGGGCCGCGGTGTTGTACGCGCGCAGGCTGGTGTGCTCGTGGAAGCCGACGAGGACGTCCGGGCCCAGGGTGCTCAGCTCCAGCAGCCGCGGGTCGTTCGCCTCGATGGACTCGTCGCGCTTGAGCGCGCCCAAGTGGTAGCCGTGCAGGCTCAGTTCGGGGAAGACGACGAGATCGGCGCCCTGGGTCGCGGCCTGCTCGATCTGCTCATGGGCGGTCTTCAGGTTGTCCGCCACCTCGCCCAGCACGCAATCGGTCTGCGCCAGCGCAATGAGCATGACCCCACCTCATCGACTCATCACTTTTGCGGCTTTTCCGCCATTTTGCCAGAGGCGGAACGGACCGGCACCACCCCGCGGAACTCCCGCTTCCGCGCACTTCAAACGCCCGGCGAGGCAGCTCCCACCAATGAGCGAAAGAACGATCCTTCCCGTGCCGGAGCGTGTGCTCAGGCGTTGATCCGCACGATCCGTCGTACCACCGGAAGGGCGGCTTCCAGCCGCAGCCCCGCCCGCCGGAAGCGCTGCGACGGCCCGCGGTCGAACCGTCCGGTGATGCCGACGGCCGGATCGACCGGGCGGCCCAGGCCGAGCGGCCCGCCGGACCCGCTCGGCCGGCCGCCTCGCCCCCGGACGCCCCGGAAACCCCTGGCGCCACCGGCCCGGCCGGCCCCCTCCCCCACTCCGTGATCCTCGTGGTCCGCGCCGCTCACCGGCGTCGCGTACGGGCCCTGCGCAGCAGCAACGCCCCGCCCAGCAGCAGCCCCCCGCCCGCACCGGCCGCCGTCCCCAGCTCGCCGGTCCCGGTGGAGGCCAGCAGCGCCGAGCCCGCGGACGCCCCGGCCCGCGCCACCGCGCCCATCCGCTGATCCGGTACGGACCGCGGCGCGGGCCGGTGCGCGGCCTCGTGCACGGCCCGGTGGCCGGCCGGCGGCGCCTTCTCGGGCGCCGGCTTCACCGGTGCCGCGGCCTCGTGCCGCACGTGTGTCTTCTCCGGGCGCCGCACCGGCCCCGCCGGCTTCCCCGGCGCCACGGGCGGCCGCTGTGCCACCGGGGGAGGCGGTACGGCCGGCGCGGGCGCCGCACCATTCCCGCAGGAGTTGCCCATGGCGGGGTTGAGCGCCGCGGCCCCGTCGACCGAGTTGCCACACGCGTTGACCGGGGTGTCCACGGTCACCTGGACGCTGTTGCCGGACAGCACCCCCGGGGAGTCCGAGGCGCCTCCCCCGGCGCCGGCGTCCGCGTACGCCGTCCCGCCGCCCGCGCCGAGCATGCCCGACGCCGCGGCCATGAGCACGCAGGTCTTCAGGCTCTGTCGCATCTCTCATCCCTCGTCTGCAGTCGTTGCGTACGGGCCCAGGGGCCCGCTCCCCCCGTGGTGCGAATACGGCCGGGCGGCCGACAGCGCATACGCGGCGCCGGCCGCCCGGAAACGCAAGCGGTGCAACGGCCGGAGCCGTCGGCCGTCCTCAGTGGTTGGCGACACCGTTGCCCGAGAGGATCGGGATGTCGTCGATGATGTGCGACAGCGTCTCGTCGCCCTTCGCCTGGGTCGAGTTCTGGACGCACTGCTGGTTCTGCGGGTTGGACAGCACATTGATGTCCTGGATCTGAGCGCCTGCGAAGCCCTGGATCGGCACCTTGCCCACAGCGACGCACAGCTGGTTCAGCGAGCCCTGGACGAGCCCGAGCTGGGTGCTCAGCTTGCCGTGCGTGGTGGAGTTTCCGTAGACCGACGCCGCGCCGTTCCCGTTGACCGTCCGGGTGCCCTTCTGGTCACCGATCGCCATGGCCTGCGGAGCGGCCGCAACGGAGATACCGACGAGCGATGCCGCCAAGGCCGCGCCCGCAAAAATCTTCTTCATTCACGCAAACCCTTCAGGAGATGGAACTCCCGGCCCGGGAGCCCTATTTGAACAACCCGCCACGCGGCCGCGAGTTGCGCAGCATCACCCGAATAGCTGGCCGGATTCTCCGGAAAAGAGGCCGCTCACACCGGTCCGAAAACGACAATGCGATGAATGCGCCCGGAGTTTCGCCGTCCCGGCCCCGTCCCTCTCCATCGGGTCATCGGGGCCCGGTCCACGACACAGGGCCCGCGCCACCGTCCGAACGGCTGCGCAGACCCTGTTCTCGTTTCCGTCCGGCATGCCAATGCCCTGGCAACCCCATCAATTTCGCAAGGGCATTGGCATGCTTCCCTCCACACACCCTTCCTAACGACCGGATGCGCCGGAGTTCAGTCACGAGCGAATAACAATTCCCGGCCCCGGGGTGGGCAGCAAAAACCCGGGCCGCCCGGAAGAAGGAGGGCCGGGCGGCCCGGGTTTGCTCAGCCGGTCAGTGGTTCCCGGCGCCGTTGCCCGAAAGGATCGGGATGTTGTCCAGGATGTGCGACAGCGGCTCGTCGCCCTTGGCCTGGGTGGAGTTCTCGACGCACTGCTGGTTCTGCGGGTTGGACAGCACGTTGATGTCCTGGACCTGGAGCAGCAAGCCCAGGACCTGGACGGGCACCTTGCCCAGGGCGATGCAGGGCTTGTTCAGCGAGCCCTGGACAAGCCCGATCTGCGGGCTCATGTAGCCGTACGTGGTCGAATTCCCGTAGTACTGCGTCGCACCGTTGCCGTTGACGGAAGACGTCCCGTGCTGGTTACCGATCGCCATCGCCGCAGGGGCAGCGGCGCTGGCTACGCCGACAATGGACGCAGCCGCTGCTGCGGTCGCCAGAGCCTTCTTGATCATTTTGGTCCTTCGTGTTTCGGGATACCCTTGGGCCGGGCAATCTGCCCAACTGACTGGGACGTTTTTGGTTGTTCTCATTCACTCAAACAGCGGGTGGCCCGATGCGCTTTGCCGAACGGCTTCGCAACCGGCACCCGGCACACGGAATCCGGTACGAAAAATGTCCGGAGTGCGGTCCAGCTTCGTGAAATCGAACGCCGCGATCCGATGAGAGGGGAATTTTACTTCCCGTCATATTCCACCGGAGGGCGGCCGAGGCACCGTGCGATGCGGAATGCGTCGCGGCTCTTGCCGAGCGGTTCCGATGGTCGCCGGCCGGCGGCCGACGTCACGCGTCAGGAATTACTTGAGCGGAAGACCACCGAGCAGCTGCCCCTTCTTGGCGGCGCCGTTGAGGCCGCCGAGCAGCTTCTTCGCGCTGGTCGACTTGACCTTGTCCCGCGCGGTCCTGACCGTGTTGAAGAGCGGCCCGAGCTGGTGGCCGTCCAGCTGATCGCTGCTCAGCGTGTCGTTCACCGCGCCGTTGAGGCTCATGGTGGGAGCTCCGGGCTGCGCGGCGAAAGCGGGCGCGGCGGCCCCCAGCGCCAGGACGGAACCGGCAACAACCGCAGCAGACTTTGCGTACTTCACTTCAACTGTCCCTTCTCGGGCGGTGCTTGACGGTCCCGGGAGATCAGCGCCGCATAAGCGATCACTTCGCTGCTCGGATCACCTCGGATCACCGCTTTCAGCGTGATTAACGAGGGCCGCCGTCCGAAGAAACCCTGAAGTTTCACCTTTCGCGGCCGGTCCACCCGAAAAGTACGGGGCTCTAGGATTACTACTCGCCAAAACGAATGGCGACCGGCCCCGATGCGCAGGGGATCGCACACCGGGGCCGGGTCACAAGGACACAGCTCAACGTGCTCGTGCTGCTTGCGAGATGTCGCCGTTGATGCAGGTGTTGCCGAACGCCGGGTTCAGCAGTGCGACGAAGTTGATGGTGTTTCCGCACAGATTGATCGGGATGTGGATCGGAATCTGGATGTTATTGCCCGAGATCACACCGGGGGAGCCCTTGGTGCCGCCCGCGGCCCCCGCGTTGGCGAACGCCGGCGCCGCCGTGCCCAGTGCCATGAGCGTGCCGGCAGTGATCGCTGCGACCTTTGCGTACTTCACTTTCTGCCCTTCCTGCAGCGGGTCCGTAGCGAACACGACCGTCGTGCCGCTCGGACGCTGATCTGCTCGCCCGTAACGCCGCTGCCGATATTGGTAACGATTGCCCGTCGTGGATGAAACCCTTGACCGGTGGTTTTCGGGGAAATCGCTCGAAGGGTGCACGACCGTTTCGAGAGATTGCCACCGCGCATACGACGCGGAAAAAACACCGGACTTCGAACAGGCTCGGTATCCGCCGAATACGAATTCCTACCGAAAGGGGGATCGAGAATATCTGTCCCTACGGTCCGTAAGGGACGCCGCAGGACCGGACCGCCCTGGAAGTGAGAGCCGGCGGTCCGGACCTGCGGCCGTTGGCCGGCTCAGTGGTTGCCGACGCCGTTGCCGGACAGGATCGGGATGTCGTCGATGATGTGCGACAGCGTCTCGTCGCCCTTCGCCTGGGTCGAGTTGTCCACGCACTGCTGGTTCTGCGGGTTGGACAGCACGTTGATGTCCTGGATCTGGAACAGGGCCAGGACCTGCACGGGCACCTTGCCCACGGCGAGGCAGGGCTTGTTCAGCGTGCCCTGGATGAGCTCCAGCTGCGGGCTCATGCTGCCGTGCGTGGTGGAGTTGCCGAACGCGCTCTTGGCTCCGTTGCCGTTGACCGTCGACGTGCCGTGGTGGTTGCCGATCGCCATCGCCTGGGGCGCGATCGCCGCCGAAATTCCGACGACGGACGCGGCGACAGCCGTCGTGGCCAGGACCTTCTTGATCACGATTTACCCTTCTCGAAGCGGAGTGCCCGTATCCGGAGCGCCCTGGTCAACTCGCTTCTTTGGGTGCGGTTTCGCCCATTCACCCGAATGCCGCGGAACGATAGACACATATCACTGCATCCGGGCGGCCTTTCGGCCACGGATGCGTGGTGGGCGGCACAAAGGCCGGTACGGGAATGCGTACCGGCCTTTGTGGCGGACCGCCCGCGTCAGCGGCCCGAGGCATCAACCTCTGTACAGCGCTCAGCGGTTGATGCAGATGTTGCCGAACGCCGGGTTCAGCAGTCCGAAGATGTTGACGGTGTTGCCGCACACATTGATCGGAATGGAGATCGGCACCTGGACGAGATTACCGGAGAGGATACCGGGGGAGTTGACTGCGCCACCCGCAGCGGATGCACCGTCGGTGGCGCTGGCCATACCGGCTGCCCCCACCACAGCGACACCCGCGGCGGCGGACACGACGACGGCCTTCGGAACAAACTTCACGGTGAACCTCTTCACTGAGCAGCATTCAGGTATGTGCGCGCCGCGTGGGGCGACAAGCAGCTCAACGCATCAACTGGGGCAAAAGTAGCGGCTCAAACGGGTGAAAGGGTCGTCTCGCACATTAGGCGGCAGTTGGCCGTTCGGCAGCTCGGCCTATCGGGCGTCCCGTCGTCATCGTCGCACGCGGTGCGGCTATGGGGGTCGCGCCAAACTAGGCCCGGGAAAAGCCCGTTGTCAGTGGCGTACGGTCCAATGGCGATATGAAGGTGACACTTGCGCAGGTGCTGGCCTGGCGACTTCGGCAGCAGAGTCTGTCACCGCGGACGACCGCCTCGGTGGAGCAGCTCGTCGGGCAATTGGCCGGCGTACAGGCTCAGGTCGCCTCGGCGGCCGAACTCGCCCTGGCAATACGGCAGAAAGAGCCTCACCCCCGCGCTGTCCAGGAGGCGCTCGTAGCCCGTTCCCTGGTCAGGACCTGGGCGATGCGGGGCACGCTCCATCTGCTGCCGGCCGACGGGGCGGCGGCCTATCTCGCCCTGCTGGGCGCGGCGCGTACGTGGGAAAAGCCGTCCTGGCAGCGGGCGTTCGGGTTGAGCCCGCAGCAGGTGTCGGCGCTGGGCGAGGCCATCGACGAAATCCTCGACGGGCGGGTGCTGACCCGGCAGGAGTTGATCGACGCGGTGCTGGCGCGGCCCGGCCTCGAAGGTCTGGGCGAACAGTTGGCGTCCGGCTGGGGCACCGTGCTCAAACCGCTGGCCTGGACGGGCCGGTTGTGTCAGGGCCCGCCACGGGGGCAGAACGTCACGTTCACCTCGCCGCGCTCCTGGGTGCCCGGCTGGCGAGGAGTGCCGGACCCGGACGAGGCCGCGCCGGCGGTGATCTCGGCGTACCTGGCGGCCCACGGCCCGGCCACACCGGCCACGTTCGACGCCTGGCTGCTGCGCGGCGCGACCCGTAAGGCCGTGCTCCGCGGGTGGTTCGAGTCGCTTGTGCGGAGTGAGGACGTGACGGCGCTGGCGCGCATCAAGCCCTCGCAGGAGGTGCGGCTGCTGGCCGGTTTCGATCAGTACGTCCTCGGGCCCGGCACTTCCGATACACGACTGATCGCGGCCGCGCGGCGCACCGCGGTCAGCCGCAGCGGCGGCTGGATCTCGCCGGTGGTGGTGCATGAGGGGCGGGTGGCGGGCGTATGGGAGTTCACCGAGGAGACGGTGGATGTGACGTTGTTCGCGGAGCACGGCGCGGTACCGACCGCGGGCCTGGAGGCGGAGGCCGCCCAACTCGCCCGCTGCACGGGCAGCGAACGGCGGCTGGTGGTGCGGGTGGGGTAGGTCGTGGTCGGCGTCGGGGCGGGGACGGGGGCGTAACTGTGCCTGTGCCCGCGCCCGCGCCCGCGCCCGCGGTCTTGGCGTAGCCGCCACGGGAGGTTGCGGCTGCTGTTGTGTGGCGAACTTGCAGGTCAGGGCGATTGTCAGACCCTGGTGCAAGACTGAAGGACATGAGATGGGCGGTGGTGGAGACGGGCGACGGGGGTGCTCGTCTCTGCCCGCTCACTCCGGATGGCCGGGTGGCGGGGCCGGTGGTGAGCGAGCCGTCGCTCGCCGAGGCGGTGCGGTCGAGACCCGAGGTCGAGCGGTGGGTGTGGCGGTCCACCGCCGAGACCTACCGGCGGCTGCTGGCTGCCGGGGTGCGCGTCGAGCGGTGCTACGACGTGGAGGCCGCCGAAGCGCTGCTGATCGGCCATGAGGAGGGCCAGTCGGGGCAGCCGCGTTCGCTGGCCGCCGCCTGGGCACGGCTGCACTCCCTGCCCGTGCCCCCGGACGCTCCCCCGCGTACGGCGGAGACCCAGCCGTCCCTCTTCGAACCGGGCCCGGTGCCGTTGCCGCCCGGCACGGACGAGTTGTCGGCGCTGACGGAGGTCTACGCCGCGCAGGTGGCGCGTACGGCCCGGGCCGAGCACCCGGAGCGGATGCGGCTGCTGCTCGCCGCCGAGTCCGCGGGCATGCTGGTGGCCGCGGAGATGGGGCGTACGGGGGTGCCGTGGCGTGCGGATGTGCATCGTGCGCTGCTCGACGAGCTGCTGGGCGAGCGCTTCCCGGGAGGGCTGGAACCACGGCGGATGGCGGAGCTGGCGGACGAGGTGTCCCGGGCGTTCGGGCCCGGTGCCCGGGTGCGTCCCGATCTGCCGAACGACATCGTCAAGGCGTTCGGCCGGGCCGGGATTCCGCTGACCTCGACCCGTAAGTGGGAGCTGCAGAAGGTCGATCATCCCGCCGTGGCGCCGCTGCTGGCGTACAAGACGCTCTACCGTCTGCACACCGCCCATGGGTGGGCGTGGTTGCAGCAGTGGGTGCACGACGGCCGGTTCCGTCCTGAGTACCTGCCCGGTGGCACGGTCTCCGGCCGCTGGACGACGAACGGCGGCGGTGCGTTGCAGATCCCGAAGGTGATCCGCCGGGCGGTGCTCGCCGATCCGGGGTGGCGCCTGGTGGTCGCCGACGCGGACCAGATGGAACCGCGGGTGCTGGCCGCGGTCTCCCGCGACCGGGGTCTGATGGAGGTGGCCGGCAGCGGCGAGGATCTCTACGCGGACCTGGCCGCCCGTGCCTTCGGCGGCGACCGGGACCGGGCCAAACTCGGGCTCCTGGGGGCGATTTACGGCCAGACGTCGGGCGACGCCCTCAAGCACATGGCCGATCTTCGCCGCCGCTATCCGGCGGCGGTGGCGTATGTGGACGACGCGGCGCGTGCGGGCGAAGAGGGACGCCTGGTGCGTACGTGGCTGGGCCGCACCTGCCCGCCCGCCTCCATGGCACCGCCCGACGAGGCGGGTCTGCCCCAGGAGGAGGAGCCGTCCACGGGGTACGGCGGCAGTTCGGCGGCCGCCCGCGCCCGCGGCCGGTTCACCCGTAACTTCGTCGTGCAGGGCAGCGCCGCTGACTGGGCGTTGCTGCTGCTGGCCGCGTTGCGCCGGGCGCTGTGGGCGGGCGGTCTCCGCGCCGAGCTGGTGTTCTTCCAGCACGACGAGGTGATCGTGCACTGCCCCGCGGAGGAGGCGGCCGCGGTGTCCGAGGCCATCACGGCAGCGGCCGCGACGGCAGGCCGGACGGCGTTCGGTGAGACACCCGTCCGCTTCCCCTTCACCACGGCGGTGGTGGAGTGCTACGCGGACGCGAAGTGAGGCCCTCGGTGCGGCGGCTCCGGCTTCGCCATATCGCCGCATCCGCACGCCAACGCTGGTAGGAGACGTATATGGCTGAGAAGAAGCTTCCTGCAAAACTTCCTGTGACGGTCCCGCCCGGATTGACCGTGCATCCCGAACTGGTCCCTTATCTGGCGAAGTTGCAGCCGTTCTCGGATCCGTACGAGGACATCGAGGCCACCCGCGAGAGGTTCCGCGGGCTGCTGGCGCTGCGCCCGGCCGATCGGACCGGGGTGAGCAGCGAGCGGTACGACATCACGCGGCCGGACGGGAGCGCCCTCACGGTCGAGGTCTACCGGCCGGAGCGTGCGGAGGCTGAGGGGAACGAGGAGGGCGAGGAGGGACAGGAGGGCGAGAAGGTCAGGGAGTCCAGGGAGGCTGGGGCGGCTGGGGCGGCTGGGGCGGATCTCCTGCCCGCCGTGTTGCACTTCCACGGTGGCGGATATGCCATCGGCCGCTCGCTGCCCGGTCAGGACCGGTCGGCGATCGCGCTCTGCCGCGAGTTGCCCGCCATTGTCGTCACCGTGGAATACCGTCTCGCTCCGGAGCACCGGTACCCGGCCGGTGTGGAGGACTGCTATCTGGCCCTGGAGTGGACGGCCAAGCAGGCGAATGATTTGGGGATCGACGCGGAACGGATCGCCGTCACCGGGAATTCGGCGGGCGGTGGGCTGAGCGCGGCCGTCGCCTTGATGGCCCGCGACCGCGGCGGCCCTGCGCTGGTCTACCAGTCGATGTGCGTACCGGACGTGGACGACCGCGCCGCCGAGCAGCCCGTCCCCGCCATGCCGGAGGACGAGGGCGCCGACTCCGAGGACGGGTCCGGGGCAGGGGCCAAGGAGGGGGCCGGGGCCGGTGCGCCGCCGAATCCCTGGCTGAACAGCCTTCGGACCGTGCGCCTGGCCTGGCAGCACTACCTCCCCGAGGGGACGACGGTGCCGGACGCCTACGCCTCGCCGGCCCGTGCCGCCGATCTCTCCGGCCTGCCGCCCGCGTACGTCATGGTCTGCGACCTCGACCCGCTGCGCGACACCGGCCTGGCGTACGCCCGGCGTTTGATGGACGCGGGCGTGCCGGTGACGGTTCACAACGTCCCCGGCGCCTGGCACGGCTTCGAACTGCACGCCCCGGACACCCGCCTCGCGAGGGAGACGAAGGCGCACTGGAAGGGACAGTTGCGGTCGGCGCTCTGTCCGGAGCGGGCGGAAGGGGCGGTGGTGGCCTGAGTGGGGGGGGTGGGTGGGGGCTGTGGGGCGCGAGCAGCTGGTCTGGGCTGCGGGTGTGGGCGGGGTGTGGGCTGCGTCGAGCCGCCTGGGTTGCGCGGCCTGGGCTGTCTGACCTGCGCCGTGTGTGCTGGGATGTGTGGCCTGCGTCGAGCGGCCTGGGCTGTCTGACCTGTTCCCTGCGCGTCTGCTCCCTACGGGTCTGCTCCTGCGCGTTTGCTCCCTACGGGTCTGCTCCTGCGCGTCTGCTCCCTACGGGTCTGCTCCTGCGCGTCTGCTCCCTGCGCAGCTGCCCCTCCCCCAAGGGCCCGGGAGGAGCTGCCTCCCGCCCGTCCCCCGACTAACCCACGGTTGCCATCAGGCCACGGGTGATCCGGGTCATCGCCGACACCAGTACTTCCCGTGGCTGCTCGGGCTGGTCCAGCCACCACAGGGCGAGTCCGTAGAGCGAACTGCGGATCGCCTCGGCCAGCGGCTCAAGTTCACCCTCGGGCAGCCCGGGGGCGAACTCCCGGAGCAGCGCCATGTCCGTCTCACGCTGTCTGCGCTGCAGTTCACGGTGGAAGTCCTGCACCTCCGCGTCCCCGGTAGTGTCCCGGAACATCATCCGCCAGGTGTACGGATGGCTCTGCACATATCCGAACCATGCGTCGTACATCGCCCTCATACGGCTGTCCAGATCCCCCTCCCCGTGCAGGAGTTGCTGGATCGGGGCCGCCGCCAGCTCATCACGGTGCCGCTCCAGCAGCGCCAGGTGCAGTTCCTGCTTGGAGTCGAAGTGCCGATAGAGCATGGGTTTGCTCAGACCGGCCTCGGCGGCGATCTCCCCGATGGTCGTGCCCGCGTAGCCGCGCTCGGCGAACAGCCGGGCGGCGGCGTCCTCGATACGCGTCCTGGCCTCGGCGCGCGCCGCGCGCCCCCGATCGATCTCCCTCATACGACCCTCGCCACCCCTCCGTTTGGCCGATTCGGACTGCTCGATTCCTCTGGCAATCGTCGCTGCGATGAAGAATACTAGATCGTGTACCACTCGGTATACGCATGAGTAGCTTACTGAGTAACAACGCTTACGGGTCGACTCACCGTGAGGCGACCGGATACGGGGGTCGCTGTGATCATTTCCTTGCATGTCGCCGACGTGGGGGCGCGTGCCGTGCCCGCCCTCCTCCGCGAGCGTCTGCACCCGGGCGAGGTTCCGGGGCTGCGCTCCGCCCGGACGACACTGACCGGGGCCATCGAGGCCGGCCTCCTGCCCAAGCTGCGTCCAGGCCGGGTCGCACTGCTCGCTTCCTGGGAGGACGACGCCGCACTCGACGGCTTCCTCCGCACGGAGCAGAACCCGCTGGCGGAACGACTGGCAGGCGGCTGGCACGTACGACTACGGCCCATCCGGATGTCCGGATCGTGGAGCGCGATGCCGGTGGAGGTCGCACCCGGCACAGCGGCGGATGACGACCAGGAATACGGCGGGCAGCGATACGGCGAGCAGGAATATCGGGAGCAGGACGGCCAGGGGCGGGACGGCCAGGAGCGGGACAGCCGTGGGCAGGACGGCCAGAGGCAGGCCAGTCGTGGGCAGGACGGCCGTGGGCTGGAGAGCGGCGAGCGGCACGTCGAGGTGGTAGCCGGTGCTCCCGCCGCCCCGGTCGCCGTGCTCACCCTCGGACAGCTCCGCCTGCGTCGCGCCCTGCCGTTCCTCCGCGCCAACTCCCGGGCCGCCGGGCGAGCGGCAGCCGATCCCGCGCTGCTCGCGTCCCTCGCCCTGGCCAGACCGCCCCGCTTCGTCAGCACGTTCTCCATATGGCAGAGCGTGGACGCCATGCGCCGCTACGCCTACGGCTCCGCCCAGCCCGATCACAAAGCAGCGATCCAGGCGCATCAGGCAGCACCGTTTCACCACGAGGCCGGATTCGTACGCTGCCTCCCTTATGCCGCCCAAGGCACTTTGGACGGCCGGGACCCGCTGGCGACTGCTGGTTCGACAGCGGCCACTGCTGCTACCAGCCACAGGGAAACGCGCTGATCAAGCGTGTGCTGATGGCCGCGGCTCGGAGCAGCGGTGCGATGGTGGACCGCCTCGCCCCTGTCCCGATGGCCGGCTGACTGCCACTTGTCTTCCCCGATGGGCGGCTTCCCTGGAGGGGCAGGACGGGCTTCAATCCCTGGAGTGCGTGTGCGGGTACGAGTGCGAGAACGAGGACGAGGACACGTGTGAGTACGTGTGCGGGTACGAGTGCGCGTGCGCGGCAGGTGCGCGTGCGCGGGGGTGCCGTGTGCGGCGGGTGCGGTACGAGTGGGCGGTGGAAGGGAGTTCGTGCGGATGAGTGCGGAGACTGAGATGAGCGGTGAGCCCGAGCAGACGGCGAGCGACGCCGGTGACGCGCTTCGGGAGGCCGTGGGGGGTGCCGGGGAGATGGAGCGGATCAATCCGCCGCACCTTGCCCCGCCTACCGGATTCAGTCACGCCGTCCGGGCCGCGCCGGGAACACTGGTCTTCCTCGCCGGTCAGACCGCGCTGGATGGTGCGGGTCGGATCGTGGGGAACGGGATCGTCGAGCAGTTCGAGCGTGCGCTGACGAACCTCCTGGACGTCGCGGCCGCATCCGGAGCCGCCCCGTCGGACCTCGCCAAACTCACCGTCTTCGCCGTCGATATCGCGGACTACCGCCGGCACGCTCGGGAGATCGGCCGGGTGTGGAAGCGTCTGGTCGGCAGTGACTACCCGGCGATGGCCGTAATCGGCGCCACCCGCCTCTGGGACGAGGCGGCTCTGGTCGAGATCGAGGGGATCGCCGTGATCCGGTAGCTGGCAACGGGTGGGTGGCACTGAGTAGTTGGTGGCGGGGAGGGGATGGAAGGTCGGAGGGACAGAGGGGCGAGTGGGCGAGTGGGCGAAGGGGCGAAGGATCAACGTGGGCTGTCCGTCTGGCCGTCTGCCCGTGGGCCGGCTGGCCGTCTGTCCTTCTGGCCATCCGGCCATCCCGGCATCCCGGCATCCCGGCATCCCGGCATCCCGGCATCCCGCCAACCATCCAGAGGGCGTCTCTCCCTAGCGTTCGTGGAACGTCACCACTGCTTGCGCGTCCGCTGCCGACAAGGTGATGCCGAATTCGGTGGCCAGGAGGTCCGGGAGGTCCTGGGGGCTCACCTCGCGTGCTTCGCGGGTGCCGTCCGGGCGGGTGACGGCGTACTCCCGGCCGATCAGTGTCCTGCGCAGGTCGCGGCTCGGGCGCTGCACCACCATTTGGCCCGTGAACGGCGAGCGGGGGTGGGTGGATATGTAGTGGTTGAAGACCGCGTAGTCGACGGGGAAGCGCCGTTCGGTCCCGAAGGCGTAGAGGTCGAACCAGTCGTCTGCGTGGCGTGTTCGGAGTACCCAGGCCTCGGGGGCCGTCTCCGTCCCCTTCTCATGGACCAGGCCGAACGTCCACTCCCCCTGGTGGGACTCGACGCCGTCCCGTAGCGGAAGGGGTTCCAGGAGTCCCTCGGCGCCGAAGCCCACGTCGGTGATCCAGTCCTCACCGTCCAGCCCGACCTTGAGCAGCGCGTGAGTGGCCGGGCGGATGCGTCGTTCGCCCATACGGGTCCGGGCGCAGAGGCCGGAGATCCGGAAACCTAGGCGGTCCAGAGCGGCGGCGTAGAGCAGGTTCTGTTCGTAGCAGTAGCCGCCGCGGCCCTGCTCGACCATCTTGGCCTGCAACGACTCCAGGTCGAGCAGGACGGGCCGGCCCACCACGATCTCGAGGTTTTCGAAGCCGATCGAGGACAGGTGGGCGGCGTGCAGTGCGCGCAGGGTTTCCAGGGTGGGCCGGCGGTCGCCCTCGTAGCCGATCCGGGCGAGATACGCCTCCAGATCCAGCTGGTCCCCGCCCCAAGCGGCATTGGTAGTCACGCTGCACCCTCCCCGTTGACCTGGGCCTTTCCCTTCCCGAGCGTAGGAGATCTGCCGCCGCGGCGGGATCGGCTATTCGTCCTAAGGCTTGTCCCCGAGGCGACCCCGAGGCGACCTAGGTCCGTCCTTGACCAGTCTTAGGGTCCCGGACCCGCCTCAGGGCCCCTGATCAGTCTCAGCGCCCCTGACCGACCTCAGGAGGGTGGGGGGAGAGGGTCAGGGCCACGCCAAAGCCGGGCGCCAGGGCCAGTACACGCAAGGGGCCGGGACGCGCAAGCGCGTACGGAGCACCGATGCTCCGGTGCTCCGTACGCGCCAGGGGCGCCCGCGCGCCGGTTTCCCGGCCGTGCAGGCGCCCCTGTTGACGGTGCTGGTGCTGTTCTCGCCGCTGACTGTCGCTCCCTACGGAACGCTGGTGGCCGTCCCGGCCACCAGGGCCCCGCCGACCGTGGTGGGCGCCTGCCGGGCGTGGTGGCCGTAATGGCCGCCCTGCTCGCCGTAGTGGCCGCGGTGGCCACCACGGCTGACCGTGGCGGTCAGGTGCGTTCGCGGGCCATTCCCACCGGGTCCTTCTTGAAGGCCCAGGTCATCTTCGGCTCCATGGCCCAGCGGAACATCCGTTGGACCGGTGGTGTGCAGAGCAGCGTGACGATGGTGCCGGCGGCGAGGGTGAGCAGCACCGCGCCCCACGGGGTGTGGATCCAGCGCACGTCGTACCAGTCCCAGAAGCGCGATCCCTTCGCCAGGAAACCGTGGAGCAGATAGCCGTACAGGGTGCCCGCGCCCAGCGCCGTGCACCACATCGTGCGGCCCGGTATCCACGCGAAGAAGCACGCCACCAGTACCAGCGAGCACCCGAACATTGCCAGCGTCATCACCGCACCGCTCCACCACGGAGCGGCCAATTCCTGTGCCGCGTCCCGGTGGTAGAACCAGGCGGCGTTCATACGGGGCGCAGCCCAGTACGCGAAGACCAGGGCGCCCGCGAAGACGGGGACGGCCAGGATCCGGGCCTTCTTGCGGCGGACCAGCTTGAAGTGTTCGGGCTTCAGCGACAGCCCGATCACGAAGAACGGAAGGAACTGCAGCACCCGCTGGAGGTCCAGGTCATCGCCGATGTCCGGGGAGATGGACGCAAGGACGGCGATGGTGAGCGCCAGCGGTACGGGCCAGCGCACGATCTTCCACAGCGGAGTGGTAAGCCGCCAGATGAACAGGGCCAGCAGGAACCAGGTCAGATACCAGGGATCCGTAAGGCTTATCGGGTAATGCGGGTCGTCATCCGCCCACCTCTTGAAGAAGGTATAGGCGACTTCGAAGAGGATGTACGGCACCGCGACGCCGGTAATCAGCCGCTGCAAACGGTCCTTGCGCATATCGAAACTGCGCGAGAAATAGCCGGAGATGATGATGAAGGCCGGCATATGGAACGCGTAGACGGTGATATACAGCGCCGCCGCCGACCGGCTGCCGTCACGGAGCGGCTCCCACGAGTGCCCCATCGCGACCAGCACGATGGCCAGGTACTTCGCGTTGTCGAAGAACGCGTCGCGCGGCTTCGCCTTGGCGCCGCCCGCGGCGTTGGCACCGGTGCCGGCCTTGGTGCCGGCCTTGGTGTCAACGGCGCCGTCGTTCGCGAGGCTGCCCCGCCCCCGTCCCCGGCCCCTGGCGCGGCCCCGGGGCCTGGCGTGCGAGGCCGAGCCGGAGGCCCGTCCACCCGCCGGTGCCGCAGCACGTTCCGCCACGGATCCGTCGGCCATTGCCCCCTCGCTCAGGGCCCGTTCACCCATGGACCGTTCGCCCATGGAGCGTTCGGACACGGACGTCCCCGTGTCGGCCGGCGCCATCGTCGCAGCGGCCGTCGTCATGTCCGTGGTCCTCGTCATGTTCGTGGTCGTCGTCGCGGCCGTTGCTGCTGCCGGGGACGCGTAGGAGGACGCATACGAGGGCGAGGGCGAGGACGAAGGGGAGTGCGGCGAGGAGTACGAGGAGGAGGACGAAGAGGAATACGGGGCGCCGGAGCCGGCACCGTGACTCGTGCCGTTCGGCGTCTGCCGCGGCGGTGGGAGTGGGACCCGCCGTTGGCCGTATACCGGAAAATCGTTGTTCAAGAAGCCTCCCGGAACGGGACCACGGGAGGAGCCGGACGCTGGCCCGCACCGGGCCGCAAATCGGAACCCAAAAGCCAAATCCTGCGTCTTAGTTCTTTTACGGGAAGGGTGGCGGCGTCGAACATCTCAGGCACCTTAGCTCCGCGGCGGGAATCACGTAAATCCCCTCCTGTCGCTGCCACCCGGCGCCCATCCACCCTCCACAGCACCTTCACGCACCGTCAGGGGCCGGAGCCGGCCGGCGGACCGTCGGGGACGCCACCCGCTATTCAATAACACCTTCGATTCCCCGGGCACGCACGGACCGCGCGTTGGTGTTCTTCGCCACGTCCCAGGCGTAGACCTGCAAGGGACGCCCATGCGGGCCGTGCAGTCGGTGGACCGCCGCCAGCCATCGCGAACTCAGCGCGGACATACGGGGGTTGATCTGGTCGGCGAAGCGGGCATAGGCCGCCAGTTTGCGTACATCGGGCGCCCCCAGGATTCCCGTACGCACCTGTGGCACCAGTGCATGCACGGTCTTCACGGTGGTCACGCTGAAGCTCTGCACCACCAGCCGGCTCCGCACATGGTCGCGATCCAGCCAACCGTGGGACCGCAGTTCCCGGACGACCTGGGCCTCGATTCCGGGATAGTCCTTAGGGGACTTGATCTCCAGCAAAAGCCGCTGCCCGTTACGGTCCAGACGCCGCAGATAGTCGGCGAGCATCGGCACCCGCTCCCCCGTGAACCGCTTGCCGAACCAGCTCCCGGCATCCAGCCGAGCGATCTCGGCGGCCGTGAAATCCCCCACCCGCCAGGGCGCCCGCCCGGGAAACAGCTTCGCGGCATTCGTGGTCCGCTTGAGCGTGGTGTCGTGGATCACCACCAGCCGGCCGTCCTTGGTGCGCTGCACGTCGTTCTCGACCCATATGAGGCCGCGGCGATGTGCCGCGTCCACGGCGGCCAGCGTGTTCTCCGGCGCGTAACGGGAGGCGCCGCGGTGCGCGATGACCATGGCTGCGGGGGTGCCGGGACCGGCCCGCGCCCCGCTGCTCACGGCGACGTCCGCGTACTCCTCCGGCCCCGACGCCATGGCCGACGACGACATCGCCGCCGTCACCAGGTACGCGACTCCGGCGGCCGGGATCCGCAACGATCTCCGAAGCATGCGGCAGCCTCCAGGTCGGTCCGGGCACGTGGGCCCCTCACATAGGCGCGTCGGGCCCGTCGTCACGCAGGTGTCCGGCCTCACTCACCACGCAGGCCCCGTGTGCCCCCGCACGGCCTCGTGCGGGGGCACACGGGCTCCCGTAGGGCCTCACTGGGGGCTCGGGCGCCGCTGGGGCTCGCTCGACTCGGGCCCTGCCGGTGGGCCTTGGGCCTTTCTGTTCAACGTGCCTGCGGGCCGGTGAGTCGGCCACACGAACGGTCCGGCGACGCCCGCGCGCGAGCCGCTGCGCCCCTGGCTCACCTCAGCCCCTTTCCGCAGCTTTCCGCAGGTCAGGGCAGGGCCGGGAGGGTGGAGC
Organism: Streptomyces sp. NPDC048197; assembly: GCF_043202395.1. Classification (NCBI taxonomy): domain Bacteria; kingdom Bacillati; phylum Actinomycetota; class Actinomycetes; order Kitasatosporales; family Streptomycetaceae; genus Streptomyces; species Streptomyces sp. NPDC048197. The sequence goes on from NZ_JBIDAJ010000001.1 coordinate 44,902, forward strand.
GAGGTGAGCGGAAAGCCCGGCGAAAGGCTTGCGAACACGCGTCCATTCCGGTGACCCGCCAGCCGTACCCATGAGGCCGCGCCGGCCGCCTCGCCAAGCGCCGGGGGCTGCAGTATCCGGGAGCGGTGCCTTATAGCGTTATGGCGCGTTTGGGGCCGCAGCGGGACGCCCCAGACCCGCCACGTACGCCAAGACGTCGGAGTGCCGAGCCGTGACGGGCCCGCCCCGGTGGCAGCCTGGTGTCGCAGTGCCCCCGAGGATCCGATCACCGCTGCCCGTTTCCGGAACGCAGAACTCCAGCACCGCAGCACCCCAACCCTCCAGCACCCCAACCCTCCAGCACCGCAACACCGCAACACCGCAACGCCCCAACACCGAGCAGCGCAGCACGCCGATTCAGACCCACCTGCTCTCCCCCGTCCGGCAGAATTCCTCCCCGTGACCATTCGCTTGCTGATCGCCGACGACCAGGAGATGGTCCGCCGGGGGATACGCCGCATCGTGGAGAGCCAGCCCGACATGGAAGTGGTCGGCGAAGCGGCGAACGGAGTGGCCGCCGTCGAGTTGGGCCGGGCCCTCGCGCCGGATGTGGCGCTGGTGGATATCCGTATGCCACGCCTCGACGGCCTGGAAGTGACCCGTCGGCTGGCCGATCCCGCCTCCGCGCACCCGGTACGTGTCGTGGTCGTCACCACCTTCGACCTCGACGAATACGTCTATCCCGCACTGCGTTTCGGCGCCTCGGGCTTTCTGCTCAAACGGGCCGGGCCGGCAATGCTGATCGAGGCGGTTCGGGCGGCGATGGCCGGAGACAGCCTGATCAGCCCATCGATCACCGTACGACTTCTCCAGCACGTCACGGGAAGCACGGCGGACCGTCGTACCCGGCACCGGGATTCCGTGCTGACCGAACGGGAGCGGGAAATCGCCGGAAAGGTCGCCGAGGGAAAGACCAATTCCGATATCGCCGGCGAGTTGTTCATCTCCGCGGGCACGGTCAAGACCCATATAGCCAGCATTCAGCGGAAGTTGCAGGTCCGCAATCGGGTGGGGATCGCGGTACGGGCCTGGGAACTGGGCTACGCCACCGGCCGCACTCCGGGACCGCCAGGACCCCCGGGACCGCCGGGACGGCCAGGGCTGCCGGGACCGCTGGGACCGTCGCGGTGACCCCGCCCATCACCCCTCCCCTGCAGCCCCGGGGCGCAGAGCGAGGTCCCCACACACCGCACCAAAGCCAGCCGGCCCGACGGAATGGCCGCTTCCGCCAGGCATGGGCAACGACCGCCGCGGTACTGCTGCTCGCCCCCGCCCTCCTGACCCCGCCCGGCGCCGCCCCACTCGCCATCCTGGCCGCACTGACCACTGTCGTCTCACTGCTCTCCTGGCCGATACGCCGGTACGACCTCGCCCACGTGGCTGCTGGCACGGCACTGCTGTCGCTCATCACCGACCTCGCGTACTTCGGACCGCCGAAACTCGTCGTCCTCTGGTTCCCCTTCGAGACGGTGGCACTGCTCGTTCTCCTGGGGCGGGCAGTACGCCAGGTGCACGGCTCCCGGGTGGGCCTGGTCGGCGGCCTGACCGGCGTCGCTGCGGTGCTGCTGCCCCTGCGCTACACCCTGCACGCGCCACACACCGGGCTCAAGGAATCGATCTTCGTCGCCGCGCTGGCCTTCTTCCCTGCAGCCTGCGCGGCCGGCGTCGGCCTCTATTTGCGGTCGCTGGACACCCGCCGTGCGCACGCGGTGGCCCTGGCACGCCGCGAACAACGCCTCGAAGTCGCCCGCGACCTCCACGATTTCGTCGCCCACGAGGTGACCGGCATCGTCCTGGAAGTACAGGCAGCCCAATTCACCGACCCCCCACCCTCGACCTCAACCACCAATCCCCCCAATCCACCCCACCAACACCAACAGCACCAGCACCAGGAACAGCAGGAACAACACCGCGCCCTGCTCGAACGCATCGAGCAGGCCGGGCTACGGGCCCTGGAATCCATGGACCGTACGGTGGCGGCGCTACGCACCGCGGAAAGTCACGAGCGGAGCGATGCGAAAGAGGGAAGCGCCGGGAGCGAACCCCCACCCAATGGGAACGAACCTCCACCCATCCGCCCCCACGGCCTGGCCGACCTGCCTGAACTCGTCGACCGTTTCTCGTCCATGACACCCGCCGAGGTCACACTGGAGCTCGCCGAGCTCACCGGTCCCGGTCCCGGGACCGACACCGACACCGACACCGACACCGACACCGACACCGACACCGACAGCCTCACCCGAGAGGCCGAGGACACCGCGTACCGAGTGGTGCTGGAGGCGCTGACCAACGTACGCCGCCACGCCCCGCGGGCAGACCGGGTCGAGGTCTCCGTCGGCCGGACCGCCGACCACACCCTCAAGATCTCGGTCACCAACACCGCTGGTCGAGCCACATCAGCCCGCAGCCCCCGCCAGGGCGGCGGCACCGGCCTAGCCGCTCTCGCCGAACGCGTCAGCGCCCTCGGCGGCACCCTCGAAGCCGGCCCACACGCAAACGGAAAGGGCTGGCACGTGCGCTGCCTCCTGCCCACGCCGCCCACCCGCTGAGGAGATCTCTCCTCACAAACTGCCGTCCACTCCCTCCTCCATATCTACCGATCGGCAGATGTGCCTGCCGCCGCCCCCCGGAATCCTCTTCTCGGAGCCACCGCTCCCCAGCCGAACACGCACCAACCGGAGATTCCGATGTCCGAAGGCGTCCCGTCCCCCGCCCCAGCCCCCGCACTCACCCCCACGAACACCCCCACCACCCCCTCCACACGCCCACCCCGCACCGCCGCATCCGTCACGGCGACCGCCGTTGCCTTTGCAGCTGTCGCTGCGCTCGGCCTCACCGGCTGTTCCGTGGACGCCAAAACCGTGAAGCCGGAATCGAAGCGCTTCCCGTACGCCGGCACGTCCCTGAAGCTGCTGACCCACGAGGTCGCGACGAAACTGGTGGCGACGGACCGCAAGGACATCAAGGTCACCCGCTGGTTCGACTCCGCCGCGGGCACCGTGCACCTGAAGTGGACGCTCAAGGGCGACACCCTCGACATCGACGCCGGCTGCAGCGGACTCGCCCTCTGCGACGCCAGATTCACGGTCGAGGTCCCCAAGCACCTCACAGTCACCAAGGACGGCCACCAGGCCCTCTAGGCTCACGAGACCCACCAGATCCCGAGGACCTGACGCTCCGTCTACCCCTGCCCCACTCGCCCCCTTGGCCCTTGGGCCCATTGGTCCTATGGCCCTTTGGCCCCTCAGCTCCTTGGCCCCACGGCGCCGGCTCGCCGACTTCCGCGACCGGACCGCCGGCCCCGAGACGCCGTCGCCGTAGTCCTGCCCGCCGCCGCGCCCCGGGCTACCCGGCCGGACCGGGCTCGGACGCCCGCTGGTTGATCATGCAGACCAGTGACTCGGTGACCACCGCCGCTCTGCCGACCACCGCCTTCACCACGACGGCCCTCCGCCGCACGACCACGGCTGAGACCACGACTGAGCCCGTCGCCGGCCCGCCAGACATCGCAAAAAGCCCAGGCCACATAACGTGACCTGGGCTTTTCCGCGGAGCCGCCTTCGGGATTCGAACCCGAGACCTACGCATTACGAGCACACTAGTACTCATGCCGGGCTGTGCTGAGCGGTCATGCCAGATCCCGTTTTCCCAGATCAGAGCACATGTCGCGGTCCCGCTGGTCGCGTCCCGTGTTGCACCGTCCAAAGGCGTCCGCGCTCCCCTTGCGCTCCCCTGGTCGCCTCCGGTGACGCTCCAGCCCCGGACAGCGACGCTGGGCGCCCACTCTATGGGCTGTTGTATGTATCGAACAGGTGCTATCCGGCGTCGTCATCGTGTCTCACCGTATCCGCAGTCCTGCCGGTGATCTCGATAGCGACCCTGTTCAGGGCGGCGCGCCTAAGGCATCGCCCGCGGTAGGACATCAAGCTCACCGTCTCTACGAGGCGACCGGCCTACTCGCCATGATGCGGCAGCCCCCGTGACCACGCGTTGAGACTCGGCCTACGCTCTCGGCCCATGTCATGGATCGCGTTAGTGTCCACTGTTGTTGGAGCCGTGGTTGGCCTGGGCTCAGCCCTGCTATCGGACGGCGTGCGCTGGAAGCGGGAACGCAACGACCGTCGGCTCAGCGTTCAGAGGGAGATTTACGTTGCTTACCTGAGCTCCTTGCATCGGGCCAGCCAGTCCCTGCGCGCGGTTTCGCTGGGTGATCACCCGGAGGATGTCCCACGAAATCTGGCTGCCAGGGCGGCCATGCGCGATGCGGGACTGGTCGAAACCCGGGAACATCTTGTGCTCACCGCCCCTGAGAGGGTCGTTCAGGCAGCAGATAGCGCCTTCCAAAGTCTGCGCGTGCTACGCGACCGCATCGCCCGAGGCCAGGGCATGGGTTCCCCGGAATACGAAGCCGACCTGTCGAGCTACAACCTCCACCTCCACACATTGCGCAACGCCGTCCGAGATGATCTGCAGGTCGACTCCCTGCGCAGCGACATCGCCCTCTGACCAGACCCTCCTGGGCTGGAGCAGAACTCCACCAAAGGCGTTGTGCGTGCATCGGCCAGGCGCGCAGGCGAGGGACAAGGTGCGTACGCACGGCGAATGACGGTGCTGGACAAGCTGGCTTCGCGGCGGCAGACGCGGAAGTGCGCCATCATGCGGGAGGACCTCGGCGTGACGGTCGGCGCGTGACCGCCGACGATCGAGGGTTCATCGACTGTGACTGAAGTGACGGACGACTGAGGCGACGGACGACGAGATGGCGCGGGATTACGACAGTCAGCTGCTGGAGTCGGTGGCGGTGCGCCGGCGCAGGATGCGGGATGCCCTGTTGTTCGGTGCGCAGCGGGGGCGGCGCACGGCGGATGAGCGGCTCGGGAAGGTGTTCGCGGGGATCGCGATCACAGCCGTTCTGTGTGCAGGGTGCGTGGGGTGGTCGTTCCTTCAGCACACGCTGGCGCAGCAGAAGGCTGAGCAGGAGAAGCAGCAGCGTCAGGTCCAGCAGTACGAGCAGCCGACAAGGCCGGCGAAATCGTAGAAGCCGAAGGATCAGATTCGAACGGAGTTTGCAGCATTTCCGGGGGAATGCGCGAGGAGCTGGCCATGACGGGAGATGGATTCCCTGACGCGGGTCCGGATAGAGGCCAGCAGCACGGGCATGTCCCGTTTGGCCCGAGAGTTCGTCAACGCCGCGATGATAGGTTCCCGTAAGTGGTGAGCAGAGCAACGACTTCCCGGGGGCAGCTGAGCCGAGTGACGTTGGTCGGCGAGCGACGCCGGGCTGATGTCGTCCTGCTCTCCGATACGCCGGTAGGGCAACTGATCCCGGAAATCTTGCAGCTGCTGGACGACCGGCCGGCATCGCAGCCGATGACACGGCAGTTGGTTACGGCCGACGGCTCCGTCCTGCCGCATGACAGCACGCTGGCGTCGGCCGGGATAGCCGACGGCGCTGTGCTCCGGCTCGTCACGACGCACTCCGCGCCGCCCGCCCCCGTAGTCCATGACGTCACCGACCAGGTGGCTGACGACCTCGACCTGCGGGCCTGGCGCTGGCGTCCCGCCGCGCGCCGGGCCAGCGCGGGCGTGGCGACTGTCACCTTCGCGGTGATCGCTGCGCTGCTCGCCCGCCGTGAGTTCCCCCTCGGCGCCCTCGTCGGTGCCTTCTTGGCTGTCACGGTCGTGCTGCTGGCGGCTGGTGCGCTCGTCGCCAAGGTGGGACGGGGAAATCGGGGTTTGGCGACCGCGCTTCTGGTCGCCTCCGGTGGGCTTGGCGTTCTCACCGCGTGGACAGCGGCCGATGCGTACGGCTGGCCGGGGACCGCGCGGCTCGCCGCCGTCACGGGCGCGTTGGTCGTAACGCTTATGTTCCTTGGTTACTTCTCGCCGCTCGGCAAGGGCGGGCTCGTTGGCGCCGTTACCACCGCCACGATCACCATCGTGTGGGAGGCAGTCGCTGCCGTCCAGGATGATCCGGCGCGACTCGGCGCTGTGATGGCTGTCTTCTCTCTCGTGCTGCTCGGTGTGCTGCCCCGGCTGGCCCTGATGGCATCGGGTCTCACCGCGCTCGACGACCGCCGCTCGGGCGGCGTCTCTGTCAGCCGTCACCACGTGGGTACCGCTCTGGCAGCGACGCACCGCGGTCTTGCCCTGTCGACGACGGTCACTGCGGTGTCGGCAGTCTGCGCCGGCTGGCTGCTCACCCTGGCTGAGATGCCGACCGTATGGACAGTGATGCTGGCATCGCTCGTCGTGGTGGTCCTGGTGTCGAGGACACGGGCATTCCCACTGGTCGCCGAGGTCGTCGTGCTCTTCCTGGCCGCATCGAGCCTCATCGTGCGTCTCGTGATGATGTGGATGGAGCACGCAGGGGGTGGCGGGCCGCTTGCGGTGCTGTGCGTGGCTGCGGTGCTGCCGCTGGTCGCCTTGGCGGTGCAGGTGCCCGAGCATGTGCAGGTGCGATTGCGGCGCATGGCCGATCTGGTCGAGTCCGTTGGCATGGTGGGGCTCTTTCCGCTCGCCTTCGGAGTGTTCGGTGTGTATGGGCAGCTGCTCAACCAGTTCTGAGTCGATGTGCCGACGGTTTGGGCCCGGCAGCAGCAGGTTTGGGGGTGAGGGGCAGACATGCCGAACGGAGACGGCTGGCAAGGGGATGTGCTGCGCGACCTGAGAAGCGGTGCCCAGCAGGGTGCTCAGGGCCCCGGCGGACAGGCGTACCACGCTTCCGCGTCGGGTCCGGACCTGCCTGCACAGAGCGCCCAAGCGCCGGACGCCGCCCATGGGAGTGGTGCGCCCCGGCAGGCCGGCTACCCGCACCCGGGGCAGGAGCACCAGGCGGGCCATCAGGGCGGCTGGCCGCAGCAGGTCAGCTCCCAGGGGCAGAAGCAGCAGAGTCCCGCCACGACGTACGCTCCGAGGCCCCAACCACCTCACAGCGCCCCCGGCTCTCGGCCTGTGGTGGACGAGGGCCTGGCTGGCGCGGTGCGGGTCAAGCCGCAGCACGGCGAGTCCTTCACCGCGCGTGCCGCACGCGCCCTGCGGCGGACGCTTTCCTCGTCAGCGGCGCGCGAGGTCGCCGAGGTCACCCGCACCGCTCAGGTTCTCCAGCAGCCCGTGACGACCGGGCGGCAGATCGCGGTCACCTCCATCCGGGGCGGCTCGGGCAAGTCGACCGTCGCTGCGCTGCTCGGCACCACGTACTCGCACTACCGGCAGGACCCGGTCCTCTTCCTGGAGGCCGATCCGGCACTCGGCTCGCTGCCGCTGCGTCTCGGGGCCAACACGCGGCGCTGGACCACTAGCGATATTGCGGACATCGTCAAGCCGGACATGTCGCTGCTCGACGTCACCGGCTATCTCGTACAGCTCCCCAACAACGCCTGGTTGCTGCCCGCGAGCCAGGGCGAGATCGGCGTGATGCTGGACAGCCGGGCGTACGAGCGGGCCGTGGTCGCGCTGCGCCGATACTTCGGTTTGATGGTGATCGACTGCGAAACGCTGCCTGCCGAGGTCGCCCGGGTCGCACTCGCCGCCGCCCATGGCCGTGTTCTGACCACGCCTGCCACGCCGGAAGGCGTCACCAGTACGTATTCGGTGCTGCAGTGGATGCAGGGGCTGCCCCGGCATGTGATCGCCGGCACGATGGTCGTGCTCACCGAATTGGTGCCCCACTCGGGACTCGACCTGAGCGAGGCCGTTCAGAAGCTCCAGTCCACCGGGGTGAGCGTCCAGGTCCTGCCGTATGACAGGCACTTGGCGGCCGGCGGACCGGTCCGTACCGAGTTCCTCGCCGCCCCGACCAGGGAAGCCGCCGCGCGGATCGCCGCGGACGTCTTCCAGCTTTCCCAGACACGCTACTGACCGGATGCCGAGCCCGACCGTGAACAACGGACGACGAACCGTGAATGACGGACGCCGATGAGTACCCGACTGATCCACCGCCCGGCCAGGACTACCCGGCCCACAGCCGCCTCCGAGGCGCGCATCATCGAGGCCCCGCCCAACCTCCCCGAGGGCAAGGCGGGCAACATCGCGATGTCGCTGCTGCCGGTTGCCGGTGTCATGTCATCGGTGGTGATGATGACGGTGGTGCGCAACAGCCAGTTCGCCGGGCTCGGGGCGATCATCCTCGTCGTCACCGTCATCGGATCCGTCGCCCTGGTCTTCTCACAGCGCGGCAAGGCCCAACGCACCCGCCGCACCCAGCGCGAGGCGTATCTGGCCTATCTGGAGGACCTGCGCGAGGAGCTTGCTGCCGAGGAACGTGACCGGCGTGAGCGCGCGGAGGTGCTCAACCCACAGCCGCCCGCCCTGTACGACGTCGTGCGCGATCCGGCGCGCCTGTGGGAGCGCCGTCGTATCGATGGCGACTTCCTGCGCGTACGCGTCGGCACGGGCGAGATGCCAGTGCGCGATTTGCAGATCGCCCAGCAGGGCTCGTCCGTCCTCACCCCACCTGACCGCTTCATGCTCAACGAGGCGTCGGCGCTGATGGCTCGCTTCCGCACCGGCACCGAACTCCCCCTCACCGTCCCGCTCGACCGCGTCGGCAATATCAGCGTCATCGGCCCCCGCGAGGACTGTCTGCGCGTCGCCCGCGCTCTGCTCGTCCAGGCCGCGGCCCTGCACGCCCCCGACGATGTGGCGATGGCGCTCGCGGTGCCCGGCGACCAGCTCGCCGATTGGGAATGGGCGAAGTGGCTGCCGCATCTGCTCGATGCCGAGCAGCTCGATGGCCCTGTCGCCGCTCGCCGTATCGCCCCCTCCGCGCCGCAGCTCGCTCGGCAGCTCGGCCCCGAACTGCGCCGCCGAGCGTCCTATGCGGCCGAGGTACGCCGCGGCCTGTCCGACAACGACGCCCTGTCCATGACATCACGGCTGCTCGTCGTCGCTGACGGACACGGCGAGGACGCCGTGGACCTGCCGCGTCCTGACGAAGCAGTCGGGCTGCGGGATATGGGTGTCACCGTGCTGCATCTGCTTGAGCAGAGGGTGCAGGAGCCGGGGCATGTCTCCGTCCGGATCACCGTCGACAGCGACCAAATAGTCATCGAGGATCTGCGCGGGCAGGAGCCGATCAGCGCGCACGGCACTGTGGACGAGGTCGCCATCCCGTTCGCCGAGGGGCTGGCCCGGATGCTGGCCCCGCTGCGGCTGTCCGCCGAATCGCTCACCGACGCGCCGCTGACCGGGCCCGTTGACTTCGCCGAGCTGCTCGGTGTCGACGACGTGGCGCGCCTGGACCTCCCGCACCTGTGGGCGCCGCGCGGCGAACGTGCCTTCCTACGCGTACCCATCGGCATCAACGACTCCCACGAACCGGTGCTGCTGGACCTGAAGGAGTCCTCAGAGCTCGGCATGGGCCCGCACGGCCTGTGCGTCGGCGCCACCGGCTCCGGCAAGTCGGAACTCCTGCGCACCATCGTCCTCGCGCTGGTGGCCACCCACCCGCCGGAGGACCTGGCCCTGGTCCTCGTGGACTACAAGGGCGGTGCGACCTTCGCGCCGTTCGCCGACCTGCCGCATGTCGCCGGTGTCATCACCAATCTGGAGAACCAGGCGGGCCTGGTCGAGCGCGTCCACGCCTCACTCGCCGGCGAGGTCAAGCGCCGCCAGCAGGTCCTCAAGGACGCCGGCAACGTCGCCGACATCGGTGACTACGCCGCGCTGCGCGCCAGTCGGCGGGCCGACCTGGAGCCACTGCCGCACCTGTTCGTCGTCATCGACGAATTCGGTGAACTCCTCACCGCCAAGCCGGACTTCATCGACCTGTTCCTGTCCATCGGCCGCATCGGCCGCTCCATCGGCGTGCACCTGCTGCTGTCCAGCCAGCGCATCGAGGGCGGCAAGCTCAAGGGCCTGGACACCTACCTCTCGTACCGACTCGGCCTGCGGACCTTCTCCGCCGACGAATCCCGTACGGTCCTGGACACCGCGGACGCCTTCCATCTGCCGCCCCTGCCCGGTTTCGGCTACCTCAAGGTCGACACCAGCCACTACGACCGCTTCAAGGCAAGCTACGTCTCGGGCGCCTACCGCGGCCCCGTGCAGCGCTCGGAGGAAGAGGACACCGGGCCCCTCGCCTTCCCCTACGAGACCTTCAACACCACCGTCGATGCGGATGATCCGAGCACGCAGGAACCACAGGTGCGGCGTCGCGAGATGGGGCCGACGGAGCTGGGTGTCATGGTGGAGCAGCTGGCGCACGCCGCCGGGCCGGTGCGCCGCATCTGGCTGCCCCCGCTGCCCGACGCGATCTGCCTCGACACGGTCGCCGGTCGCCTGGATGTCGGCCCGCGCGGGATGCAGCTGACCAAGCGCCGCGGCCCGCTCGAAGTACCTCTCGGCCTGCTCGACGACCCGACCCGGCAGTGGCAGGGACCGTGGTATCTGGACCTCACGCTGGCGGGCGGCCATGCCGCCGTCATCGGCGGCCCGCAGTCCGGCAAGACGACGCTTCTGCGCACCCTCGTCCTCTCCCTGGCGCTGACCCACACTCCGCAGGAGGTCGGCATCTACGGCCTCGACCTGGTCGGCGGCGGACTGGCGGCGCTGTCGGGCCTGCCGCACGTCGGCGGCATCGCGAGCCGCGCCGACCGCGAACGCGCAGCCCGCACCGTCGAAGAAGTACGGGCCATGCTCGCGGCGCGGGAGGAGCTCTTCCGCGAGCATGGCATCGACTCCGTCGAGCAGCTACGCACCCTGCACGCCGCGGGCCGGCTGCCGCAGCTGGCCTCCGCCGAGATCGTGCTCGTCATCGACGGCTTCGGCGCGCTGCGCGACGACTTCGAGGAACTGGATGACGACGTCACCGACATCCTCAAACGCGGCGGCGGTTACGGCATCCACGTCGTGGCCGGGATGCTGCGCTGGAACGACGTACGCATCGCCGTCCAGTCGAACTTCGGCACCCGCGTCGAGCTGCGGCTGAACGACCCCAGCGAGTCGAGCATCGACCACAAGCTCGCTGCGACCCTGTCGCCCGACGAGCCCGGCCGCGTTCTCACCGATCGCAAACTCTTTGCGCAGGTGGCGCTGCCCCGTACGGACGGACTTGCCGACACCGCTGATCTCGGCGCTGTCCTGGAGCGGGCGGTCCGGACGGTCCGAGCCACCTGGAACGGCGAGGTCGCCCAGCCGGTACGGGTGCTGCCGCACGTCGTGGAGCCCCACCTCCTGCCGGGCCCGGTCGCCGAACCCCTGCGGGTGCCCATCGGCCTGGACCAGACAGCGCTCAATCCCGTTGTGCTCGACTTGTTCCAGCATGACCAGCACCTGCTGATCATGGGCGACAGCGAGTGCGGCAAGACGAATCTCCTGAAGACCATCGCCGGCGGCCTCATCGAGCGCTACAGCGAGGACGAGCTGGTCTTCGCCGTCATGGACCCCCGACGCAGCCTGCGCGGCGCGATCCCCGAGGAGTTCAACGGCGGCTACGCCTACAACGCCAAGATGTGCGCGGGTCTGGCCACCGGTATCGCCACCGTCTTGGACAAGCGGCTGCCCGATGACGCCGCGGGCCCCCAGGACCTGGAACCCGGCAGCTGGGGTGGCGGCCCGCGGATCGTGGTCCTTGTCGACGACTACGACGTGCTCACCACTGCCGGCCAGGAACCGCTGGAACCATTCCTTCCGTATATTCCCTCCGCGTCGGACATCGGCCTCCACTTCGTCCTGACCCGCCGCGTGGCAGGAGCCTCACGCGGCATCTACGAACCCCTGGTGCAGGGCTTGCGCGAGTCGGGATCCTCAGCGCTCCTCATGGCGGGCGACCGCGGCGAGGGCCAGCTCTTCCCCGGGGTCTACGCCTCTCAGCAGCCGGCCGGGCGCGGTGTCCTCATCCGCAGAGGCCAGCCCAACCGCCTGATCCAGACCGTGTACTCCCCCGGGTGACACACCGGAGAGCTTTCCCGCGCACCCGAGCCACGCCCCGTACGGCATCCATGCCACGAACGACGAAGGACTAGACGACCCCATGACCAAGGATGTCATCGCCCTCACGCAGCGCATGCCGGACCCGTCGGCCATGCTCGCGGGCCTGCTCTCCGGAGGCCCCGACAATCTGGTGGACATGACGGGCGAGGGCGCGGTCGTGCGGCTGTGCGACGGTGAGGGCCGACCGCTCGTCTCCGTCGAGGCACCGCTGCTCGTGCAGGTCGACGGCGAGGCCGAGCGGCTGCTTGGAGCCACCCCGCCAGCGCTTCCGTACTGGTGGACCGAAGCCCGCGCCACCACTGGTGTCGAGGAAGCCGAGCGGCTCGCAGGTACCTTCGCTGCCCGGCTGGCGGCTTTGGCCGACGGCTCCGCCTGGCCGTCGGAGGCTGCGCAGTCCCTGGCCGTGGTGAAGACCGACGGTGTGAGCGTGGCGTCCACGCCCGATGCCGCGCAGCCGGCCGTCGACGTGCTCACCGACAAGGTCGCCGTCGTCATCATGGACCGTCCGGTGATCGCCATGACGGCCTGGTTCCAGGATGCGTTCCGCACCGCCGCCAACGCCGAGCTGGGTCTCCAGGTCGTCACCCCGCCAGGAACCATGCTCTCCCCGGCCGTACGCGCCAGCCTCAGCAACTGGCCCTGCCGCTGGGTCGTGCGTGACGAGCACGACGGCTACTACGACGGGTTGGCCGGAGCCGTATTGCGCTGGCAGGACGGCATGTTCGCACCGGTGCTGGCGGCCGACGCAACTGCTGGCGATCCCCGGACCCCGGTGGCCGCCTCCTACCAGGAAGTCACAGCCGCCGGCGAGCATCAGCTGGCCATTACGTTCCGCACGGTCCACCCCGCTGACGAACGTCTGGTCCTTGGCGGTGCGCTGGAGTCGATATGGCGCGAACTCACCGGTGAGCCCCCCGCCGGTTGGGGAACCGCGGAACCCGCCAATCTCCCCTGGTCGCCGCGTCAGATGACCGACCTCGCCTACGAGCGGGCGCCGGAGCCGACCTGGTTCGTGGTGGTCGGCAGCCCTGCCCGGCCGGGCCTGGCCACGGTGCGTGTAAGCCGTACGAAGGCGGGCGTGGAGGAGCACGTCACGCTGATGTTCGGCTACGGCCCCGACGAGGAACCGCCGGTGGACGCCCTGCCCAGAGCAGCCGAGCAGCTCGCCACCCGCCACCGGCTCCTTTCGATGCTCGTCCAGCTCCGCAAGGCCCACCGCAATCTGACAGTGCCGCCCCGCTTCGAGGGGCCCGGTGTCCCGCTGGCCTTCGTGCTCGGCGCGGAGGAAGTCCGCCAGATGCCCGGCGACCGTGCCCGGAACACGCCGCTGTCCCAGCCGCCTGTTCCCCTCGGCCCGAAGAACCGCCCTGCGCTGTACTACCCGCTGCCGGGAGACCCATCGGATCTGTCCGGCTGGCAGGACTTCGAGCGCCTGATGCGACATCTGAAAGGCGAGTGAGAGCACCTGGACGTTGGGGCCGGCCCCGTGCACGTCCACAACTTCCAGCACATCGCAGCAGGTGACGGGTGGGGCTCCTGGCAGCTTTGAGCCATTGTCACACCCTGCTCATAACATAGTGATTGTGAATTGCACCGGCCATGACCCGGTTGATAGGCATGACCGTACATACGATCGTCAAGTCCGGCGGGGGGAGCCCGATGAAGTTCGACATGGGGGCGCAGACGCTCTCGACCCTGAGGTCGAAGTCGCAGGGATCGAGCACGGAACTGGGCACGTTGATCCACCAGCTCGTCCAGGCAGCGCAGCCGTTGGAAGGCAAGTTCAACGGCTCGGGCAAGGCGGCCTTCGACTCGTTCAAGTCGCGGGCGGACGAGATCACGTCGGCGTTGAACAGTGCGCTGGCCGCGATCGTGGGCGGCCAGTCGGGGATGGAGTCGGCGTTCGGCTCAGGCGTCCAGGAGCAGGCTGACAACGCCCGGCAACAGATGTCGGCGGCGAACTTCGACGCGGCCCGCTTCTCGGGCCGATGACAGCCTGATCGCGGCGAAGTACTCAGACCCTAGGGGGAGTGATTGTGATGGCTGCTGGCATGGACCGTCGTTCGTACGACTCGGGCGCCTCGGCAGAGGCGCAGGGCAACATCCAGGCGGTGATCGGCCGTCTGGAGCAGGTGATCGCGGCGCGTGATGCGCAGGTCAAGGCGGCGATGGCGGACTTCGCGGCGGATGGTGTCGCGGAGGAGTACCACGGCAAGGAGCAGCGCTGGAACCGCGCCTCGCAGGAGGTCAAGAGCATCATCCACTTGCTCAAGACGACGCTGGAGAAGAACGACGCGACCGCGCACCAGACGCTCGCCCGCGCGAAGGCGGCTGTCGACAACATCGGCTGAGCCAGTGCGGCGCACCAAAGGCGAAGCAGTCCTTCTCGGTGCGCCGATCGCCAATTCGGGTTGCTGGCCGCCTTGGGGCGGCGGCGCGTAGGTCGTGGTGTGTGGGTTACAAGAGAGAGGAATGCGGGGGGCATTCATGGCGTCATGGGACATTCAGCCGCAGGGCGTGCAGGGCCAATTGAAGGTCGTCGGCACGCACGCCGAGGACCTGGGCAAAGCTCTCAACACCCTGCTCTCTGACATCCAGGAAGCGGCTGAGGCAGCGGGTACGGCCGTGCCGGGCACGAGCGCCATGACGCCGATGCGCGGGCCGATGACGCCATCAGGCAAGCCGCTGGGACCGGTGGCTCCCGAATTGTTGCCGCACAAGGCGACAGGTCCGGTCGCCGCAGCGCTGGTCGAGTACGTGAACGGCCGCAAGAAGGGCATGAAGGCGATGGCCGATCGCTGCCAGGCCGCGGTCCTGGGCGCCGCCAAAGCCACCAATGAATACGTCCAGGGCGACCTGGAAGCGGCCAAGAACGCCCAGACCGCCGCCCGCAACGTGCGGCTGGAGGCTCTCAAGGACTTCGGGGGGAAGAAGAAGTGAGCGGCGGACCGGTCGACCCGGACGACGTACCGGTCTACACCGGCAATCTGGAGGTCCTCGAAGCCAAGGCGAAGGCGCTGTCCCGCGGCGGCTCCACGATCGAAAGAGCCGGCTCGGACGTCCACAAGTCCTTCGGCGGCCTGGCCGCCTTCTACAAGGCACCCGAGGCGGAGCAGCTGTTCGGCGTCACCAAGCCGGTGGCGGACAAGGCTCAGGACCTCAGCGAGGACATGCACGTCATCGCCAAGGCCCTGGGCACCTACGCCCATGAGATCACTCCGCTGATCGCGAAGTTCAAGCAGCTCAAAAAAGAAGCCGCCGACTTCCAAGCCAACGAGGCCGCCGAAGACGACTGGAGCGAAGACGGCGACCTGACCGACGAGAACCTCAACCGGCGCAACAAGATCGCCGAAGTCTGGACCGCGTTCCAGGAAGCCGAACGCAACTGCCACGCCAAGATCGTCGGCCTCGTCCACGGCAAGGCACTCCACGTCATCGACGCTACCCACAAGACGGGGTACGGCTACAACGCCGAAGACCTCAAACAGGCCAAGAGCCTTCCCTGGGGCGACGCGGTCGAGGAATCCATTCCCGGGTGGCAGGTGTGGGAGCACGCCTGGGAATTCGGCAAGGGCTTCGTCGTCGACGGCGGGTTGGCTGGCGCCAAGGCGCTGAAAACCCTGTTCGGCGGGTACGGAGGGGACGCCGCCGGCGAGGCGTGGCTCGGCCTGGCCAAGCTCTCCACCGGTTTCACGATCACCATGCTACCCATTGTGGGCCCCCTCTACTTGGGCATACCAGGGCACATGCTCCCCTCCTGGCTGCAGGAATCGCGTACCGCGATGATCGAGACCGGCAAAGCGTTCGTCGCCTGGGACCAGTGGGGAACGAACAATTCTCGGGCCGCCGGCGCGGTCACCTTCAACGTCCTGAGCGCCGTCATCACCCGAGGCGGCGGCAGCGCCGTGTCAGCCGCAAGCAAGGCCGCCACGGCAGCCAAGGTCATCTCCGTCGGCAGCAAGGTGGCCCAGGCCGTCGACCCGATTACCTACGTCGCCAAGGGCGCAGGCGTCGGCCTGTCCAAGGTCCGCGGCGTAATGGCCGGTCTCAAGGACGCCGGCCACCTCGAGGTCCCGAAAATCTCCGACGGCGCCGTCAGCCTGCCCGAAGGCTCCCTCAAGATGCCGGACGGCACGATCCAGCTACCCAAGGACGCCACCATTCCGGAAGGGGCTACGAGGCTCCCGAACGGCAATATCAAGCTGCCCGAGGACACAGTCACCTTCCCGCCGGACACGGTGAAGGACCCGTCCACCGGGAAGTACATGAGCGGCAAAGGCGACCTCTACAACGAGGACGGGAGCCTCTTCCAGCGCGCCGAAGACGCACCCAAGGAAAACCCTGCCCAACCCACCGCGGGCGCGGACAACCCGCGGGTCGAGGCACCGGTCCGCCAGGAACAGCGAATCCCGGCCGGCGTCGGCGGACGCGGCGACGACGCCATACGCGTCGGCTCGGAGATATCCGACCCGGTGCGCGCCACGGACAGCCTCCCGACCGGCCGCCCCGACACGACTCCGGGCGGCACCGCGGGCCACACACCTGGCGGCCGGGCGGGCGACCACATGCCCACGAACAACCTGGACAACAGGGCAGGGGGCACCGGCCGCACCGGCGACAACAATCCCACGGGCGGCGCGGGCCACACAGAGACCCCGTCCACGGGCGGCGGCCACGACGTGCCAGGCGGTTCCACGACCGACAATGCCATTCCGGGCGGCTCCTCCACGGACAACGGCATCCCGGGCGGTGGCCACCCAGACCCCCCGTCGACTGGCGCCGGCCACCCAGGCAGCGATGACGCAGTCCGTGGCTCCGACGACGCGGCTCACCGAGCGGAGTACGAGGCTGCCCGCGAGAAGCCGGCCAGCGAGCGGACGCCCGCAGAACGGATGGCCATTACCCGCGAGCACGTCCGGTTGGCCAATGAGAACCCGGTTTGGCGCGCGGAGCACTACGACAAGTGGGGGCCCGGCAAGCGCAACAGTGCCGAGGAAATGGTGGACGGCCAGCTCCTGCCGAAGCTGGTAGAGAAGCCGGACGGCAGCTGGATGGCGGCCGACGAAATGCCTTACGCGAACCCGAAGCAGTTCCACAGCACTCCCCTGGTGAGAGGCCGGGACACGGTCGCTCCGCACGAGCTCCACCACCTTGACGACGTCTCGGCCAAGCGCATGGCAGGCATGGAGCTGAACAAGGCGGAGGGGGACTTCAAGGACCATCCAACCCATGAGACCGCGCAGGCGCTCGCCGACGCGCAGAAGCACTACGACCAGACCGTCGGCGTGGACGTCTCCAACAACACCAAGCTCGGCGAAGCACTCGGAGAAGAGGCCGCGAGGCGCCACATGCTCCTTCAGGAGGAGTTCGCGGGCGCCAAGGAGGTCGACGACCCCCCTCTGCCGGAAACGCCCAATGGATCCAAGAAGTTCGATCAGCTCTGGCGTGACAAGGACGGCAACCTCATCATCGTCGAGGCGAAGGGACCCAATGGAACACTGGACTGGCGCCAGGGCAACGGTGAGCTCGACGCCAACACCAAGGTGCAGCAGGGAACCATCGAGTACGTCCGCACAGTCGTGGCCGACATGAAGGAACGGGCCTTCACATCACCGGGCGATGCCAAGTACGCCGCGGAGATAGAAGATGCCATCGACAACAAGACCCTGCGCTACGTTCTCGTCCAGGCGACCGAGAACACCGGTAGTTATGCTGGGGCCGAGCTCAAGCACTTCAAGCTCTTCTAAGGAGAATCGCGTTGGTCTCGAACATCCCCCGCCACCCCTTTCCCACGGGGAACGCGGAAGAGGGCCTCGCCGTACTCCAAAGCAGCGCACAGAAGCTGATCGACGGGCTGGAGGCGCGCTCCACCAGACTGGGCGATGCCCTGGGCACCACACTCACGCTGGCCAAGGCGCACTGCCTGATGGACCCGAGGGCGGCGATCTTCCCCACGTGGGATGCCTGGGTGAATGCGATGCAGGTCGGCTCCGCAGTGTTCGCTGCCGCGACCACGACCGAAGCGCGAGTTGAGTGCCGCATTGCGCACAAGGATCGGATACTCCAGGCCACCGGCCCGCAGTGGTACGTGCACCCGAACACCTGGCTCACCGCCTTCTACCTGGCCGTGGTGTGCCGGGAACGGGACAGGATCACGGCCCTGAGCCAGGTGCCGCTCTCCCTGCTGCGCGAGAACGGCTCGCGTTTCGACGAGTTCCAATTTGCCTGGATCGACACCCTCCAGACCTACTGGCTCGGCGGCCCCGACCTCGGCCAGAAGCTGGTGGCCGCGGTGGACGGCACGGACCCGGAAACCGTCACCGACCCGGAGACGGTGGGCAAGCTGATGTACCCGGCCATGGAGATGTTCCACCGGATCGTCCGCAAGGACCATGCCGGCTTCAACCGTGCACTCGTCGCCGCCCTCCAGTGGCACAAGGAGTACTGGACCGAAGAGGACCGAGCCGCCACAATTCCGGGCCTCGTCGCGCTCGCCCCCCTCGCCATGGCCTGCATCGCCCACGACGCGGGCATCCCCATCGAGGTCGAGTCTGAGTACCTTCCCGCCGTCCTCATCAAACGCAACTGGTGCGGCGAGTTCCCCACGTGAGACACGTGGAACAGATGGCAGCCGTGGTTCCCGTCATGGAAGAGTCGCTGTCGGAGTCGCTGGAGAGGATCGAGACCTCGCACAACTCCAGGTCGGGTGCCGTCATGGGGTCGCTGAACGTCGCACTCGTCCGCTCTGTGGGGGACCCCGGTGCCGTCATGCTGGAGACGTGGGAGTCCTGGCTGCTGGCCATGCAGGTGCATTCGGCTGTCTTCGCCGCCACCGATTCCGATCGGGAAACGGTCACCTGCAAGATCCGCCAGGAGGAGCGCCACCTCGCCACCACCGGGCCGCAGACCTACCTCAACGCGGACACCTGGCTCGACGCCTTCTACCTCGCGGTCATCTGCCCTGAAGCAGCCCGCCTCGACATGCTGGCCCGGATCCCGGTATCCCTGCTGCGCGACTTCGGCGGCGCCCTGGACGAGTACACCTACGCCTGGGTGGAGACCCTCCAGAGCTTCTGGCTCCGCCGGGACGACCTGCGCACGCACCTGGTGCGCGCCGTGGACCTGAGTGCTCCCGAGCACGCCCGCGTCGTCGACGCGGAGGAGATGATCAAGCTCCGCTACCCGCCGATCATGATGCTCTACCGCTACCTGCGCAACGACGCCGCCGGTTTCACCGAGGCCCTGGCCGACGCCGTCCGCTGGCACAAGGAGTACTGGACCGCCGACGAAGACCGCGCCCACAACACCCTGGGCGTCGTGGCCCTCGCTCCGCTTGCGATCGCCTGCCTGGCGAAGGCCAACGGCATCCCGGTCGAGGTCGAGACCGACTACCTCCCCAAGGCCCTCCTCGACTTCGCCTGGCGCGGCGAGTTCGACGCGTAACGCGTCGCGAAGGCCCGCACCACGAAGCGCGGTGCGGACCCGCGCAGATCTGCCGATGTAACCGAACTCGTCCCGGCAGGCTAGTACTCATGCCAGCTGTGCTGAGTAGTCGCGCAAGGTCCCGCTTTCCCAGTTAAAGCGGGAGGGCATAGAGCAAGTGAGGGGGCGCCGGCGCCTGTGAAGCGCTGGCGTGCACCCCCTCACCGCCCAGATGTCTCACCTGGTTTGGTTCGCCTAGGTCATGCACCAACCAGAGTCGCAGTCCCCGTCGCCTTCGTCATCGCTCGGCACGTCAGGTATCGCCGAGCCAAGCGGGATACCGTAGCGGGTGAGGTACGCAGCATCCCGACCGAGAGCTGCTCTTCGACCGTTGATGAATGCCTCGAGCTGCTGGGACTTGGCGAACAATGCCGGGTCCGTTTTGCGCAGCTCCTGCCAATCACTGACCGTATGGAATGGGCAAAAGAAGCAGGAGCTCTTTGGGGGAACGGGAAGGCCCGCCTCGCGGATGAGGCGCGTGCAGTCCTCGCGGCGTAGCCCTAGGTCCAGCAGAGGATAGGTTATCTGCTCGCGGGGATCACTCCTGCGCCTGTTCGCTCGATGGATCTCGTCAACTGAGATGCCGATGCCGACAGTCGCAGGAGATTCGGCGGTGGCGCCGTGCTCTCGAAGCCATCTCGAAATCACCTTGATCTTGAAATCGGCGGTGCAGCTGCGTCGGCCGGGAGCCCCGTTGGCCATGCGGACGGGGATTGGTATCGACCTCGCTTCTGGCTTGTGGAGCCTCTCCCAGAGGGTCTCGGTATCACCAGTGCGGCGTCGACGCTCTAGTGTGTGGAGGTCGATCCCGTTCTCCTGCGCGTACGGTTCCGCATATTCCTCAATAAATTTCAGCGTCGCGGGATTCTCGCTATCATCGCCCACATTGGAGAAGAGGAACGTTTGAAAGTCAATTCGGCGCTGCGCAGCCAGCACCAAGAGCGCCGTTGACTGGACGCCCCCTCCGTAAGAGATCACCTTGACGTGAGTCTCCGCCATTTCTCTCCTCGCTTCGAGCGTCTACTGGGACGACACAACCAACGACACCTCCTCGGAGAAGTCAAACTGCTTCTGCAGCCAGGTGGCACCAGAAATGTGAGTAGCGTTATAGGCCCTGGAAGGGCGAGTCCCAAACCATCGGATATTGATGGTTCTGGCGGTGCAGTTGCCCTATCCACACCCGGCTGACATGAACAAAAGAAACGAATATTGAGCTTGAACTTATGGGTGTCGCGTGGTGGTTACCGTTCTTGATCCCTGCGTTACGCCGTGGGTATGCGGTACGCGCAGGGCGGTGGGGCTGACCGCTGACGAGACTTCCGTGAGGGGCTGCGGATGCAGCCAGCCGAGCGGTTCGCCCGGGGCGATACGAAACTCGGGACGGCGGACTGCTCCCGACCTCCTCTTGCTGCGAGCGGTGGCTGATCTACTAGGCCCTGCCGCCTCGCCCCAGCGGAAAACTGCGGACGCACGCCGACAGAACGAGGGATCATGAGCCATGCGTCCGGATGGCTGGCACCTCACCGAAGACCTCGACGACTTTCTTGCCCGAGCCGGAGACTTCCTGCGCTCGCGCCCTGCCCTGCACACCGTCCCGCTGACGGTGGCCGAGGCGCTGCGTACGCGCGGGGCGGACGCGTACGGCGCCGAAGCCCCCATCTTCGGCAGCCTTGAGCGGGCGGGCGAGGTCCGCGCGGCCTTCTTCCGTACCCCGCCGCGCCGCCCGTACCTCACCCCGCTCACCCTTGAGGAGGCCGACACCCTCGCCGCCCACCTGGCCCGCCTCGGCCACCGCCTCTCCGGCGTCAACGCGGACCACGAGACCGCCAGCGCCTTCGCCGATGCCTGGGCGCGGCACACGGGCGCGACGCCGACGCTGCACGAGCGGGAGCGCCTGTACCGCCTCGGCACACTCACACCGCCGGAGCCACTCCCGGAGGGCCGAAGCCGAGTCGCGGGCGAGCAGGACCGTGAACAAATCATGGTCTGGCACCGCGAGTTCATCACCGCCATTGGAGGAACGCCCGCTGCAGACAACAGCTCATGGGCGGATGCACGCATCGCCCAAGGACGCGTCACGCTCTGGGAAACCCCGGACGGCACCCCCGCCTCCATGGCGGGCGTGACCCCGATGGTCGCCGGCCAGGTCCGGGTGGCCCCCGTCTATACCCCGGCCCACCTACGCGGCTGCGGTTACGCGGGCGCCGCGACGGTCGAGGTGAGTAAGGCCGCGCTGGCCGCAGGCGCAGCGGAGGTCCTACTGTTCGCGGACCTGGCCAACCCCACCAGCAACGGTCTCTACCAGCGGATCGGGTACCGCCCGGTTACCGACTTCGCGGTGTACGACTTCTCGTGTGCCGGGCCGGAAATTCGTTGAAGGTCTGTGGGGGTCCCGTGACGTCAGCGCAGCGAACACCCCTGCCATCGTGGGACTTCGCCACCAGGATTTGCTCCTCGCAGCTCGCCAGCAGTTCGGCGGCCCGATCGTCCTGCTCTGGGAGAATCTCAACACCCCCTCACCAGCAGCATGAGGGAGTTCATTGTTACGCCGGACCATCTGGTTCGCACGATCGGACACGGCTACGCAGGATCCAGTCCAGCACCGACCTCATCGACGGCTGTCTGGCCAGCTCCGGACTGGGCTGGCACGAGCACGCCTGAACGTGCGCTGGGCCAGGCCCAAAACGTGTGGCAGCGGCAGAGGAATCGGCGCAGGATAGCGACGTGGTCCAGATTCGCACTGCTTCTTCAGACGATGTTGCCCTGCTCGCAGCCCTCAACCACATCGTTCATGACCTGCACAAACGACACCGTCCTGACCTGTTCGTTGACTCCCCGGAGCCAGATGACGTTGAAGCCTTCTTCCGATCTCAGATAGCCGATCCGTCCGTCACCGTGCTCCTCGCCGATGGAGCGGAAGGCAAAGCCCTCGGATACGCCCTCGCCCGGGTCAAAAATCGGCCCGGCAGTTCTCTGACACACTCAGACGTCATCATGTCTGTGGATCAAATCGCCGTAGCCCCCGATGCTGCCCGTGCTGGAGTCGGCACAGCACTGCTCGAAGCCGTACGTGAAGTAGGACGCGCGGCAGGCTGCCGACGCCTCGTCACGGACGTTTGGTACTTCAACGAGAGCGCTCGCGAGTTCTACCAAGCCGCAGGCTTCAGCCCAATGAACATGCTCTTGGATCAGCAGCTCTGACTTCGAAGCTTGCCCAGCCCATGGCCTGGTCAGTGACCATTGCGTCACCACCGTGATGAGTTGGCACGCGTGGATGACTTCGAGGCCCGTACGGGGGCGAGGCATAGGCGCCAAAGACGTGCAGGGCCTCGCTGTCTCCGATACCTCGGGAAACAGCAAGGCCCTGCCTCGTGTCAGAGCTTCACAGATGGCATGCGGAGCAGCCTGGCTCGTCGTCGTCCTCGTCGTGGGCGTCGGAGAGGATTTCGAGCAGAGGGGTGTTCGGCTTCACGCGCTTGGCGGCTCGGTCGAGAGCCGCCTGGTGCTTGGCTTCGATCTCGTCCCGGCGCGCTATCAGTTCGTGCAGTGACTCCCCCTGGGACCAGGTGTACTCCCGGCCCTGCATGGCCGTGCGCCGGTAGTTGACCTTCTCCTCGTACGCTATGGCCTTCTCGAACAGTTCTGGGTGGCGGTCCTTCAGGCCGACCCACTCGTGCTTGCGCTGGAAGAAGCAGAAGTAGCAGCCGGATCGGGTGCGCCACTCGTAGTAGGCCGGCAGGCCGATGCCGGCCTCGTCGAGGATGCGGTCGACGCCGGCACGATCGATGCCGTCCTCGCGGAAGGGGAAGACCGCGCTGATGTTCGGCTTCGTGCTGACGTACCCAAGGCGGTTCTCGTCCGCGCGGATCGCGACGTACGAGATCACATCGTCATCGCCGACCCACTCTTCCAGCGGCTTGAGCTTCAGGTTCTTCGTGCACCAGCGCATCTGGGGGCTGGGGAGGGTGCCCTGGTAGACCTCAAGCCAATGGTCGAAGTCGCGGGTCGCGTTGAGACGCACGATCTGCTTACCGACCGCTGCTTCGAGGCGGTTGAGGTATTCGTATGTTTCGGGAAGTTCGGCACCGGTGTCGCAGAAGAAATACTCCATGTCCGGCACGCGGTCGCGCATATGGATCGCGAGTGCGGAGGAGTCCTTGCCTCCGGACAGGCCGAGGACGTGGCGCGTCTTCCCGCTTGAGCTGTTGGTGTCGGTCACAGCGTCTCCTCCTTCTGGTGTGCCGCGGCGGAGTCCTGCGCGGCCAGGCGCTCGGCCAGGGCAGCGAGCAGGATGCGCGCGCCGTCCGGGCCCAGTGCCTTCTCAGCCTGCCGGATGACACTGACAACGAGGTCGTCGGCCGTCTGTCGGGACTGCCTGGGTACGTGGATGAGCGTGCGCTCTTCCGTTCCCTTGGGGGTGGTCAGTGTCAGCAGATGGGTATCCATCTGCCTTGCCTTGGCAGGTTCCTGATCGGCGTCGGGTGCGTCGTGGACTTCGTAGAGGTGGCTGACACGGTCGAGTGCGCGGGCCACCTCTCTGACCCTCTGGGGGAAGGACTTGACGTCCTTGTCGGTCCAGTCGTCGAGCGCCTTGTTCGTCAGGCGGATGATGATCGGGGAGAGCCAGCTTTCATCTTGCGAACTCTCGTCGAGGACGCGGGAGACGAATCCCTGTAGATCGAGGTGGAGTTGGGCGTTGGCGAATCCACGGAGTTGCCCCGTGAGACCGGCACGCAGTTCTGCAAGCTCAGTCGGGAGACGGAATTCCCGTCCGATCGTGGCCACGGCCTCCCGTCGCAGGGCGAGGCTGGCACCGGAGAGGTCGTCGAGGGCTGCAGCCAGGCTGGCGACGTACGCTTTTGCAGTCTCGTCGTCTTTGGTGGTGCTGGGCAGAATTGGGTCGAAGCCCAGTGCCTTGGGAAGTGCTGTGAAGACGAGCTCGTCTGGGTCGGTGGCGTGGCGGAGCGTCTCTCTGACTGCGAGGGCTCCGGCGCTGAGGCGCTGAGTCTGTTTGGCGTAGGACTTAAGGCTCAGGACCCGCTTGACGATCGCTTGTGTGACGCCGAGCAGCGCGGGATTGCGGGCGGATCGGGCACGGCGAGTGTCGACGCTTAGGGCCTTAGCCAGACCGTCTACGACGAGGCGACGCTGGCCACGACCGACTGGTGCGGCCTTGACCGTAAAGCGGTCCGGATAAGGGACGTTGAGCCGCTCGACGATCTCGGGGGTGAGGTGGGGGCAGTAGTTGCCATCTTCGAACAAGGCAACGTCTTGGGCCCGCAGGATGAGCGCTGCCACGACGAGGATGGGGACGACACCCGCCTTGACACCGAAGGGCGGTGCCATGAGCTGACGATAGATGTCGACGATCGGCGTGGGCTGCTTCGCGTTGGTCAGCGCTTCTTCGAGAGCTTCCCATGCCTGGATGACACTGGGGTTCTTTTCGGGACTGGGATGCGAGATGGCATGGGTCAGGATGCTGGTGTCATCGGTGTCGCTGCTGGCCTCTCCGGCGCCGTGCAGGCCGAGATATTCGACCACACCGTGGTACATCGCACGCTCGGGAGCGTACTTTGTGGGGTCGTACCCGAGCAGGGGGTTTCCTGGCCGTTGCAGCATCGCGGTGAGCACCTCGCGGCGAGCGCGGGCGGCGTTGCTGGTGAGCTGGTGTCGGCCAACCATCTCGTTGCGGACGTGCGGCGTGTGGGGGTAAACGCGGTCGCACGCCTGGGAGGCCAGGCCGGCGTAGCTGCGGGCCTCGACAGGCTCGCTTCGGTCGCCCCGGGTCTCGGTCCCCTCGTCCCACAGGTACCAGGTGGACTGAGGGCTCAGCGGATTGAATGCTTCGTCGAGCAGGACGCTGATGTTCTGGGAGATGTATGCGGCACGTTCCTTGATCTCCCGCGCGGCGACGTGGTCGATGGTGTCGTCGTCTTGCAGTTCCTCAAGGGCCACGAGGTCGATACCCGCCTGCAGCACGGCATCGGGATTCTTTGTTGTGCCGATGAGCACAGGCAATGGTGAGTTGACGGTGGGGCGAGACTCCAGCGACCCGAGGTGGTACAGGAGCAGGCCGTCTGCCGCGTCCTGGACAACGTCGGGGCCGTCGATGCTGTCGCTCTTGTGACTGATTGCCGTAACGAAGTAACGCAGCATGCCGGTGCGTTGGCTGTGGCCGCCTGCGACTACAGCGGCGGGGAGCACCGTGCCCAGGTGTTCGCTGAAGTATTCGACGACATCGGCCGGGGCAATGCGGGTGGCGACTTCCCTGACCCGCGCATCGATGTCAACGTCGGTTCCCTGCCAGACCCGGTACTCGTTGCTGTAAGAGCGATGGACGAGGAAGCCTTCGTCCACGAGCTTATTGAGTCGGCCCTGGAGGGCGGCAAAGCGCTCAGGGTCGGGTGCATCAGCCGGGTCGTGCAGCGCGAACTGAATCATCGACGGCGTGGCACGCAGCAAACCATCGACGTCCATGAGGTTCAGGAGACCTACCACCTTGAGGACGTCCTGGTCCTCGGTGGACATCCCGTTGGCCTCGTTAAGACGGTTGTCGACCTCCAGCCAACGGCTAGCGTTGGCCGAGGCCAGGATCGTCGTGTGGCCGGAGGCGAAGAAGTAGTCGTACAGCTGCGGCAGGCGGATCGTCGAAGCCTGCTCGGGCGCCTCGGACTTCTTCGTGTCCAGGGTGCGGCGCACTGTGTTCGGCTCGTCGCTGGCGAGGAAGCCATGGATGCTGCGGTCGTGCTGGCCGATCTGGAATGCGAGCTGCGGTGCGGCGACGGCAGTCAGCGGGTGCAGCGGGTACAGGTCGGCAAACATCTCGGTGGAGATGTCCACGACTGCGTGGAGAGCATGGTCGGTCCATGCAGCTTCAGCGGCGCGTGCCTGCTCCTGGATGAGCCTGCGGCCCGGCTCCGCAACACCGGAGTGGTCGAGGCGGCGGCTCATCATATGGATGGAGTCGCCCAGGTTGGGTGCGAACGTGATGTCCTCGAAGCGGCCCTGGACTTTGGCCCACTCCTGGGTCTGGATGCTGCTTGAACGTGCCGCATAGTCCGTGAACGCCAGGTGTTGCAGGGTGAACATGAACAAGGGCATGCCCGAGGTGCCTGCGCCCTTTTCGGCGAGCATCTGGAGCAGGAAGACGTCGCTGTCGGCGCTTCCGGAGTCGCCGTCGGCGGCGAGGTATTCGAGGGTCTTGCCGAACTCGTCGAGGATCAGCAGGACAGGGTGCCGGTCGCAGAGAACCGTAACCGCGTCCATGAGGTTTTGCGTGGTGGGCACATCGTCGCTCGCGCAGGCGGCGAGCGCTTGAGCGACGTCCTTGGGAGCCCGCTTCTTCCACTTGCGCTCGACCGCGGTCTGCAGCGCCCGGTACACGGTCGCTGCGAGAGGCTCTCGACGTGCAGTGGCAACTGCTCCCAGGAAACCCTCACTGGTGAGCTCGTCACGAACCCGTGCCAGTCGCGCCGCTTGTCCTGGGCTGGTGGCCGCCACGGCGGCCTCTGCCTCCGTCCGGCGGGTCGTGTCGTGTCCAAGGAAGGCGTCGAAGAGGTTCGCCAGCGTGGACTTACCCGAGCCGTAAGGTCCAGTGAAGGACCATGCCCGGGTACGTCGCTTATCTGCAACGGCGTTGGTAACGCGCTCGAGCACATCGAGGGCGCGTACCCCCACATACGGCGCGTTGAGGTGCTTCTCGCGGATGTCACGCTCCAGGTTGGTGGAGCGCAGCTCGGATCCGACCAGGGCGATGCCCTCGGGAACCTGGGCGGAGTCGGTGGACGGGCCGGGGCGGCTGGTCGTCGGGGCCATGGTCACGCGATCTCCTCGCTCATTTCCAGCACCTCGGTCTGCTGGGGCGGCTTGCGGCGTGCGCGCTTCGGGGCGCTGACGTCAAGCCCGGGGTACTTCTTGATCCATTCGTGCGGCGAGGGGAATCCCTCGCGCTCCCGGACGCGTCCGTAGTGTTCGTCGAGGACGTCCCAAGCCAGCGTTTGTGGAGCCACTTCAAAGCGCAGGCTGCGCTGACCGAGCGCAGAGATGATCTGCAGATCCGGATGGTCGCTGATGAGGGGCTCAAGCGCCTTCGTCAGCTCTGGCTCCCGCATGCGGAAGGCGCGGCCCGGGGATCCGGGGTCCTCAGCGAGCCGAGCAATGGAGACGGAGCCCGCCTGCGACGAGGACCGGGATGCGTAGTCCAGACAGGCATACGCCAGGACCGGTGCAGGCAAATTTGAGCGTGACCCACTCGTGAAACGCCAGGTCCGGTCCCGGCCTTTCCCCTGGCCTTCCAACAGACGCAGTTCACGGAACGGGGACAGGAGCAAGTCCTCGAAACTGCCGGGAGACAGCGGATTGAACTCTTGGTCCAGCGCGTACATCTTGATCAAGCACTCCGCGTCGCGAGTAATCGACTCCGGTGCGGGCCAGTCGCTCTCATTGAAGTTCTCGCGGACGTAACGCGTGATGAAGCTGGCCATCTCCGTCGACGTGACCCGGGAACGAGGAACCAGGTTGAACATGACGTACCAGCTGGGTACCCAGCACTTGGCCTGGGGTTCGGATGAGAGCAGCCACCAGTGCAGTAGCCACAGGCTGCCCGTGTCCTCGAGATACGGATCGGCCCCCTCCTCGTCGAGCAGCCACCGAGCCCGCCAGGTCGGCGAGGCGACATGCGCGCGGTAGGAGGGGTCTTCGTGCGGGTGCTCCTGGGTAAGTTTGAAAGCCTTTGACCAGTGCCTCATGGAATAGACCATGTTCTTACCCACGCCGAGCCGGACGGGTGCGTCCTCACGGTGGAAGATCTCGCTGTCGTCCTTAACCTGCGTGTACGCCTTGTGCAGCCAGCCGAAGCGCGGGGCGAACGTCTCGTGGCGCCCGAAGGAAAGTTCGACGGCTTCAGCGAGCCGGCTGTCTGACATGCGGTGGGGCCTTTCAGTGGGCATGTTGGGCGGAGAGGTATATATGCGGCCACAACGCCGATCAGGGTTCGGCCGTGGCGGCCATGACCGACCGGACGTGGCGCACTGCTTCCGTGACGGCAGCCACTGCCCGATCGACGTCGCGCTGGGTCGTGGCGTACCCGAGGGAGAACCGCACCGTGGAGTCCGCGTCGTCGCGGCTGAGCCCCATGGCAAGCAGCACATGGCTTGGGCTTGGGGCCCCTGACGAGCACGCGCTGCCATCAGATGCGGCCACATGCGGCATTGCTGCAAGGACGGCATCCGCCGGCAGGCCAGGGAATGTAATGCTTGTGACGCCAGGCAGGCGGGGCACGCGCGCACCGTTTATCCGGCAGCCCTCAACCTGAGCAGTCAGTGCCGCTTCGAGGGCATCACGCAGAGCGGCGGTTTGGGCTGCTTCGTGCGCAAGCTGCAGCCGGGCGGCCTCAGCGGCTGCCCCCAGACCTGTGATGCCGGCCACGTTCAGCGTCCCGGCGCGCCACCCGCGCTCGTGCCCTCCGCCCACGAGGAGCGGACGGTGAGGCAGTGAGGTCCCCCGGCGGATGAAGAGGGCACCAATACCCTGCGGACCGCCGAACTTGTGGGCGGAGAGTGACAGCAGATCGACATCGATCTCGCGGAGATCCAGCGGTAGGCGCCCGACATATTGCGTGGCATCAGTGTGGACCAGCGCGCCGGCCTCGTGGGCAGCCTTGCAGACCGGCACCAGGTCGGTCAGCACCCCGGTCTCGTTGTTCCCGATCATGAGAGAGACGAGGGCCACCTTGCCGCCGCGAAGTGCTGCGTCCAAAGGCTCTAGGTCGACAATCCCGTCGCGGTTGACCGGCAGTACGACGAGGGAGTCGGGCCGCTCTTCTGTCACGGCGCGTGCGGCTTCCAGTACTGCCGGATGTTCCACCGCGGCGGTCACCAACAGTCCGCCACGCGCATAGGCAGTCCGCAGAGCCAGATTGTTCGCCTCCGTAGCCCCCGAAGTGAAGATGATCTCGCCAGGGGCGCAGCTAAGCAGATCAGCAAGTTGCCGACGAGCCTCGTCGACCCGGCCAGCCGCGCTACGCCCGAGGTGATGCATGCTGGAGGCGTTGCCCACGCCATTGAGCGCGGCGAGGGTTGCTTCGAGAGCTTCGGGCCGCAGCGGCGCAGTGGCGTTGTAGTCGAGGTACACCACGTCCGCCACCCCCTGTGCGTCACCTGTCATGTTCTGCCCCCATTTGCTGTGATGCGCTCCTCTGGTCACTCCTGGCGGCTCTCCACGGCCGGACCTCGCGTTCCACCAGGAGTGCAATGAGATCCTAACGAACGCCTGAGACAACCGAGACAGGCTCGCCGGATCCGGCGCGAGCCGGACACGTTGTGCTACTGCTCGGTTCCAGCCCGCTTCCTGCCTCGACCTGCCCTGAAGCCGGCCACCGGAGCCCGTCCTCGTCGACGGGCAATTCTTGTCTCGACCGAAATTCGCTGATCAGGCCCCGGCTGTCAGTGGTCCGGTCTAGTGTTGATCGCACGTCAGGGCCCTGGTATTCCCGCGAGTCATGGCGCACAACATCGAGGGCAGGGAGCTGGGTTGGAGCGGCGGAACGCGTACTCGCGGCACCGAAAGGGGACATGGGTACGGCAGGGGGACAGATGACTACGCAATCACCAGGGCTATCCTTCCGCCACGTCCTTGACAGCGCGCCCCTAACTTACGTGCGTGGCCTGCTTGGTGAGGACACGTGCGCTCTTCTTGACCTCCTCGGGGGCGGCCCCACGGAGGAGGCAATGCTCCGCCGCGTCGCTGTCAGTGCCGTCTCTCCCGAGCGGCTGATCTCGCAGCCAGACGAACGCGAGAGCTTCCTCGCGCTCCTGCCCGAGGCGAAGCGCAGTGAACTCGCTAACAGGCTCGGGTGGGATGGCTCCACCGGAGCGGACTCATTCCTGTCCAAAGCCGAGTGGACCCCGGACCAGCGGCGGGCACTTCTCGGCTTCCTCGGCCTCGTTGTCGACAGGGCCTCCGAGGCTCCGCCGGCCTTCCGCAGCTCCACTTCTCCCGCGTATGGCATGTTCCCTCACCAGCGCCGCGCTGCCCAACGTGCGCGTGACCTGCTGTACTCCGGAGAGCGACGGGCCGTTCTGCACCTGCCCACCGGCGTGGGCAAGACCCGCACCGGAATGAACCTCATCTGCGACCACCTGCGCGGACACGAACCAACCGTGGTCGTGTGGCTCGCCAGGGGCCGTGAACTTCTCGAACAGGCAGCGACCGAGTTCGAGCGGGCTTGGGCAGCGCTCGGCAACCGTGAGGTCAGCGTCACGCGCATGTGGGGAGACGCTCCGGTGGAACTGGAGGGCATCACCGACGGCATGGTGGTGCTCGGACTCGACAAAGCCGTCTCCGCGGCCAAGAGCGACCGCACGTTCCTGGACCGCCTCGCCTTGCATGCCACTCTCACAGTCTTCGACGAGGCCCATCAGGCCGTCGCCCCCACCTACAGCCGTGTGGTCGAAGCTCTGACACTGCGCCGTGACGCCAGCCTGCTGGGCCTCACTGCTACACCGGGGCGGACCTGGGCGAACATCTCCGAGGACGAGAAACTGTCGGAGTTCTTCGCCCGCCAGAAGGTGATGCTCGAGATCGACGGATACGACAACCCGGTCACCGCCTTGATCGAGCAGGGCTACCTTGCCCGCCCTCTTTTCCGCACCGTCGCTACGCAGTCCGGTATGAAGCTCAGCGCTGCCGATCAGCGGGGGATTGCGAACGTGTTCGATATCCCGGAATCGCTGGTGGATCGGCTGGCGACAAACGTGCAGTGGAATCTGCAGGTCGTACGGACGGTTCTCGACCTGACCAAGGACCACCGGCGGATCCTGCTCTTCGCCGCGTCCGTCGATCACAGCCGCCTCATCGTCGCCATCCTCTCCGCGCTGGGCCTGGACGCCGCACAGGTCACTGCAGAGTCCTCAACCCGACACCGGGACAACGCCATTGCGCGGTTCAAGAGCCCCTCCAGCAAGCCCATGGTGCTCTCCAACTTCGGCGTACTCACCACGGGCTTTGACGCTCCCGCAGCGAGCGCCACTGTCATCGCCCGCCCCACCAGGTCCCTGGTCCTTTATAGCCAGATGGTCGGGCGCGTCATCCGCGGGCCTCACGCCGGCGGGACACCAACATGTGACGTAGTAACCGTTGTTGATCCTGATCTCCCAGGATTCGGAGACGTCGCAGAGGCATTCACGAACTGGGAGGATGTATGGAACAACAGGTGATCGATGCCGCCCCGGCCTACCCGATCGTCAGCTCGGACATGACGGTCAAGGCCATGAGGGACAGCGGCTACAAGTCGACAGCGCATGCCATCGCCGAACTGATCGACAACGGCATCGAAGAGAACGCCGATCTCGTCGAGCTGTTCGCCGTCGAGTGCACCCAGCGGCGCTCTGAGCGGGCGCGCTACCACGTCGAGAAGATCGCCGTGATGGACAACGGCGACGGCATGGACCCCGAGACGCTCCGCCGTTCCTTGCGGTTCGGCGTGGGCAGCCGACAGGAACGTAAGGGGATAGGACGCTTCGGCGTCGGTCTGCCCAACTCCAGCATGTCGCAGTGCCAGCGAGTGGATGTGTGGTCCTGGCAGAACGGCCCCGAGAACGCCCTGCACACTCACCTCGATCTCGAAGAGATCAATGGGAAGGACGCGCAGGTCCCCGAGCCACGTCACGACCCGGTGCCGGAAGAGTGGCAGAACCTGAGCCAAGGGCTCGGCCCATCAGGAACGCTCGTCTTGTGGACCAAGCTGGACCGTGTTCAGTGGGTGGGAGCGAAGACGACGCTCCTGAAAACCGAGGAGCTGATCGGCCGCATCTACCGGAGGTTCATCGCCGATGGCCGGTGCCGCATCCGTCTCGTCCCGGTCCACGGCTGGGACATCCTCGATGAGCGAGACGCACTCCCGAATGACCCCCTGTACCTGACCGAGCGGACGTCGACGCCATCCCCGTTCGACACGAAACCGATGTTCCGCCCTTGCGGGGGCGGCACCGTCGGCAAGGTCGGAGTCGAAGAGTTCATGGTCGAGGGCCTTGACGGCAAGAAGTACCCCGTGCGTGTCCGCGCCTCCATCGCCAAGGACGAGGCCCGGAGGCCCGACGTGGAGGGGCAGCCTTGGCCGGACAACATCTCCCCCACGATCAACCCAGGCTCCGCTCCATGGGGAAAGCACGCTGCGCGCAATCTTGGCGTCTCACTCATCCGCGCTGACCGCGAACTCGACCTCGATAAAGGCTGGGTAAGCACGTACGACCCGGTTGAGCGCTGGTGGGGCATCGAAATCGAATTCGACCCTCAGCTTGATGAGGTCTTCGGCGTAACCAACAACAAGCAGTCCGCCACCGCTTTTTCAGAACTAGCCCACTTCGACTGGGCCGAAGAAGCGGACGGAACAGGGATGTCCTGGGGCGAGTTCAAGGAACAGCTTGCCGAAGACGGCGATCCCAAACTGAAGCTGATGGACATCGTCTACCAAATCCGCGAAAAGCTCATCAAGAAGCTGCGGAAGGATTTGGTGGACCAGACGCGCGGCACCGGTACCAGCCGCAAGCGCCATGAGAAGGCAGAAGCCCAGGCCGAACAGGCAGTGAAGAAGAGGCGAGTCGAGGTCGGCCCGAGCCGGACCGAGACCTTGGAGGAGTCGAGCTCTCCGGAGGAGAGCCAGCAACTCCAGTTCGATAGCTTGGTCGAGACGCACAAGTACCCCGAAGCCGACGCCAAGCGCATCATCGAAGAGACGATGGCCCAGCATCGGCACGTCCGGCTGCTGACCAGCCGTAACCCGGACTCGCCCGCCTTCTTCAACATCGAGTTCATCCCGGGGATGCTCCAGGTCGCTCTCAACATGGACCACCCGGTGTACAACGACCTCGTAGCAGTCCTCGACAGCGACGCCGAAGGCGCCAGCCAGCGCGAATTGGCTGATCGGCTGGAGCGGGCCGCAAGCGCGTTCAAGCTCCTGATGTTCTCCTGGGCACGCTTTGAGGATGAACTGCCGGAAGACTCCAAGACCAAGGACCGCGTAAAGAAGATGCGTCAGGATTGGGGGCGGCTGGCCAGCGAGTTCTTCACCGCCGATGACGAAGACGAGGACGACGAGTGACATCTGACCACGTCTGGCGGCAGATCGAAGATCTTCTTGCCCCAGCTCGCGGTCGCGTGGCCCTGATCGCGCCCTTCATCAAAAAGGACGTGTTCAGGGCCGCTCTCGCGGCGATCACAGCCCCAGACGTCGAGATCCTCTGTGTGACGCGGTGGTCTGTGCTGGAGGTGGCCGCCGGGGTGTCAGACCCTGAGATCGCGGAACTCGCCGCTCAGGACGGCCGCGTCACCATCTTGCTCTGCCACGACCTCCACGCGAAGCTCTATCTCGCCGATGACCGATGTCTCGTCGGGTCAGCCAACCTCACCGCCAAAGCGACCGGAAGGAGGCACCCGAAGAATCTGGAGCTGCTCATCGAGGCGCCGACGTCCCACCCCGAGGTCCAGCGGCTGCTCCAGCAGATAGATGGCGGTGGCATGCCGGCAAGCCTGGAGTTGGCACACCAGATACGCGAGCAGGCCGAGCTGCTCAAGCAAGACGAGGACCGTCCTGCCCTCATCCTGGTGACTGGTGACGCCGATCAGCAGCGGACTGCCTGGAGACCAGAGACGCGATCACCTAACCGGCTCTACCGCGTGTACCGCGGGGCGAAGCACGATTACGTCAGCGAGATCCTCGCCGGCGTGGTCCGCGACCTGGCGCACCTGGATGTGCCGCCAGGACTGGACGAGCAAGCCTTCTCCAAGGCGGTCAGGGCCCGCCTGTACGAGATGCCGGAGGTCGGGCAGCTGGTCACCGAGGGCCGGCTAAGCATGGCTGACTTGCAGCAGCAGCTCTTGGACGCTGACGGATGCACCACAACACAGGCCCAGCGTGCTGCCGAGAACATCGGAGAATGGCTCAAGTACTTTGGCGAAGTGCGTGTGGTGCCGACAGGTCCGTGGGAAATCAGGCAAGGCCGTGAGTTCGAATAGAACCGGACAGGCCAGCGGATAGTGCCCCGGGGGAGGCTTGCGGGAGCGCACCACGTTGTCGAGGCCGGATCACGCCCCCTGTGCCAGGGCCCAGAGCCGCTCGGTGGCACGTGTCCAAGCCCGCTCAGCGTCCGGTCCTCCGTAGGCCCCCTCCAGTTCGGCCAGGATGGATGCACCTTCCGGGTACCGACCGACGGCCAGGTCGAGCCACACGAGCGTCAGCCGCTCATCCACGATCGGGTCGCGCAGCTCGGTCACGGTGTACGCCGCATAGGCGGCCGTGGGCAGGTCGTCATGAGGTTCGGGAAGTGCCCCTCCGACAGCACGCATGGGCGCTTGAGTTCGTTGAACGGCGGCGAGGGACGCGGCGTCGGCGAGAGCCTGGGGGAGGGCGCCACACACCGCCATGACGTCGACTTCTGCGAGTTCGTGCCATGAGCACCACTTCGTTGCGACTGCCTCGCCGGCATCGAGGTTCGTATCTCCAAGCACGCATCCGTGGGCGAGGAAGAGGTGGGCCGTCTCCGTGCTCGCTGACCGGGCGGTCGCGACGACGCCGAGCGGATACACCCAAGACGCGTGCAGCCCCGTCTCTTCGGCGAGTTCGCGACGCGCGGCGTCTGCCGGATCTTCGCCTTTATCGATGAGACCGCCAGGCAGGTCGGTGATCTCCGTGTTGTGCAGATAGTGGTGCTGGGTGACCATCGGCACGCGGCCGTGGTGAACTGCAAGTACGCGTACCGAGTCCGGTGCGGCGACGTGTGGATACGCTACGACGGCCCCGTCGGGTCGTACCGCCTGGTCCACCGCGAGGCGGATACGGTCCTTGGGGCCGCCCGTGAACAAGATCTTGCTCTCCAGCCGCCGCCAGCGGGCCCCGTTCCTCATGTCGATGACGGTACTACCCGCCGTGATCTCCCTGCGGGGGAGCTACTAGCTAACCAGCTCAGCGCTGCGGATGCTCCCGGAATAATTACCTCCGCTCCTCGATTGTTCCTGCGCAGGATCGAAGTGCAGACGGGGGAGGCATGAGCAACCTGAAGGCGTTCCGTGTCCGCGACGGGCGGGCCACGGAGATAACGGGGTCGTCGATGCCGTTGGAGCGTCACCTTCAGACGCTGATCGAGGACAACATGGAGGAGATGATCGGCATCCGCTTCCTGGCCAGCGAATACGCCACGGGCCGGCACCGGGGCCGGATCGACTCCCTTGGTCTGGACGAGAACGGCGCGCCTGCGCTGATCGAATACAAGCGCTCCCGCGATCAGAACGTCACGAATCAGGCGCTGTCGTACCTTTCGTGGCTTCACGATCACCACCACGAGTTCGAGAGCCTGGTGAGAGCGAAGCTCGGCGTCGAGGTGGTGGAGTCCGTCGACTGGAGCAATCCACGGCTCGTCTGCATCGCGGGGGACTTCACGCATCACGACACGGTCGCGATCGAGATGATCGGCCGCCGGATCGACTTGGTCAGCTACCGGGTCTTCGATGATGTGCTGACGCTACAGCTGGTCGCGTCCGTTGCCGGCACCCCATCTCGGGCACGGGGGAAGACACCCGAAGCGGGCCACGTTGTCAGTGTGTCGTCGCCGAAGTCGGTTCAGCAGTACCTGGATGAGTCTCCGCAGGATCTTCAGGAGCTGTTCGCGGGCCTCAATGACGTGCTGCTGTCGCACGACGATGTGCGGATGGAGCCGCAGCTCCACTACTTCGCGTACCGGCGGATCAAGAATGTCGCCACGGTGCGCATCCAGCCGCGGAATCGGGTGCTGGTGGTCAATCTGAAGCTCGCCCCGGACACGGTGGAGCTGCAGGAGGGCTTCTCGCGGGACGTCCGCGGCCTGGGATGCCTGGGGATCCGCGATGGTGTCGAGGTGCGGATCAGATCGCGCGAGGACCTCGCACGGGCCAGTGACCTCATTCGGCGGGGCGTTGCCGTCGGCTGACGCAGCAGACGGTCAAGGGCGGGTTGTGTCACCGGGATTCCGTTGGCACAACCCGCCCATTTCTGTGTTCTGGCCCGATTGCCGGACCTCTCGGTCTCACTCTTCAGGTCCTGCGAGTGCGAAGTCGTCATGGGACAAGGCGCTGCGGAGGCGCTGTTCGGCGATGCCGGCGTAGTGATCGGAGAGTTCGACGCCGACGAAGTTGCGGCCCTCCTTCAGCGCGGCGATGCCGGTGGATCCGGAGCCGGCGAAGGGGTCGAGGACGGTGCCGCCGGGCGGGCAGACCTGGACGAGCTGCTGCATGACCTCCACGGGCTTTTGGGTGATGTGGACGCGGTCCTTGCGGGGCTGGGAGGCGATGAAGTGGCCGGGCAGGTAGAGGTCGCGGGTGTTGTCCAGGGTGCCCTTGACGCCCCAGAGGATGAACTCGGAGTCCTGCTTGGGCCCGCCCTTGCGGGGCCGTGAGGTCGGCTTGATCCACGACATTTTCCCGTGCCAGGTCCAGCCGGCCATCTGCAGGGCGTCCGACGTGGTGGGGTCCTGCCTCCAGTCGGAGAAGACCATGACGACGGCGTGTTCGGTGCTGGCGCGGTATGCCTCGGTGAGCAGTTCGGTCAGCCAGGCGCGGTAGGAGCGTTGGTCGCGGTTTTCGCCGGGGAAGTTGGCGAGGTCGTGGCGGGCGTCGCCGCTGGTGTACTTCGCTCGGGCGGTTCGGGCGGTGCGTTCGGAGCTGGTGCGTCCGCCGGAGTTGTAGGGCGGGTCGGTGATGACGGCATCGACGCTCTCGTCCGGGAGGGACTTCAGGACAGTGAGCGCATCGCCTCGGTGCAGGGTGTACGACGACATTCGGCGGATCTCTCTTTCTGGAAGACGACCACATGCACGCACCCGTGGAACGGGATATGCGTGCAAGAACTGCTCGGGACAACCGCATGGCGGCTTCCTGGGGCGAGCAGTGGGCTGGAGGTTAGCGCCTTTTTCCGGTCGCACCCAATGGCGTGATCTTGTCCGCCCTTTTTCATGATCGCGGCTCGTTTGGTGCTGCCGGATTTTGTCTCTACAGTCTCGGCGTGTTCGCAGGACGGGCCCTGGTCCCGGCCCTGTTGAGCTGTGCTGATGCGTGTTGCCTCGTCCAATTGGCGGTCCGTTCGGCACCCTGAAGAGCCCTGACGGATGCAAAGGGAGGGGAATTCACCGTGTGGTTCCTGAGATTACGAGCGCGGCTTGCTGCCGCATTGCGATAAAGGGTTCGGCGCTTCGGAGTTAGCAGCTCCGAAGCGCGGCCCTCCCTTCGGGGACTTTCGAGTGTTTAACCGGTGTGGTGCCGGTGGCCTTTTCGACGAGAACGCCGGCGCCACGCTGCCTACGAGTAAGGAGCTGCTGATGCAGCATGCCCAGGCACGCCCCTGGCCCGAGCCGGATATCTGGATACGCCGAGCGTCCGGTGGCCGGCTGTGAAGAAGGTCGCAGCGATAGCCGGGGGCGTCGTCCTCGCCCCGATGCTGCTGATCGCGCCCATCGCCGTCGCCCTGGCCGGCGCCAGCAACGCCCAGGCCGCCTGCGGCGACGGCGGTGGTGGCGGTGCGGTGGATGCCAAGGCCGTGGCCAAGCAGGTGGAGTCGATCCTCAAGGACGGCGGCAAGGGTTCGGTCTCCGTTGCAGGGCTGGACAACCCCAAGGAGCAGATACCGAACGCCAAGACGATCCTGGCCACCGGCGTCGCGATGAAGGTGCCCCCGCGCGGGCAGATCGTTGCGCTGGCGACTGCGTTGCAGGAGTCGGGGCTACGGAACTTGGACTACGGCGACCGGGATTCGCTCGGCCTGTTCCAGCAGCGACCCAGCCAGGGCTGGGGTACCGCGGCGCAGGTCCGGGATCCGGTGCACGCCTCGACGAAGTTCTACGAGGGGCTGCTGAAGGTCTCGGGCTGGCAGTCGATGACCGTTGCCCAGGCCGCGCAGGCGGTCCAGGCGAGCGGGTTCCCGGACGCCTACGCCAAGTGGGAACCGCTGGCAACGGCGCTCCAGAAGGCCATCGCCAAGAACCTCCCCGCCAAGGGCGGTTCCGGCAAGGGCACCGAGCCGGAGGTCTCCACTGGTGGATGTGGGACGGGAGGCGATGGGAGCGGGTTCGGCCCGATCCCGGCCGGGTCCGTCCCCAAGGGCTACAAGATCCCGGCCGATGCGCCCAAGTCGGTTCGCACGGCGATCCGTTGGGGGCTCGGCCAGCTCGGCACGGCGTACCAGTGGGGTGGCAGCTGCACCGATCCGCGCGGTCAGGACCCCATGGGTCGTTGTGATTGCTCGTCGTTGATGCAGGCGTCGTACAAGGCCGGTGGGGTCTCGATCTCCCGGACCACGTACACGCAGGTCAAGGAGGGCAAGGCGGTCAGCGTCGATGCCCTCAAGCCTGGCGATCTGCTCTTCACCCGCGGCACAGCAGCGGTGCCGGAGCACGTCGGGATGTTCATCGGCCAGGGGCTGATCCTCCAGGCCCCCAAGACCGGCGACGTCGTCAAGATCTCGACCCTCGCCTCCTGGCGGCCCGACATCCTCGCCGCCCGCCGAGTCGCCTGACCGGCCCCTCCCCCCTCTCCCCTTTTCTCTTCCTCCCCTTCCGGGCCTTCGCATGCCCGAATTCGCACTGGAGTTCCCATGAAGCTCATGCAGCACGCCCAGTACCTCGCCTACAACCCCGGCGTCACGCCGAAGCAGGGCGGGCTCCCCGGTCTAGACGTCCTGAAGAACGTGATAGGCAGCATCAACCTGTTCGGCATCATCGCCACGGTCGGCGCTCTGGTCATCTCCGCGGTCGTCTGGGCCTGGGGCCACCACAGCGGCGGCCACCAGGCGGAACAGAACGGCAAGAAGGGCACGGCCATCGCCGCCGGATGCGCCCTGCTGCTCGGTGCCGCAAACGGCATCGTCGCGTTCTTCTCCGCCATGGGAACGCAGGTTCACTGATGCCGAAGAAACGTCTCCGCAATGCCGAGGAGCGCACGTACGGAGAGCCGACTTCGGTCCTGCGGCGCTCGCTGACCGGCGGCATCATCCTCGCGGTGCTGCTGGCCGTCGCCGGCCTGGTCGCGTACCTGAACCGAACGTCGGACCCGGCCTCCGCGAAGCCCTCACCACCATCGACGTCCGCCCAGGAGCCCTCGCCCTCACCTGAAGCGGCCGATGGCAAGGGCATGGCTGTCGCGGATCCTCCGAAGACGAGCGATCCGATCGTGTTCGCCAAGGCGGCCACGAAGGTCCTGTGGACGTACGACACCCGCGCCTTCTCCCAGGCCGAGCACCTGGCCGGGCTGAAGCGGTGGATGACCGGCGAGAAGAAGTACGCCGACTGGAAATCCATCACCGACCAGGTGCCCAGCCCGGTGCTGTGGTCGCGGCTGCATGACAACCGCCAGCACGCGAGCGCCACGGTCGGCGAGGGCCACTTCCCGCAGGCGTTCAAGACCGCGCTGGCCCAGGATCCCGGTGCGATCACCGAGGCATACGTCTACGCCGTGACGGTCACCGGCAACCAGACCCTGGCCTGGAAGGGCTCGGGAGCCGGGGCCGAGGCCCGTTCGATGACCCTCGCTGTCCAGTGCCGGCCGCACCAGGACTGCGCGCTGGCGGCCGTCCTGCCCAACGCCGCGCCATGAGCGCCCTGATTCCGGATAAGGAGGTGCCCTGATGGGAGCCTGCGACCTTCCTCTGATGAATACGGTCTGCGACGCCGTCGGCGGCGTCGTCAGCTCCACCGGTAAGGCGGTCACCGACGGCATCGGTGCCTGGATCGCCAAGTCGATGGGCGAGGTGGCCCAGTCCGCGGCCGACCTCGCGTCCAAGGCGGTCGACCAGACCACCGCCATCGATTTGAACGCCGAGTGGTTCCGCAACAACTACGAACTGCTCTTGCCGATCGGGTTGATCCTGACGGTTGGCACGTTCTGCCTGCAGCTGACCCGTGCTGCCTGGCGCAGGGACGAACGTGCCCTTGCCCAGGCCGCGTTCGGGACCATGGTGGGCGTCTTCTTCGCCTTCGCTGCCATTGCCTGCACCACAGTGGCCATCACCGTGGTCGACGCGCTCAGTGCGGGTCTGTTCAAGGCCGCCAACAGTTCCGTCGATGATGCGGTCCGCCGCATGATCAAGGTCAACGAGCTGGGGGCAATGTATGGCCTGGGCTGGGGTGTCCCCTCGATCATCGCGCTCGGCTGCGCGATCGGGGCGTTCTTGTACTGGGCCGTGATGGTGGCTCGCAAAGTCGGCATCCTGGTCCTGGTCACGCTGGCGGTCTTCGCCGGTGCCGGCGGCGGCTGGGAGGTGGCCAGGCGCTGGCGCCGCGGCTGGGTCGAGGCCACGGCCACCCTGGTCGTCAGCAAACTGCTGATGACGATCGTGTTCTTGCTGGGCGTCTCGGCCATGGGCAAGTCCGACTCGCACGGTGGGCTCGCTGCCCTGTCGGATGCGATTGCAGGCATCGTCGTGATGGTCCTGGTGATGCTGTGCCCCTACGCCACCTACAAGTTCATCCATTGGGCCGCTGATGGCGGGGGTCACGATGACCTGCACCGCACTGGCGTGGCCGGCATGGCGGTGGCGGCGGGTGCGGCCAAGACCGCAGGCCAGCTCGCCATGCAGGCGGGCACCGGGACGCCGGCTCCGCAGGGCCCGTCGAAGGTGCCGGGCCAGGGCACGGACGGAGTCGCCTCCGGCATCGACCCGACCGGCGGTTCGAGCGGCGGCGGAAAGCCGAAGCAGACGCGCTTCCGTTACGGCGAGGACCCCAACGCCACCGGCGACAAGGGCCGGCCGTTGATCCAGCGGCCTCCCACGGATGGCGACCGCGGCCAGCCCCTGATCCAGCGCCCCGGCCAGGCGAGCACCTCGGGCGCGGCGGCAGCTTCGGCGCCGGTCTCCTCCGGGCCGGTGCCCCAGGGCACCGCCTCGGCCGCGGCGGGTACGCGGATGGATCCGCCGGCGCCCAGGCCCAGCGGGCCGCCTCCGGCAAGCGGGCCTCCGCCACAAGGCGGCAGCACGCCGCAGCAGTGGATCTACCCCAAGCCACCGGGTGGATCGGGCTCGTAGCCCTCATTTGACGGGGCGGGCGCCTGCCTGCTCTCGGCACGCCCGCCCCCGTCTCCCCCTCCCTTTTCTCTTCTCACCACGTTCAAGGAGGCTTTGCCATGCATACCGACGTTTCAATGCCCGACGGTCCGGCCACCGTGAAGTTCCCCCATCGCTCGCGCCGCGGTGTACTGCTCGGACTGTCGGTCGCCCAGCTCGTCGTCGTCACCCTCACCGGCCTGGCCCTGCTCGGGGTGCTGATGCAATCCGGCGTTACCGGTGCGCTCAAGCTCATCCCGCTGTGGGCGGTCGTCCTGGCGGCGGTCTTTATCCGCCACCGCGGGCGGTCCCTCGCCGACTGGGCACCCATCGCCCTGCGCTATGCGCTGCGGCGTTTCAAGGGCCAGCTCATCTGGCTCGCCCGCCCCTCCCGCCGGCCGCGGCGCGAGGGCCTGCTCCACCTGCCCGGAACTGCGGCTTCCCTTCGGGTGGTCACCTCTCCGGGTGGCGGCTTCGGTGCGGTGCACGATCCGCACAACGGCACGCTGACTGCCGTGGTGAAGGTGTCCTCTCGCGCCTTCGCCCTGCTGGATCCGGCAGCCCAGGCCAGCAATGTCGCGGGCTGGGGCCGTACCCTGGCCGCGCTGTCGCGCACTGGGCACATCGCCCGCGTCCAGGTGCTGGAGCGGACCGTGCCCGACTCCGGCGATGCGCTCAACCGCTACTGGAGCGAGCACGGCAACGCCGACACCCACCTGGCCGGCCCCATCTACAGCGACCTGCTGGCCGCCGCCGGTCCCGCCGCGGCCCCGCACGAGGCGTATGTCGCGCTCGCGCTTGATCTCAAGGCCGCCCGTCGGCTGATCAACCAGGCCGGCGGCGGACTGACCGGTGCCTTCGCCGTCCTGTCCCAGCTCACCTCCACCTTCGGCCAGGCCGCCCGCAACTCCGGTCTCGTGCCCAGTGGCTGGCTGGGGGCGAGCGAGATCGCCGCCGTGATCCGCACCGCATATGACCCGAAGGCGTCGGCCGCACTGGATCAGTGGTCCGAGGCAGGCCGTCCGCAGGCCGACCCCGCTGCCGCCGGTCCGGTCGTCCTGGTGGAGAAGGCCGACCGGATCCAGACCGACTCGGCCCGCCACGCCACGTACTGGATCGAGAACTGGCCCCGCATCGAAACCAGCCCCGGCTTCCTGCACCAACTCCTGTTCACCTCGGGGGTACGTCGCACGCTGTCGCTGACCTACGCGCCCAAGGGGCTGGATGCAGCGCTCAAGGACGTGCAGCGCAAGAAGGCCACGGTGATCGCGGACGCGGCCGAGCGGCAGCGCAAGGGCCAGGTCGACTCCGAAGAGGACTCCGTCGAGTACGCCGACATCAAGACCCGTGAGCGCCAGCTGATCGCCGGCCACGCCGACGTCGCCCTGACCGGCCTGCTCACCGTCAGCGCCGACACCGACGACGAACTCAACTCCGCCTGCGCCGCGATCGAGACGGCCGCTGTCGCCGCCCTGCTCGACCTGCGGCTGCTGACCTGGCAGCAGGCCGAAGCCTTCACCAACGCCGCCCTCCCGCTGGCCCGCCCCTAGCGCCCCCAGCACCCCCCATCGCGCTCAACCGAAGGGCCTCTCCCATGCCGACCGATCCGCTGCCCGAACCGGCCTCGGACTTCGTCCCGTTCGCCACCGCAGCGCTCGACTTTCACCGGGCGATCAACCTCCCCGCCGGGCCCGTGGCCGCACACCGCACCGAGCTGGACGCCCTCCACGCCCACCTCACCGCTCTGTACGGCCTGCTCGACACCCACACCGCCCGGACCTCTCCGGTGGCCGAGGCCGAGGGCGATCACCTGCGGGCCTGCCGTGTCCGGCTGTGGCAGGCCGCCGAGCACCTCCACGACGCCTACCACGCAGCCGCCCACCCCGGCACCGGCCGCCCTCGCACGCGGGAGGCGTGCCGGGCCCGGCTCCCCGAAGGTGCGCCCGAACTCACCATCTGCCAGCGCCACCTGGCCACCTCCGCACACGTCCGCCATGACCACACCCCGGCTGATTTGCGCGACCCGTTCACCGGCCTGACCCGCCACTGACCCCGTTGGAGCACCCCGGCATGCCCACTCACACCCGCGACCGCGCCAGCGCCAGCCCGCTGTTCGTCCCCCGCAAAAGCGACCGCCGCTCCGCCCGCGCGGCCCGCGACCAGTTCGCCGCCGCCCGCGATCAGGCCCGCCATGCCGCGCGTCCCCAAGCCCGCCGTGCCGAACCGGGCATCGACCCCGAGCTGCGGGCCACCTACCCAGCCGCCGGGCGTCCCGGTCCGTACTCCGCCCGCGGCGGCCATCTCAAGCTCCCCGCCCACCGCATGACGACCGCCACCGCAAGCGGCGCGTATCCCTTCCTTGCCGAGGGTGGCCTCGGCGCCCAGGGGATCTACATCGGCCGCGACGTCCACGCCGAAGCCGCCTTCACCTACGACCCGTTCGCGCTGTACGGGCGCCTCGACGGGTTCACGAATCCGAACATCCTGCTCGCCGGGATCATCGGCATGGGCAAGTCCGCCCTGGCCAAATCGCTCGCCCTGCGGGCCGTGGCCTTCGGCTACCGCATCTACGTCCCCTGCGACCCCAAGGGCGAATGGACCGTCGTCGCCCAGGAACTGGGCGGCCAGACCATCGCCCTCGGCCCCGGCCTGCCCGGCCGACTCAACCCCCTCGACGCACCCGCCAGGCCGCACGGCGTCACCGAGGAAGACTGGGCCAATGAGGTCCGCAAACGGCGCCTTCTCCTCCTCGGTTCACTCGCGAAAACGGTCCTGCGGCGGGATCTGCACCCGATGGAGCACACCGCTCTCGACGTGGCGCTCGACCAGACCGTCGCTCACGCCGAGGCCAACGGCACCACCCCGC
This sequence comes from Streptomyces sp. NPDC048197, assembly GCF_043202395.1. NCBI lineage: Bacteria > Bacillati > Actinomycetota > Actinomycetes > Kitasatosporales > Streptomycetaceae > Streptomyces > Streptomyces sp. NPDC048197. The sequence goes on from NZ_JBIDAJ010000001.1 coordinate 89,280, forward strand.
TGCTGGGCGATGTCGCGCACGTCCTCGGCTCCCCTGAGCGGCTCGACTCTGCTCTCGGCGAGCTGACCGGGCGGCTCGGGCACGCAGCCGAAGACCTGGCCCACGCGCTGCGCAGGCTCGTGCACGGTGACCTGGCCGGGATGTTCGACGCCCCCAGCACCGTGGCCTTCGACCCCAGTGCGCCGATGCTGTCCATCGATCTCTCCCGCCTGGGTGGTGCCGGCGACGACACCGCGCTCGTCCTAGCCATGACCTGCGCCTCGGCATGGATGGAGTCCGCGCTCGCCGACCCCACCGGCGGCCGGCGCTGGGTGATCTACGACGAGGCATGGCGCGTCATGCGGCACGTCGCCCTGCTGGAGCGCATGCAGAGCCAGTGGAAGCTCTCCCGTGGTCTTGGCATCGCGAACCTCATGGTGATCCACCGCCTAAGCGATCTGCTGACCGCAGGCGATGCCGGCTCCCGGGGCCGGGCGCTGGCGGAGGGGCTGCTCACCGACTGCTCGACCCGCATCATCTACCGCCAGGAAGCCGACCAACTCACCTCCGCCGCAGCCCTGCTGGGACTGACCGGCGTCGAGACCCAGGCCGTGTCCGCCCTCACCAAGGGGCGGGGCCTGTGGAAGGTCGCAGGCCGGTCGTTCATCACGCAACACCTCCTCCACCCACGCGAACGCGAACTGTTCGACACAGACGCCCGCATGCATGCCTGAGCTTCGCCCTTCGCCTGCTCACGCCACGGGGGGAGCCGAAGGCGCACTTCGGCTCCCTCCGCCTCCCCTCCCAAGCATCTGAAGGAATCCGTTCCCATGCCTCTGCCGACCACCATCCGCCGTGCCGCACGTCGGCTCGTCCAGCTCTACAGCGACGCCGCAAAGGCCAACGCTGCCCATAGCCACATCCCCTTGGCTACAGGCCCGTTCAGCGTCCTGGATGAGGCTCGCCGCGCGAGTGCTGCACGCCAGGTACCTGTTCGTGATCGCGCTGGGAGCCGTCACGGCTGAACCAAAGCGCGCCGCCACCACAGGGCCGGTCGACGTGCATGGGCACGACCGTCGGCCTCGCTCGCGCTAGCGCATTTTTCCGGCATCACCAAACCGTTCGTTGGGCCGCATCCTCGTCGTCCGCACGGCCCCAACCTCTGCGAGGTGCACTTCTCGTGGCGGAAACACGTCCCCACATCACCGTCAGCCAGCACGCCCGCTTCGGCGTCGTGGCAGCGGCTTCGCACGACAACCACGTCGCCGACCACATGCTGCGGCGGGTCGGCTTCGAGCCCCTGCCCGGCAGCAATCTCTACGCCCTCACCGAGCCCAACCGCGACCCGACCCGCCGTGGACAACAGGCAGTCCAGTCCCTGCGGGCCGCGCAGTACACGGTCACCTCCGACGCCGCCTACAACCTCACCCCCCACACCCCACTCACCACCAACCACAGTCTTGGCCGACTGGAGAATCGTTCCGCCACACAGGTGCCCAGTGCCCTGCAGACGGCCTTCGCTTCCGCCCACGCGCTCGACGCTGACATACGGGCTGCTCAGATCGTGGTGCACGACCAGGTGCGTGACCGTGAGGGCACCCTGCGCGCAGTCGGCACCGACGTACGTACCCGCGAGGGCCTGCTGCTCCACGGCGAAGGCGATGGGCGCTACGTCGAGGCCCGGCTGGAGCACACCGGCCGCGCGTTCGACGCCTTCTACGCGATGCCCGGCAACGAGCGTCGGGACCCGAGGCTGTCGATGATGCAGCGCCGCGCCCAGGCTGCCACCGCCATCTCCCCGGCCCGTGCAAGCGTCGCGCTGCCGCAGCAACCAGCCGCCGCCGTCGCCTACCGACCGCCCTCCACCACCCAGCAGCCGGTCCGCACACGCTGACCGGCTGCCCGCCTTTTCCGATCGCAGAAGAAGGAGTTCCTGTCATGGCCGTCAAGACGCTGTGGACCATCGACCACGCCTGCGGACACACCACCGAGGCCGACCTCTCCGACCGGTCGGCCGACCGGCGTGCCGGCTACGCCCGCTGGCTCTCAGCCCGCGACTGCACCGACTGCTGGCAGGCCGCCCGGGGCGAGGATGCCGAGTCGAAGGCCGAGTGGCTGGCGAAGAAGCGGGCCGCCGAGCAGGCCGAGGCCCAGGAGTGGTCCGAGCAATACCGCATGCCCGATCTGGAAGGCACCGACCGTGCCATCGCCTGGGGCACCCGCTGCCGCCACCAGCTCGTCTCCGCCGCCTTCACCGCCCTCGTCCTCGAAGGCACCACCAGCGAAGCCGAGTGGGAGGCCATCGAGGACGCGGTGCGACCCCTGACCCGCGCCAGCTGGTGGATCGACCAACGCGACGCCGACCCCGCCGACCTGCCAGAACTGCTGGACGCCGCCACCGACGGCGACCGGCCGAACGAAAACCCCCACTTCTAACCCCCGAAAGGCTCAGCCGTGCATCCGTCCTTCGACTGCCACATACGGCGCTCCGCCGACACCGCAGCACTCCTCACCACGCTCCACGCCAACCGCGACGAAGGCTTCGAGCCCTACCTCCTCGCCGCCTGGTCGCCGCACCTGGAAGCCGCGAACACGCTCTCCCTCACACACCTGGCACAGCTGCTCGATGAACCTCTCCACGCACGCCAGCAGCGCACCGGACGACGGCCAGCCCGTCCCGCCTGGCACTGCTCCGTCATCAACCACACCGGCCGCGTCCTGTCCGACGAGCAGTGGGCGGCCCTGGTGAAGGACATCGTCGCCGCCACGGGGATCGAGCCCGGCGGCGACACGGCCGCCTGCCGGTGGGTCGCGTTGCGCCGGGGCCATCACTCGGTCGATCTCGTCGCCAACGTGATCCGCCAGGACGGGCGCTGGGCCCGGATCCATCAGGACACCTTCCACGCACGCTCCGCATGTGACCACTACGCCGGCGCCCTGACCGCCCAGCTCACTGCCTGACCCGCCACCAGCTCTCCTTCAGAAAGGACGCGCCATGTCCCGCATCACCCGATTCCTGTCCCGCTGCATCTCCTCCCTGAACGAGGTGTACGGGCGGGAAGCCGAGATCTACCGCGACCCGACCAGCGGCGCGGTCATCGCCGAATGCCGCAACAACTGCGCCCGCCGAATCTTCCTGACCTGCGGCTTCAAAAGGACGGCCACCGCCTTCCGTCTGCGCCTGCCCGAGGGGCTGACCGAGGCGGAGCAGAAGGCCCGTGCCACCCAGGCCGTGGTCCATCTGTTCCATGCGGGCCACTACACCGACATCGCCGCCCACCTGGTGTGCGATTCCACGCTCGCTGCCACATGGGCCGAGATCCGCGAGCGCCGCCCGGACCACCCCGGCTGGCCCGCCAGCCCGACCACCGACACGCACACGGCGACAAGCACACAGATCGCCGCGTCCCGCCGCCCGTAGACCACCGTCTTCAACTGCCTTCAGGAGTCCTCGTGATCACCAGAACAACGCGCTGCCCCGCCGTCCCTCACCGCGCCGCGCCACCTGGAACTCACCTTGTCGTCTCCACGCACCAGCACGCCCTCGACCACCACCGGTACCGACCTCCTCCTCTACCTCCTGCTTGCCATCGCCGGGCTCGGCATGGCAGGAGGTTCTCTGGCCTGGCTGTTCGGCAACCTCACCAACGCCGTCGCCGGCTCCGGCCCATGGGCTGCCTACCACCCTGAAGAAACGTTGCTTCATCCGGAGCGGGTCTGGCCTCATCTGCCGCAGCCCGCCCTGATCACCGGCTGCTACGTCCTGCCCGCCCTCGTCCTCATAGGCACCGCCGTCGTCGCCGCGAAGGTCTGGCTGCGCTTCCGCAGCAGCCCGTCGGGGCTGGCCACCCGACGTGACCTGGAGCCTCTGCTGGCGAAGGAGATCGCCGCCAAGGCCATCGACCTGCGCCCCAGCCTGGCGGGCAAGAAGCCCAAGGACGTCGCGCCCGACGACCGGGGCGTTCTGCTGGGCACCGTCACGCCGGGCAAGGACGAACTCCGCTCCTCCTGGGAGGACGTGATCCTGGCGATCATGGCTCCCCGCTCCGGCAAAACCTCCGGCCTGGCCATCCCCGCCATCCTGCGCGCCCCTGGCCCCGTGCTGCTGACCTCCAACAAGGCGGCACGCGACGCCTACACCGCAACCATCGACGCACGCGCGGAGATGGGGACGGTGTGGACGCTGGATCCGCAGCAGATCGCCCACGCGCCGCAGACCATGTGGTGGGACATCCTCACCGACGCCCGCGATCTCGCCGGGGCCCGGCGGCTCGCCGGCCACTTCGTCACCGCCTCCGTCGACGAATCCAGCGCCGGCGACTTCTGGTCCACGGCCGCAGCCAACACCCTCACCGCCTTCTTCCTGGCCGCCGCCCAAGCCCGACGCCCGATAACGGAAGTCCTGACCTGGCTGGCCTCGCCGGCCGACCGCACGGCGATCGATCTGCTCCAGGACGCCGGGTTCGACGCGGTCGCAGCCCAGCTCCAGGGCACCGTGGCCGGCGCGGTCGAAACCCGGGACGGCATCTTCGAAACCGCCCGGCAGTACGCAAGCTGCCTCCTCGACCCCGGCATCGCCGCCTGGGTCACCCCGCCCAACAGCCTCGCCAAGGTGCGGGAGTTCAAGCCGGAGGCGTTCGCGACCAGCAAGGACACCTTGTATCTGCTGTCGAAGGACGGCGGCGGCTCCGCCTCGGCGATCATCGCCGCAGCCGCCGACGCCGTCATGCGCGCCGCCGTCATCCAGGCCGAACGCGACGGTGGCCGTCTCGATGCCCCGATGCTGGCGATCCTGGACGAGGCCGCCAACGTCTGCAAGATCGCCGACCTGCCGGACCTGTACTCGCATCTCGGCTCCCGCGGCGTCATCCCGATGACGATCCTGCAGTCCTACCAGCAGGGCGTCCGCGTCTGGGGCCAGTCCGGCATGGACTCGCTGCTCTCCGCCGCGACGATCAAGGTGATCGGCTCGGGCATGGACGACGCCGACTTCGCCGACAAGATCTCGCGCCTTGGCGGTGAGCACGACGTGCGCACGGTCTCGGTCTCCACCGGCGAGTCGGGCAAGTCCACCTCGGTGTCGATGCGCCAGGAGCGCGTGCTCCCGCTGGACGTACTCCGCGCGATGCCCAAGGGCACCGCCGTGTTGATGGCCACCGGGATCCGTCTCGCGCGCATCGACCTCAAGCCCTGGTACAAGGGCCAGGGCGCCAAGAAGCTGGGCGCCGCCTCCGCCAAGGCCACAGCCGCGATCAGCGAGCGCGCTGCCGCCAAGGCGCTGCGCCAGGACGACTTCACTCCCGCGGCATGACCGGCCCCGCTCAACTCCGCACCCGGGCGAGACCGTCCGGCGCGGCCCCCGCGCCGCGCCCCCGCCTGATCCGCTTCCTGGCCTTCGCCTTCTTCACGAGGTGCTCTCCCATGCCACACCCCGCACCGTCCTGGGCTTCCCTCAGCCAATCCGAGCGGCTGGCCGACGCTCCCGTCGTACGCCGCGCCGGCCGATGGTGGCTCGTATCGCCCTCCGGCACCATGCTCGCCACCGATCCCGCCTTCACGGGCGCACTGGACCGCTTCGCCACCGACATGGCCGCCGCCAATCGCGCCGTCGCTGATCTGCACAACGAACGCGACGCTTCCGACACTCCCGTACGTGAGGTTCGACGGTGACGCCGCTCGTCCAAGCCGAGCAGGCAGTCCTTGGAGCGGTCTTCCTGGCTCCCGGCCAGCTCGACCGCCTTTCGCCCTGGCTACGGCCAGAGCACTTCTCCCGTCCGGCACACACAGCGATCTACGCCGCGATGCTCAAGCTCCGGGCCGACGACCACCCCGCCTCAAAGGCCCAGGACGCTGGCCCCGTACCGATGTCGTGGATGACCGACACGGTCACCGAGGCCAGCAAGCACACCCGGGGCCTGACCGCCTCCTATGCGCACTCCCTGGTGGCGGCTTGTCCACGGCCGGAGCACGCGGTGGTCTACGGACGGATGGTGCTGGAGGGTGCCATCCACCGCAGTGTCGCCCAGCACGCCACACGACTGCACCAGGCCGCCCGCGCCGATGCCATCCGCGGCGGCGCTGAGGAGACGGTGCACCACGCCCAGGTTCTGTCCGACGTGCTGGCCGATCTCGCACGCCGCTGGGGCGGCGAGCCCCGGCCCGTAGCACCCCCGGCATCGGTACCGCCTCCTCCTGCTCATCCACAGGCGGTGGATGAACAGCTCCTGACCGATGAGGAGTTCCTCCTCGGATGCCTCAGCGCGCGTCCTCAGAGGCTCGACGAGGTCGTGGGCTGGCTCCACCCCGGCGATTTCGCCGATGCCGGCCATCAGCAGATCTACCGGTCCCTGGGCGCGCTCCACCACCGGGGCGAGCCCATCGACCAGCTGACCGTGCTCTGGGAGACCCAACGCCGCGGCGCCCTGGCCGACCGAACCCTCGATGCCGAACGCGTGCTGCGGATCTGCGACCCCTCGGCGTTCGCAGGGTCGGCGGAGTACGTCGGCGAGCAGGTCGTGCGAGCCTCCCTCGTACGGACGGCAGCCGCCTCGGCCCGCCAGGTGCGGGCGCTGGCCGACGACGAGTCGCTGGCACCGGGAAGGCTGATCGGCTACGCCCTCCACGCACTCGGTCCGCTGGAGGAAGTCCGCCGGCGCTGGCGCATCGCGGCTGGGGCCGAGCCCGAACCTCAGCGCCCTTCCGACCAGCCAGGCGGTTCGCCACCGGCGGCCCGTATCGAAGCGGCCCGTTCCCGCAGCCGTCCCCGTCGCCCCCCCATCCCCGCCACGGCGCCGACCGCACCTTCGCGGCCTGCTGTCCTCGACCGTCCTCACCGCCGGAGTCCGTCATGACCGATCACACTGGCCGCGCCGGTCTGGAGCGAGAAGGGCTGTACGCCGTTGCCCACGAGTTCGACAAGCTGCACTCCGAAATCAGCGTCCCCGGAACACCGAGCGAGCTTCCCGACCTCGCGTCCGCGTCCAAGCACCTTGCCAGCCTGACGGGGTTGATCAAGGACTTGTCCGACGAGGTCGTCTTCCGCGTGGCGGAGGATGACCCCGGACTCGATCTCGGGCCGGTCATCTACGCCTACACCTCGGCAGCGTCACTGGCGGGACAAGCGACGGAGAACTACACCGAGGCATACGTCCAGCTCGGTTTTCTGCGCCGCTACGCCGACGCCCCCGAAACGAAGGAACTGCGGGACGCCCGCCACGCCGCCTTCCTGATCGTCCAGGAACGGACGGAGATCGTACGCGACGACCTCACAGACGCCGCCCGCGGACTGAGGCGCTCAGCAGACCGGCTGGACGGCACCCCACCACGCATCCTGGCTGCGCTGAGCCGCTCAGCCCGTCCGACGAACTCGATCTACCGCCTCCCACCGCAGGCACCCGCACCGGGCCCGACACAGCTCGCCGACACCCCCGCGCCCCGCCATGCCCGCTGACCTGACGGTGTCGACGGCCTCGCCATTGATCGGGAGTCTGTGCTCCGGATACGGCGGCCTGGATCTGGGCGTCCAGGCCGCCCTGGGCGGCGGCACGCTGGCCTGGCACGCCGAGATCGATCCGGGGGCGTCCCGGATCCTGTCCCGCCACTGGCCGACCGTGCCCAACCTCGGCGACATCACGACCATCAACTGGGCCGACGTCCCGGGAGTGTGCGTCCTGACGGCCGGTTTCCCTTGTCAAAGACGTCTCGGTCGCCGGCCGCCGCGCCGGACTGGCTGAGGGCACCCGGTCCGGCCTGTGGCACCACATCGTCCGTGCCATCGACGCCCTCAACCCGTGCCTGGTGGTGATCGAGAATGTCCGAGGGCTCCTGTCCTCCCCCGCCGGTTCCCCTGGCGACGTGGAACCCTGCCCGTGGTGTCTGGGAGACGGCACAGGCCAGCCTGCTGTGCGCGCACTCGGTGCCGTACTTGGATCCCTGGCCGACCTCCGGTTCGATGCACGCTGGTGTGTGCTTCGCGCCTCCGACGTCGGAGCCCCCCATCACCGAGCACGGATCTTCCTCACCGCTTGGCCCTCCGGACGGACTGCCGCTGCTCAAAACGCCGACGAGCAACCTGGCGACCAACGGCGGCAGCCAGCATCCGGCGAAGCGGAAACAGGGCGGCCACGGCCCGAACCTGGCGGACGAGGTCGAGTGGCTCCTACCCACCTCAGCGGCCCGGTTCCCACACCCGTCCGGTGCGAAGGGCATGCGCACGGGACGGGGACGGAAGGGCCCCGTCGGCGAGGCGTCGCTGACGGAGGTGCTGTCGCTGTTCTCGGATCCGGCGGACGCGGAGTCCGGTCCGGGGTCTGGGGGCCGTACGGCGCCGCCATCGCCCGATGGGAGAAGATCACCCGCCCCGCACCTCGGCCGACCGATGACGCGGGCCGCCTGAGCCCGCTGTTCGTGGAGTGGATGCAGGGCCTTGACCACGGCTGGGTAACCGCCACGCCAGGGCTCGGGCGCCCTGCCCAACTGGCCGCCCTGGGAAACGGTGTTGTGCCGCAACAGGCCGCCCGCGCCGCGGAGATCCTCGCCCCACCACGGTCGCTCTGCCGCCACCGCACACTGCTCTGAACAGCGTCTTCTACACCAGATTTCCGGCATGGCCAAACCGTGCTTTCTCCGGAACCTCGACACCCCACACGTTCGCGCCAAGGGGTATCGATGTCTGAACCCGCTCACGACAGCGAGCCGGTACGCATACCGGACCACAACCTGGACGACCTCGTCGCCACCGTCACAGAGCTCGTCGCGGAGAGCCGTAAGCAGGGCGAGACGCTCGCCCGGCTCACCGATGAACAGCCTCCCCAGCAGGACGGCGAACACGACGAGCCCGGTCGCGCGGAAGGCGCCACGCCGGCCTCGGCCCCGGCGGGCAGCGATGCGGCTGCCACCGGGGCGGAGGGGCCGTCCTCCCTCTTCATTTTGGCGCTCGACGGCAAGGCGTATGCCGAGGAACTCGCCGCCCTGACCACCTGGGTGCACCACCTTCTCCTGCCGGTCTACGGGCGGGAGATCACCACCGGCCGCCCGTGGTGCCAGCAGTGGCACGAACACCCCGAGGCCGTCGCCCGGCTGCACGCCCTGTGGCTGGCCTGGCAGCAGCTCACCGACGTCAACGCCGGCCTGGCCGGGCCCTCCACCTGGCACCGCGACCACCTCGACCCGGCCCTGCTGCAACTCCGCACACCAGACGGGCCGTTCGGGGCGTGCACCACCAGCCCAGCCCGGCCCAACCACCGGCTGCTGGCTTCGCCCGAGCCCGCCGGAGTCTGACATGGCCGACTTCCACGCCCCGGCACCGGACTACCGGCTCGACGGCTACAAGGCCACCACCGAACAGACCGAGGACGACTTCTTCGCGGTGACACTCTCGGACGACATGCTCGTGCCTCTTGCCGAGCACCACAGTGCCGATGGCCGCGACACCTACCTGCTGCTGTACGACCGGGCCGCGATCTGGGACGTCCCCGGTACGGCGGAGTACGTCACGCTGCACCTCGCCCGGGACACCGCCGAGCGCACGTTCGACTTCGCACACGCGCGCCACCCGGTCATTCCCCTGGCGCAGAACTGGCTTATCCGCCAGGGCTGTCCGGCCGATGCGGCGGAGCTGTCCAAGAACCACGGGCCACGGCCAGCCGACGTACTCACGGCCCGGCTTGAGGACATGCTGCGGACCAACCCGGACGATCGGTACGCGTTGCTCGACCATTCCACCGACAACCCGTGCTCGGTCGACTTGGGCATCGAGGTCAGCACCCTCGTCCACGACAGTCACCCCGACTCCGTGCAGGCGCCGTACCGGCTCTTCCTTGAGGAGACCACCAAGGACTTCCGCTCCTACACGGTGCGGGAGGGCGCCTTCCTCACCGCCGAAGCCGCGGACACCTGGGGCCGGGAGCGCTCCACTCCCCTCCCCCTGGCTCCGGCGCCCAACGGCATGGTCGGCCTGCGGGCCGAGGCTGCCCGTACCCGCTCAACGGTCAAGGCCGGCGGCCACGCCGTGCCGCCGAATGCCGTCGCACCGCCCCGACCGGCGACTGCGCCCGCTCGTGTGCGTCGGAGCGCGCCGTGAGCCGGGCCCGGTACGCCTTCGCGGCTCACCCCGAGGCCCTCGCCGACCTGCGGTCCGCCCCGGAAGACATCCGCGACCTGGCCCTGCTGGAGTTGCAGCACCTCGTCCACGGCAACGAGCGCGGAGCCGCCCTGCATCGCGAACTGGCAGGCTGCCACAAGGTCTACGTCGATCCGGAGACCCGATGGCGGCTGGTCATCCAGTACCGGGACGCCCCGGCCTCCTCCCAGCACAAGAGGGAGATCTACCTCCTGGCCGTCGGCGAGCGTCAGGATCAGGCCGCCTACCGCACCGCGGCACGCCGGCTGGAGCGCGAACGGGAGGCATCCGGGGCCGAGCAGCCGCTCGGACGTCGCGCTCAGGCCGCCAGGGCCCGCTCCCCACAGTCGGCCACGGCTCCCCAGGCACGGTCCGCGGCGCTGCGCACCACGGCAACCTCACCCCGATCCGCTCGCCTGGATTCCCCCGCGCCCGCTGGACGCTCTGCGCGCTCCCGCTGACAACCCCGACCGACTTCCGGAGAACTGGACATGCCCGAACAACGCATATCGGCGCACGACGCCGCGCTCGTCAGCAAGGCAATCGACCGCCTCGCTCCCCGCTGGACGACCTGGACGCTCCAGACCGTCGCGCAGCACGGTCAGATGCGCTTCACGAAGATCACCGCGGCGCTGCCGTGGCTCAGCACCCAGAACACGCAGCAGATCCTGCGGCGAATGCACGCCACCGGCCTGCTGGACCGACCGGGCCACGGTGTCTACGAAGTCTCCCCCTGGGGCCGGAACGCGGACAGCGTGCACCGCACGCTCGCTTCCTGGCACCGCACTCACGCTGGTGGAGGCGACCCGGCGGTTGCCGAGGCGGAGCGCACGGAGGACGCCCTGCGCCGGCTGCGCGGCGAGGGGGCTGTCGAGGTCCTCCACGCCCTCTCGGAACACGGCCCCCTTCCGCACGGCGAACTGCGACAGGCGTCAGGACTCGCCACCGGCACCTTTCATTACCGCCTCCAGCAGCTCCAGGAGGATCAGCTCCTGACCCGCACCGGCCCCTCGTTCCGTGCCGCGTACGGCCTGACTCCGGCCGCTCAGGCACTCGGGCCGATCTACGCGGAGCTTGCCGCCTTCGAGTCGATGGCTCCCTCCGCCGCTGTGCAGCGCAACCCCGCCGAGCTGGCAGCGGCCCGCACGACGAGGGCCAACGCGGCCGTACAGCGAACCCCTTCCGCCTTCCCGGGGTTGTTCTCCCACGCCCCGGCACCCCAGCCACCTGTCCCGGCACACGTCACGGCGCTCTCCCACCCCTCACGGACCAGGTGATCCGCATGCCCACCGTCAGACCCCGTCGCCACGACGGTGCCCGCGCACGTTCCCGTGCGAGCCGCGCGGGCACCCGTGCACCGCCCTCGGAGCTGTTCTCATGCCCACGACCGATCCCCACGCCCTCGACCCGGACGTCGACGTCCTGATCGCCCCCGTCTACCTCGCCGGCCCTGGCCCCGACCATGCCGTCTTCAACACCCTTGATTCCGCGGCAGGCTGGACCAAAGTCGTGGCCTTCGGCGAGGACACGTACTACACCAGCCCGTGCCAGCGCGTGCGCATGGCTAATGTCATGGACAGCCACTATGGCGGCTGGACGATCTCGTATGCCGAGGACCCGCTCGGGGTACCGGACTGGATCACCACTTTCGACCGCGACACTCCGCGAGAGATCGTGGCGGCGTTCACGGACACGCTCGTTGCCGGGCTGCCGAATAACTTCGCCGACTACCTCAGCGGCGGCGAACACCACACCGGGCTCACGCCCGCCACCGTGTTCTCCCAGCACGAGTGGGAGGCCGTCCGCGGCACGCGGCCGTTCCGCACGGTGTCGCCCGATGGCCACGCCGCCTTCCGGATACGCGGCGGCTGGCTCCACGAGTACGACGAACTACTCGACCCGGCGAAGTCGACATGGCGGATGTCCGCCGGCCCCAATCCCATCACCACACCGAGCTGGCAGGCGTACTTCAGCCGGGGCACCCCTGAGCACCTCATGACCGCCGCGGCCAACGCCCTGACCGACCCAAGGCCCGTCGTCCGCGCGGAATTTCTCATTCCCGACCGCCACCGCTCCCTGGTCAAGACCCAGCCTCTGCGCCCCAATCAGGCGACTTCGCTCAGCACGGCTGCGCTGGCCCGCAGTTCGCCCACCAACGCGGTGCACCACCTCCAGCGGCCACCAGTCGCATCCGCTCCCCTCCCGCCCGTCGTCGCCGGCTCGCGCCGTCAGCGCTAACCCCCACACCGCACCCGGAGGTCCGATCCCCATGCCCACCAATGCCCCTGACGGGGACTTCTACGTCTCCCCGGTCTACCTCGCCGGCAGCACCTTCACCGGTGATCCCGCCCTCCAGCCGCTCCTCGACCAGGGGTTCCACCTCCACCACGACGAGCTGGCGAACGTCTACGTCACCTCGCCCGAACAGCACATCCGGCTCGGCTACCTCCCCGAAGGCGAAGACACCACCCTGTGGAAGATCGCGGTGCACTCCGACCCCTTCGGCCCGCCCCGCTGGCTGGCCACCTTCGACAACAGCACACCCACCGAACTCGTCACCGCCTTCGCCACCGCCCTCGCCCACGACTACGCGCAGAACCACGACACCTACCTCTACGGCAGCACCGGCAGGGACCAAGGCTTCCAGCCGCTCGTCGACGCCGGCTGGCGCACCGACAAAGGGCCTCACCTCAGCGTCTCCGTCGCACCCGACGGCCTGGCGGAAATGAACCACGTCCGAGGAGCGCTGGATCATCAAGCGGAGCTGTCCGGCTACCAGTACCGCTGGAGCGCCAGTGGCGGACGCGACGGCTACCGCTCCAGCTGGCACGCGACGTTCACGAGCCACACCCCGTCACACCTGGTCGCCGCCACCGCCACCGCCCTAGCCGACCCCACCCCGGTTCCCCGGTATGAGGCCGAGGTCACCAAGCGCAACCTCGCTGCGGCCCGCGTGACGCCGGTGCCTCGACTAGTACCGACTCCGCTCGACGTCCGCCGGGCAACGGCAGCTCGTGCCCGCTCCGCCGGTGATCGCGCCCTCGTCCATCCTCCGGCGAAGGTGATGGCGATGGCCGCCAGCAGGCCGAGCGCTGCACTGCGGACTCATGCCGCCCGCCGCCGATAACGAACGCTCCGGAGGGCCCGACGACGTTGGAAGCACCCGAACAAAAAAGAGAGACCAGCCATACCCGCACCCGCGAGGGCACAGGATTTGAATGCTCAACTCGTCGGAAGAGCCTGGAAGATGGCTGGTCTCGCGAGCCAGTTAAGCACACCTTTCGCGGTGGCGGTCAACCCCCAAAACTTCGAAGCAATAACTTCTCCGACGCGCTCGTCGTCGGCAGCGAGGTCATCTGCGAACTGTCCGAACTCCACCCGTCCTGGACGCCGTTGATCGAGGCAGACGCCCTGCGGCTCGTCGCCAACACTGCCGGCCTCCGCACACCCTCACTGTTCTCCCCGGCAATGCCGCTCGTGATCACGGCGATCGACGCTCGAAGTGCAGCAGGCCCTCGTCGAACGAGCCGCCGAACGCTTCGCGAACCACGACGAGCACGTCCCCAACCACCCGCCATCCCTCACCACAGACTTCGGGAGCCATTCATGCCTGACACATCCGACCTCACCAGCGCCGATGCCATGATCAGCACTGCCTGGGGACATCCCGTAGACGAGCTGTACAACTACCTCCGCGAAGGCAGCATCCACGACCCAGCACTCGTCGCAGTGCTGCGGGTGCGCACGGCGCTCGTCATCGACGACAGCGACGTCACCGTGCACCGGGAACGGATACACAGCCTCACCCGCAACGGCCACGTCCCGCTCCACCACGACCTCCAGCAGCTCAGCTCCTCATCGGCCGAACTGCGGCAAGCCCACGCAGCGAACCAGGCCCGCCTCCACGCCATCCGCTCCATCATCGACGCCTACCCCGAAGGGCACCTTGCCCAAGGACTCACACGGTCCCTGGACCGCTCCGCGGCCGTGCGCGCCGAGGCAGCACGCACACGGTCGTCCACGCCGACACCAGTGCCACCCGCCGACACTCAAAGCACCAGCCACACGGCGAACGCCGGAACGCACAACGAGGTGCGCTCGCCCCGCCGTTAGACGGCACCGGCCGCACCATGCCGGCCCGTGCCCTGCTCGCCCGTGGCTTCGGCGCCGACCAGCTGCGCCAGCTCGTGAACGGTCAGCTCGATCCGTCTGCCGTCGGCCATGCGGGCCCGGCCCAGGGTCGCAGCCTCGGCATCATCGACCGCCTCGGCGTACGTACGGCTCTCTTCGCTCTCCAACCCAACCTCCCACAGCGATCGGTCGCCCCGGAACAGCCCCGCGGGCGACCGATTCATTCCCCCTTGCGCGGACATCGGCGGCCGGTCCCTGGCCAGTTCGCCGACGGCAGACGCACACCGCCGGACAGGACTGGAGACCCCCTCCCTGACCATGCCAACGTACGGGTGCCGCGGAAAACCGCAGGTCAACGAAGGGATTGCTGCTCGTGACGCTCACCGCCACCACCCCGCTCCACGCTCCCGCCGCGCTTCCGTTCGCCGCCCTCGGCGAGCGTGAGTCGCTACTCGGCTGCCACTGCGCAGGCCCCGTCACCGACCTCCTCAAGAACCAGGGGTGGGACGTCGTCTCCGACCCGAACTGCAACGTCCACTGCTCCAGCCCCGACCAACGCGTGTACGTGGGATTCCTCCCCGAGAGCCCTGGAGCGGCGCGTGGCGAGCTGTGGCACATCCACGTCATGGGGACGAACGGCACAACCGCCTGGCGTCAGAGCTTCGGGGCGGACACCCCGGCACAGGCTGTCGCCGGATTCCTCGCCGCTCTCTTCTCCTCCCCCAGCCACTACTGCACCTGCATCTGACCAGGAGGTCCCGCGTGGCCCGCCACTCGATCACCGTGACCGCGTATCACGCCGACGGCACCGTCTGCCCCTCCGAGCATCGGCACACCACCGGCGGCAGCCCCCTCACCGAGGGATGTACCGGACGGGAGCGGTTCCTCGCGACCTGCAGCTGCAAGCAGTGGACCAGCGGCCCCTCGTCCACCAAGACCTACGCCGCCGAGCAGGGCAGACGCCACCGCTCCGACCAGCTCCCGGCGAAATTCGCACCGCCCTCGAAGGGCCCTGCCGCATTGCGCAAGCTCCTGCGCTTCGACGCAGAGGACTGAACGACCCGCTGCACTCTTCGCCTGTTGCCCCCTCCCCGCTCACTCTTCCTCCCGGAGGCCGTCTTGTCGCACCAGATCACCGTCCGCCAACTGATCCACCAGCTCCAGACCGTCGACCCTGACCTGCCTGCCTACTTCGCCATCAACCCCGACTGGCCCTACGCCCACTACATCGGTCGCATCGTCGAGGTCTCCGGCCCCAACGGCGCTGTGTACCTCGCCGAAAACGGCCAGGAGGGCGTACTGCCTCCCGCGGTCCGCGCCGAGCTCGGCTGGGCGGCCGTATGAACTACCGCGCTCCTGCGCGTGTCTCGGCGCATGCGATCAGCCCGGCCTCGCACCTGGACCTCAGCGATCTTGTTCGCCGCCCCATGTCCGCGTCGGCGCGCGGTGCTCTCTTGCGCTCCGTCCCCCCACGCCCCACCGAGCCGATCCGCGTCATGTGGGACACCGCCCAGGGACCTGAGCCGCTCCGGCCCGGCGCGATCCTGCTGAGCTGGAAGCCCGGCCGCGACGGCGGCATGGACGTGACCGCCTGTCTCGGGCTGACCGCGACCACCGTCCTCCTCGCCACATGGCCCAGCCTCAACGGTGACTGGACGCCCATCGTCCACCCCACGCTGTACGAGGTCACTGGCCTTCACGCTGCACTGACCGTGGCCACCGACGCCCTCCACCTCGCCAACCACCTGGCCGCTTCCTGACGCCATCCATCCCGACCGCTGAGGGCTGCCCCACGCCGGGGCAGCCCTCAGCGGGCTTATGAGGTCTCTCTGGAGCATCCGCCCTGACTACTCCGACTGTTCCTTTTCGGCCAGTTCCTCGGGCGTGCCGACGAAGGCGCGACCGCAGCCTGCGGGGAGTCCTTCGACCACCATCGCGATGGCAGCCTCCGCGGTCGGTGCGGGGCCGACACTCTGGGACCGTGAGGGCCCGCCGACGAAGAAGCCGCCGCCCAGCATCGGGGCGATAAACGGGACGTCCCACGTCCAACGCGGCTCTGTGCACCGGCTGAAGTGCAACTCGGCCATGCCGACCCAGGGGAACAGCTGCCGTAGTCGGGGCTCGGCGTAGGCGGCGCGTAGCAACTGGCTGTCCACGCGTTGGGTGGTAAGCAGCTTCTGCCATGCGGCTTCGATGATGTCTTCCTCTGGCGCGCCCTCCGTCATGCCCCGCATTCTGCTCGACGTCGAAAGATTTCGGCCAGCTCGCGGTGATAACTCTTGGCCCCGCCCCGGGCACACCTCGTCTTGAGAGGGGGAGCGTTTTGTGTCGTCCCGTGTGGGCCGGACAGGCAGCCGACTACGAGACGGCAAGGCGGGTGCAGTGCCGCTTTCCCCGCGGCCGGGCCACACGCGGGCGCGGTCGAGAGCCTCACTCCGGACGGGGTCCAGACAGATAGGTGCCGGCCAGTGTGCCGTCGTACCCCGCGTCCTGGGCTGCGGCCTCCAGGCTCGGGTAGTCCTGGCCGATGCCTTCGCCGATCATCGCCAGGTAGTCCGCGCGGGTCAGTTCGCGCTCGACCCACTGGTGTGCGCAGCGGCAGCGGATGCTGATCTCGTTGCGGTCGCAGATGACCATCCAGTCGCGGCGGGCGCCGCACTGGGGGCACATGACGGTGATTCCGGTGATACGGATTTCCTCGGGGTGCGTGGTGGCGCGCAGACCGATGTTCCCGCCATCAGGTTGCGTCTCCTGCTGGAGCCGCAACAGCGGGTCATCGCCGGATGCCGTCTGGGGCAGCAGGGTTCTCGGGTCCTGAAGGTTCTCGCTGAGCATCCGCATCGTCTCCATGTCTCTCTTCAACCAGCCATAACCGGCATGGCGGCCGGTGTCCAGCCCTTTGCTGTGCTGGTCAACGCCTTGCCCCTCGGGCACGGGGAGCGCTGGGATTCGTTCGGGCCGTGGTGCCGGGTGTCGTGTGTTTCGGTGCCGGGGGTTGCTGCTGGGACGCTCGCGAGCTCGTCCGCGTGCGGGGCGAGTCGGTGGCGGAGGGCAGTTTCCCCAGGCGCCGCAGGCGCCAGACGAGGACGTCGGTGACGCTGTCGGCGGTGTCCAGTTCGCGCCATGCGATGGCCTGCTGGAGTAGGACGTCGGGGTCGTGTCCCGCTCGCTCGGCCTGGTCCAAGGTGGCGGCCAGGGCGTCCCAGCCGGGTTCGCGCAAGACGTGGTCCGCGTGCTGGGGCAGGGCGACTTCAAGGGCCTCGACGTGCCGCTGGCGAACGGGTTCGGGGAGGCGGCGGCCGTGCTCGCGCATGGCCTTCATGGGCGTGGCGGCAGCGGTCCGGTAGGCGGCGCGCAGGTGCTGGGCGGCCTGTTGGGCTGCGGCGGCCTGTTGGGCGTGGCCGCGGGCGGAGTGCCAGCGGGCGGCGGCGATGGTGACGAGGACCATCGTGGACAGGAGCATCGCGGTGGCGCCGCCGTCCTCGCCCTTACCGAGGGCGTTGCCCGCGCGGACGATACCCCGGGCCGCGGTGCGGATGGCGCGGTTGTCGGCGCGTTCAGCGCGGATGTGGGAACGGGTGGCGCGTTCGAAGGCGCGGGCGGCCTCGCCGAGTTCCTTGCGGGTCGAAGCCGGGGAGGTCTGGGCGACCGCGTCGAGCAGCTCGCCGACGCCAACCAGTTGTGCGGCGGCGTCAGCATCGTCGTCTCCGCTCAGTGCCGAAGCCGCCCGCTCGGCGGCAGGGGCTGCCTCATGCCGGGCGCGAGCCGGACGTGGGGCTCGTTCGCCGGAGCGGTCGATAGCGAATGCGTCACTGTCGGCCAGTTCGGAGTCGAGGCGCTGGCGGATCTTGGGGAGGGAGAGGTCGGGGGCGAGCTTTGAGCCGGGGAACCAGATGGGTTCGCCGTGGCGGTTGCGGTCGCCGGGGAGGGCGACCTTGTATCCGAGGGTGTCGCCGGAGGGTGCGAGGCGCTTTTCGACGCGGAGGCCGGCCTCGGCGAGGCGGCGGAAGAACTCCTCCTCGCTCGCGGCTCCGGCCAGGGCCTGACGGACGCGCTCGCGCAGCGTCTCGCGGGATGTCTCGGTGCGTCCGGCACGTTCGGCCTTCGAGCGTTCGGCGCTCGTGGGGCGCTGGGCGGCGGTGCGGTCTCCTTCATTGAGAATCTGCAGGCCCCATTCCTTCTCGATCTTGCGGCACTCGGCCTGGGCGCGGATGCCGTCCTCGTGACGACGGGGGCTGCGCCCGTCCTCGCGCTTGAGGGTGGCGACGATGTGAATGTGGTCATCAGCGTGGCGTACGGCGATCCAGCGGCATGCCTTGTCGTCACCGTGTTCGGCGATGCCGGTGGCGTGCACGATGCGGCGGGCGACCTCGGCCCATTCGGCGTCGGTGAGGTGGCGGTCGCCGGGGGCCGTGCGGACGGGGCAGTGCCACACGTGCCGGGCCGGTCGTCGGTGCTTGGGCAGGGCGAGGACGGGCAGGTCGAGCCGGTCGGTGAGCTGCTTGAGCGTGGCCGCCGGGTCGCGTCCCGGGTCGGGGGCGAGTTCCGGCATCCAGGCGGCGACCAGGTGCGGGTCGGTGTGCTCATCGCGCCGACCGGGGCCGTAGAGGTAGTTGAGCAGTCCGTAGGTGCGGCTGCCGGTGGAGATGTCGGGCACCATCGTCAGCGCCGCGCGATCTCGATGGCAGCGTCTTCAACGCGCACGGCGGCCCGCAGGACCCGGGCCACTGCGTCGTCCACGTGATCGACGTGGCCGCCGGAGTTGAGGATGCGGGCGATCTGGTTGAGGTTGTTGCCGACGCGGGCGAGCTGTGCGCTGGCGGCCATGAGTTCTTCCACCCGGCCACGCTGATCCAACAGCCATGCCTTGGAACCGCCTTGGGCCTGGGCGACCGCGACCGCGGCGTCGGCGAGGAACCCGGCAGTCTTCAGACCGGCGGCTTCGGCGGCGCGGGTGACGGTATCGAGTTCGTCTCGGGTCAGGCGGACACTGCGGACTTGATCGCGGTGCACGCTCTGGCGCAGACGAGGACGCGTTCGTGGCGCAGCGGGTGCGTTCGGTTCCCCCTCTGGCTGCGGTCCGCCCTCGGCCGCAGCCCCAGAGTCCGGTGCCCCCTGGTGCCGGGCCTCCCCCCTCCCTCCCAGGGCGGGGGCAAGCCCTTGCGAAACTCCTCCGCTGCCCGTGGCTGCGGAGGAGTTTCGGAAGGTACAGCTTGCTGCGCATCGTGCCGGGCAGTGGTCCTGCTGCAGTTCAGGGGTGGTGCTGGACGGTTCGGAGGGCTTCATCGCGGCGTCTCCGCTGTGTGGCCGCGAACGTCGCGGAGGATCTCGGCCACGTAGTCGAGCGCGAGGACCGGGTGGTGAAGGGTTCGGGGGGTGCATTCCGGGGTCTGCTGGACGGTCCAGCTGCCGTCGGGGCCGGGTTCGGCGCGGTGGAGGTGGCCGTGGTCGCGAAGCACGGTGATCCAGGCGTCAGCCTCGGCGTGAGTGGCCGGTGTGGTGCGCATCGTGGTGCCTCCGTGGTGTGGAGAAGTCGATGGGGTGGCGCGTGGAGCCGGTGACCTGGCCATGCGGATCGGCCAGGTCACCGGCCGTGCGTCTGCGTTCGGTCAGCCCGTCTTGGTGACCGGCTGCGTGTGGCTCTCGGCGCGAAGGCGGCGCATCAGGACGGTCAGCCGGTCGTTGCCGAGCGGGAGGTTCTGTCCGCGGATGGCGTCGGCGACGACCTGGCGGGTGGCCTTGCCCGCCTCGGTGACCGCCTGGCGGGCGATCGGCAGGAGTTCTTCGGTCACCGGGTCGGTGTCCGGAGTCTGGTTGTCCCCGTTCTCCTCAGCGGTGACCGGGTCAGTCTCCGGCTGTACGGCGGACGGTGCGACCGGGTCGAGGCGGGTGACCGGGGAGGGTCTGCTGGCCGGGTGTCCGCCCAGGTCAGCGGTTCGACCCTCGTGCTCCGGCTCCGGCTCCGGCTCCGGCTCGGCCAGACCGTCCTGTTGTCCGGACGGGTCCTGCGAGGCACCCGTCTCCTGGGTGTCCTGACCAACCGTGACCGCTGGGCGGTTGGTCTCCGGGGCGGGCAGCTCGACCGGGTGCCCGGAGCCGACCGGCGACGGCCGGGGCTCGTCCTGACCGACGGGAATGTCCGGGCGGTCGGCGGTGACCCGGTCGGCTCGGACACGGCTGGTGTCCGGCTGTCCGGTGGGCTCGGTGACCCGCCGGGCGATGAGGATGTACAGGTGGACCGCTCCGGCCAGGGCGAGCGGCGCGAGGGTGGACAGGATGCCCACGGTGACGTCGCCCAGCCGCAACCCCACGCCTTGCGCCTGCTGCTGGTTCAGGCGTACCGCGTGGAGCGCATTCGCCCAGATGCTGGCGGCCGTCGCGGTGCCGAACAGCAGCCAGACGTAGCAGCGGGCGGCGAGCGGTGCGCTGCGCAGGACCAACAGGGCGCGCACTCCGTAGGCGATGAAGCCGTCGATGACCAGGGGGAAGACGTAGGTGAGGAATCCGCGGATGTGGATGGCGATGGCCATCTGCTGCAGGGCGTCGTAGGACAGGGCGCATCCGGCGCCGCCGAGGGCGACGATGGCGGCCCGGTCCCAGCCGGTGATCCGCGCGGGTATCGGCGCGATGTGGCTCACGCGGCCGTCCCGAGGTCGCCGCGGGACGTCTTGGCCCTGGGCTCCTTGAGCACCGTGGGCCGGCTCTCGGGCGTCATCGACTTCTTCTTGCCCTCGTTCGCCTTCTTCTCTTGTTCGACCGCGCGGTCTCGGATCTGGCGGCGGGTCTCGCGGTACCGCCTCTGTGCGTGCTCCTTCGTGATCTTGAGCATCCGGGCGAGCTGCTCTGCTGAAGTACCAGCCTGGTAGGCGGCGAGGACGACAGCGTCGCGCTCAGCCTGCGTGAGATGGACATCCTGGCCGGCCAGAACGGCATTGACGCGGGCGTAGTTGAGGCGCCGCTGGAATTTGCGGTGCAGCTCGGCTCGTTCCTCTTCGGTCATGCCGCCCCGGATGCCGATGATGTCGCCGTTTTCGAGGGCGGCGTCCAGGCAGGTGTTGCGGACGGGGCACTGGGCGCACAGGGCTTTGGCGGCGCGGATGCGGTCCATCTCGTCCGGCTCGGGGAAGAAGTCGTCCGGATCGACCTGGTGGGGGCCCGTGGCACGGCAGGCGGCGTCGTCATGCCAGGTCAGGTCGCCGAGGGTGCGCAGCATGTCGTTCTCGGTGTGGTGCATGGGGATCTCCGTTGCCCCCAGGGCGCGTTCGGGCAGGCAGACGCGGCTTGGGGATGGGTGCGTGGGGAGTCGACCGGTAACGGCGGTCGCGAGCAGGTCGTTAGCGGCTGAGGTGGCGAGCGGCCGATACCGCGGTGGACGCGGCTCGTGCGGCGGGTTCGCTACGTGTCTGCGGGACAGCGGTGGCAGCGGGGCTGCGGCGCTGGGCTGCGATGGCTCTTCTGCGGTCGGGGCCGTCGAGGATGACCTTGTCGGTCATCTCGGTCAGGCGGGAGGCGACGCGGTCGCCGATGTGGGCGCGCAGGTCGGCCATGCCGAGGTTGGTGGTCACCAGGGTCGGGAGCATCTCGTTGTAGCGGCGGTTGATCAGCCGCATCGTGATCTCCTCGGTCCACTCGCTGCTCTTGGCGGCACCGAGGTCGTCGATGATCAATAGCGGGCAGCGGGAGAGGTCCATCAGCTCCCGCTCGCCGTCGTGGCCGGGGCGGGGCCGCAGCTCCGCGTACAGGTCGGCGGCCGTGATCGCCTTCCAGCGCAGCCGCACACCGGCCAGCAGCAGGGACCGGACCGCGCCGTACGCCTGGTGCGTCTTGCCGGTGCCGGTGGTGCCGACGATCAGCAGCGAGCGCCCCTGAGCGATACCCGGAGCCCCCTTCGGCCCGGGGCGTCCTGCCTGGGCGACCTCGCGGACCCACGCGGCGACTGCCGGGTGGTCGGCGACGGCCTCCTGGTAACGGGCCGGGATGCGGGCCTGTGCCGCCTGCAGAGCGGGGACCGGCTCGGCAGGATCGGTGAGTTGGGCGGTCGGGTCGATGCCTCGGGAGGTGAGGATGTGGGCCAGGCGGCGGGCGATGCCTCCGACGGGCTGGGCATCGTGGTCGCGCATCACAGCTCCTCGGCGTAGGCGGCGGCAGGGTCAGCGGGATTGGCCCAGGCCCGGTGACCGGGCAGGTTAGACCGCGATTCCGGCCGCACCAAACCGGCCGCCGAGGCGTTCATGGCCTCGTTGACCATGCTGGTCAGCACGCTGGGGTGCTTGGGGTTGGCGGCGAAGCGCTGCAGTCCGGCCCGGATGTGCTCCGGGGCGATGCCCTCGTCCAGAAGTTTCCTGGTGATGCGCCCGAGATGGCCGATCACGCCGCCCGGCGGGCGTTGGACGCATGCGGCGACGTACTCGCCAACGAGGTCCTGGGCCGACGGGCTGGGTGCGGGCGCTGTGCGCCCCGAAGGATTAGTAGATCCAGGATCCAAGATCCTAGATCCAGGCGCCGAACCTTCGGGGAGGGTTCGGGGAGCCTTCGGGGAGTCCTTCCCGACAGGCTTGTGACCTGCGGTTTTCTTCGCGGTTCGCTTGGGCGCCTCGATGGCGCCGTCGAGCGTCGCCTGCTCACCGCCCGTGCTCGCGGATTGGTCGGCGGAAGGCGTCACGGGCGTCTTCGTCGGCCGATCGAGGGTGCGGGGAGCCTTCGCCGAGGTTTCGGGGAGTCCTCGGGGAGTGTTCGCCCGGCTTTCGGTGAACACGGTGCAGGTGCCCTTGCAGGTTCCGCAGCGCTCTGTGGCGTGGTGGTCCGGGCAGGCCGAGATACGGGTCTGCGACGGCTTGTCGATCTTCTGGTGCTCGAACCAGGTGACGATGTGCAGGTACCGGCGGCCGTTGCAGCCGGTGTACCGGCAGATCAGCCCCGCATCGGCCAGCTGCTGCAGGTCGTCCTCCACGTGCACCGCGGTGTGCTCGGCACGCAGCGGCCAGAGCAGGCCAGCGATGACGGCCGGGTGGTCGCGGAAGCGCCCGTGATCGTCGGCCAGGGTGAAGAGACCGGCGAACGTCCGCTCGGCGTGAACGCTCACCTCGGCGAGCGACTCGCTGGTGAAGAATTCGGGCTTGATGGTGCGGATCCTGGCCATGATCAGCGGCCCCCGCCCGCGGCACGGAGGGTACTGGCGGCAAGGTCGAGGTCGTACGTCTCTTCCCAGGGCACGTCGGGGTGGGCGCGGATCACCCAGCGGGCAACCGTCACACGCTGGGCACGGTTGAGAGCTATGAGCTGCCCTTGGGCGTCGTACGCGCGGGCGTAGGGGCTGGGCCAGTTCTGGCCAGGCTGCTGCTGTGAGACGCGGATGGTGCGGGCTCCGGGCACCATGTCCGCAAGAAGCGCGGCCAGGCGGTGCCGGCGAGCGTCGGCGGTGGGTTCATCGACCTCGGCCTGCGGGGCAGCGAGGGCCCTTCCGCTTCGGGACTTGGGCATGCGAGAATTCCTCACTCGTAGGCGAGGTGAGACGGCCGTTCTCGTCGAAAAGGTCAGCCGACTCGCCCCGGTTATGTATCCGCCCCCTTCGGGGTGGCGGTGTCGGCGCCCGGAAGCTGCTAACTTCTGGGCGCCTTCTTCATTTCCCTCGGCGCTCTGGGATTTGACGCCCACTCACCCATCTTCCTCCTTCCCTTTCGCTGGGTTGCGTTCCGGCCGCCCCCTCCGAGGGACCAGCAACATATGCAGTTTCCGCGCCAAGATCCAGACGTATCCGTAGGCCCCTCAACGACGCCCAACCAGAGGTCGCGCTCCCCCTCCGCCGATCGCTCCGGCAGATGGACTGACGGGCCACGAACAAATTCGAGGGGTCCATCACAGCGCGCAGAGTTTCCACCCAACACCCGTACGTAATTCGATCTTCTTGTGGCGCTGGTCGCAGCACCTTCACGCCGAGAGCCAACGCAGGCGAAAAGGGCGATTTGCGCCGACTGTCCACAGTCGAGCGAGGCCCGTCAGACGAACGAAGGGTGGCAAAGTATTTACCGGGACGCCGAGAGCGACCCGAGCGGAGGCCGGCCTTCACGGCAGGGCGATTCCGCGTCGAGCACCGACGCTCGAACCGATCAATCTCTTCACTCAAGTACAAGATCATCACCTCCGTACCCTTCACGTCAGTGGAAGATGCTGATGGGGACCTTATACCGGCACCGCCCTCCACTCAACTGACGTGAAGGCGTCGACTTGTGTACCCTCCACTCGTGTACACTGACAGATCGACTCTTGACGAAAGGAGGGGAAGTGGTGAGCGAGGAGACAGGCCGCTCTTTGGCGGAGAAGATCAACTATTTGTTCGCGACGATCAAGGATGACGACGGCAGGGAATACAGCAACGAATACGCGGCGAACGCCATCAGCCAGACGGGGATCAACATCTCCATGAGCTACATCTGGCAGCTACGGAAGGGAAAGAAGGACAACCCGACCGTGCGCCACCTGCAGGGTCTGGCGAGCTTCTTCGGCGTGCCGATCTCGTACTTCTTCGACGACGCCGTAGCTAGGCAAGTCCATGGCCGACTGGTTCAAATGGAATCCGAGCGGGCGAGCGTCAACGAGGCACTCGAAGACCGCGATGTGAAGTTGATGGCAATGCGCGCCGGCGAACTGTCGGAAGCGCGAAGAAAGCAGGTAATGGACCTGCTTGACGTTGTCTACAAGTTGGAGCAGGCAGAGCACCGCGAATGACGCGCCGTCAACGGCGTGATTCCGCGGCGAGGGGGTGCTGTTGCCGCGACACTGATCGTGTGCGGGAGAATGACCGTGAAAGAGCGAGAGCTTCGCAGACGTTGTAAACGTGAACTGCGAGCCCTTGATATCCAGCCCCCCTTGCAAGTAGACGTGCTCTGCCAGCAACTAGGGGAACGGCGTGGCCGCCCCATCCGGTTGGTGTCGCACCCGATGCCGGTGCCGGGGCCGTTCGGTGCGTGGATCGCCGCCCCGTCCACGGACTACATCCTGTACCAACAGGAAACCACTGCGAGTCACCAGCGGCACATCATCCTCCACGAAGTGGGCCACATCCTGGCGGATCACCAGAGCGACGGAATCGAAGATGTCGCGCTCTGGAAAGGGGCGGTCCCGGACCTCTCGTCAGGATCGGTCAAGCGGCTTCTGCGGCGGACGTCATACGACGAAGAGCATGAACGCGAGGCCGAGTTGGTTGCCACCATCATTCTGGAGTGGGCTTCGGTCTTGGATCGGGTCGCGCCGCGTCGGGCATCCTCCCCCTCCCTGCGTCGCGTACAGGCCGCCCTCGGTGACCGGCAGGGGTGGCTGTGACCGGTCTGCTTTTGACGGCTTTCATCCTCGACCTGGCCGTGGTGTGGAAGCTCATTCAGCTCGCTCGGGATCCCCGCGATCTACCTCTCCGCGCTGTGACGCTGTGTCTCATCTGCACCCGTGCTTCGTTTGGCCTCGGCTTGGATTCCGCGGCCCGTCTCGTGGACAACCTCATGGGCCCAGGATCTGCGCGGTTGGTGCAGAACGCCCTGCTGCTCGGCGCGGTTTACTGCCTGATGTGCGTCTACCTGTTCTCCGCGGAGGAGCGGAAGCGTGCCATCCGACGGGCCCGCTGGGAAGCCCTGCCATTGGCATCGGCTGTCATCGTCCTCGCACTGACGACCATCGCCACGCCCGTCAGCGTCAGGGGCAAAGACTTCGCCACCGCTGACGTGACGACAACGCCGGTGGCCTTGTTCTTCATGGCCGCGCTGCTCTACCTCATCTACGCACTCGCTGCGGCGCTGTGGTGGACCTGGCGGCATGCGCGGATGTCCCTTCGCCCGCTGTCCACGGGGCTGTGGCTCACGGTGGGAGCCCTGGCTGGCATGGTGGTGGCCAACATCGGCCGCCTCGCTATCGACGTCACACGATGGCGTGGTGCGAACGTCCCGGCGTGGCTGCACCACAGCACGCAGGGCCTCCTAGCCCTCGCGGTCCCGGTTTTCATCATCGGCGTCATGTATTCGGGCGCCGCGATGCGGTTGGCGAGAGTTCGGGTCTGGCTGTGTCACCGCAAGGCGTACCGGCGCCTCCGCCCGCTGTGGGAAGCATTGCACGAGGCGTTTCCGCAGGACGCCCTCAGTCGCGTGCCCACCAGCGGATGGCGGGAGTTCCTGTCCCTGCGCGGCACTCACTACCGCTACTACCGACGGGTGATCGAATGCCGGGACGGCCTGGTGAGAATCAGCCCGTACCTGGCACAGCAAGGAGTGAACCACGGCACGCCGCATGCGTCTTTGGCCGGCCACCTGCGACACGCGCTGCGCGCCCAAGCCAACGGCGAAGCCGTGTCGGAGCAAGCTGTTGCCGTGGCCCATCCGGGCGACGACAGCCTCGATGCCGACGTACGGCAGCTGATCTCCCTGTCGGATGCGCTCAAGCCGGCACAAGCGCCATAGCCGACACGAGGACATGCAGCCGGACCCGACCGACCAGCGACCCCACGACGAGGAGCGGCACCATGACGGACACATTGATCACGGCTGGCCGGGTCATCACCGGCCCCAACGGCACCAGCGTCACCGATGGCGCCGTTCTCGTCCGCGGGGACCGGATCGCCGCGGTCGGCCCACGTGCGGAGCTCGAGCAGCTCGCGGCCCACGGACTGCGTACCGTGTCCTTTCCGGACGGCACCGTGCTGCCGGGCCTGATCGATGCCCACACGCACCTCATCTTCGATGCGAGTCCCGACCCTGTGGCTGCCGTCCAGGCCAGCAGCGACGAGGAACTGTTGGAGGGCATGGCCGAGCGCGCTGAGCAGCTGGTCCTCAGCGGGGTAACGACCGTTCGGGACCTCGGTGACCGCAACGGCCTCGCTATCCGCCTGCGCGGTGCCGTCGCCTCTGGCGCCTTGCACGGACCGCGCATCCTGTCGGCAGCAACACCGTTGACATCCCGCGGCGGTCACTGCCACTTCTTCGGCGGAGAGGTCGAGGGCGAGCAGGCCATCCGGGAGATGGTGCGGCGCAATGCCCGTCTCGGAGCGGACGTGATCAAGGTGATGGGCACGGGTGGGGGAATGACCAAGGGCGGTCCTGCCATCTGGCAGAACCAGTTCACCGAAGCCGAACTGCGCGTCGTTGTCGAGGAAGCCCGGCGCCTCGATCTGCCCGTCGCCGTCCACGCCCACGGCACCGACGGCATCGCTGCCGCCGTTGCCGCCGGCGTGGACACCATCGAGCATTGCACCTGGATGACCGAAGGCGGCGAATTCGACCTCCGGGACGACCTCCTCGCCGAAATCAAGTCCCAAGGCATCTACGTGTGCACCGCGACCAGCCCCAACTGGAGGGCGTTCGCCGAACGGGTTGGCCACGACCGCGCGGAGCACCTGTTCTCCTCCATGCGCTGGATGGCCGACGGTGGGGTGCCCATGATCGCCGGCACTGACGCCGGTGTGACGCGGGCGGTCTTCAACAAGTTCGTCAATAGTCTGGAGTTCTACGAGTACCTGGGAATTCCCAACGAGAAGATCCTCGACATGGCCACCATCGACGCAGCCCAGGCTCTGAGGAGCACCGACACCGGCCGCCTGGCCAAGGGGCTGCGCGCAGACATCCTCGCTGTTGACGGAAACCCTCTCGACAACATCACCACCCTGCGTAACGTCCAACTAGTGGTTGCGGACGGCAGAATGATCCAGAACTGAGTTGCGCTTCGCCGGAAGTCCGGCCAGCTACCTGCTCTGATTCAACGCTTCGTGGTAAGCCGTGGACCGTCCCCGCCGCCGCACCCAAGACGAGCTGGCGTTCCTGGCCCGCTACGCCGCGTCCTGATACCGCAGGGCACTGGAAACGGACCAGGGCTCAGCACGTGCTGCGGCCTCGCCGTGGTCACATGCGACGCTCGGTGAAGTCGCCGCTCGCGGGCGGCGAGGTGGGTACCACGGCCCGGGTGATGGCGCCCAGGGTGGCCCAGTCGCAGAGCACGCCCCCCATGGTGGATAGGAGGTCGGCCACCCGGTAGATCTCCACTTCCTCCGGAAGTGCCGTCTCATCGGTGGCGCTCCGTCGGGCTTTGAGATCGCCGAACTCTTCCTCCGACAGCTCCAGGCACACCACATTGCGTCGAGAGGCAAGAAGGTTCGACTCTGGGCGGGGCCCCAAACCGCGCAGCCGGTCCTTGTCGACCGTGAGGCCGAGTTCGGAAACCAGCGTCAGAATGGTCCGATCGGAGCTGTCTCCGCGACGGTAGAAGCTGAGGTCCAGGTCCACGCTGGGAAGACGTACGGGGAAGCGCGTTGGGGCAGTGATGACCGGCTCGGTTCCCAGGCAGTTGGGATCGCGCAGGACCATGACCTCACTGTCCGTCCAAACCGGGCGCAGTACGCAGACGACGATGCTCAGCACGTTTGTGCGGCCGACCACGAGTTCGTCGGTGACCTGGTGGTCGGGGTGGCGGATGCGTGCGTTCATCGCCCACCAGGACGCGTACTCGGGGTGGTTGGGGTGGCGGGGTGCCCACTCACTTGAGGCTGCGATGAGGGTCCGGTCCGCGTCATGCAGAGCATCTCGCCAGTAGTGGTACCCGGTGTTTCGTGCCAGGGAGAGTGGCACGTGCCGTTGGCCGCCCCGGCGGTTCCAGCCACGGTCAAGGCGCTTCAATACGCGGGCCGCGGCATCACAGGGCGTATGCGCGAGGGAGACGGAGCGCTGCTCGGCCCAGGCGCGTGTAGCTTCATCCGGCTCGGTCACCTGGAGGGTGAGGCGGTCGGCAGCATCCTCCAGGTCGATAATGCCGCCCGGCCTCAGCAATGGTGCGAGGTCAGTGCCCGGTGCTGGGTTAATGACGATTTCGTCGGCCCATGTGTATGCGTCGTGGAGCCATTGACTGTGCTCCTGCGACGCCGACTTGCCGCCCTGGTGTGGGATGAGCACAACGAGGCGGCCATCGCCCCTCAGCGGCCAGCCGTCCTTCAGTGCCGTGATGAGGTCATTCCGCCAGGAGGACGACTCGGGCGACGAGTCGGCCAGGAGTACCGAGGCGTCCCAAGACAGGGGCATCGGCTGTCCGGCGTGGACGACTGCGAAGCGCCGGTCCCAGTCCGGGATCGGCTCCAGATCAGCAGGGGGTACGTCCGCGGAATCGTAGCGGTCGTCGAAGCTGACCTCGAACGACGCTGGCGGTTCGGAGCACACGTGTCGCTCGTCATCGATGGTCCAGGTGACAGCGGTCAGCCGACCGCTGCGCCCTTGATGCACACCGGCGGTGACCACGACCTCAGTGCTCATGGACGGCGCACCACTGACAGCTAGGAGCGACCTGTCGACAATCCGCGTGAGTGTCTGCACGGAGTGCTCGAAGACGGTCTTGCCGGAAGCCGCATACCTGGCGCCGCCGCCGGAAGCGTCGTAGGCAGCAAGCTCCTCGGAGGTCAGGGTGTCCTCATAGGGGACGCCATGGGGTGCCTGCAGAGCGGCCCAACGCCGCCAAATGCGACCTTCCGAGGGAGGAGGTCCTGAGAACTCGCCGCGTTCGCCCTTGACGGCCTCGATCTCGCGCTCGAGGAGGCCCTCCAGCTGTGGGGAGCCTGTGAACTGGCCGTCTTCATCGAGAAGTTCGTTGATCCGGCTCCTGGTCATCTCGACGTACCCACCCTCAACGGTAGTCGCGCCCTGGTCGAGCGGGCCGGGGAGGAGAGTCGAGAGGTCTTGGTGCAGCTGCTGCGGATCAGATAGCCGGTAGCGCACGGCCCAGGGGGAGATGTCGTCGATCGCAGTGCCGTCGTCAACCGCGATGAGTGCGTAGATCAGGCTGAGTACGTCCGTCTCGGCCCCGGCCAGTCCTCGGAACTGCCTTGCCCGAGCTCGGGCGTTGTCCCAGTGCGGTACGACCCTGTTCGCCATGCAGGGATCCTAGCGAGCAGGTCGGCTGGTCGGGCCCGCCGGGACGGGACGCGTGGATCGGATGATGAGCACTGCGCGGCGGGTGCCGTCAACGGACTTGGCGCGCATTGCCTACTCCGCTGCGGCAGTGCGTCGAGCGATCACGTCCGGCATATCCTCCTCGCGCCCGAGTCGGCCTCACGAATGACCTTCAAGATCACCTGGCGAAAGTCCTGGCGGACGGGGAGAACGTTCGGCCGCGTGGCCAGCCAAGCCGCAGCAGCCGCCACCACGAGCAAGGTGCCCTCGTCAGCCTCTTTCCGCTGGCGATTAGGGGCTGTCTGGCAGGTCGAGTGACAGGACCCGTCGGACATGCCCTGCCGCATATTCAGGGTGACGCGGTTACCACCAGGGATCCATCTTTGATCCGTCGCGTCTCCCTGACCGTAAGGGCCGGAGATTGGTAGACCAGCGCGCCACGGCGGTACAGCCAGTACTCGAATCGCGTCGCGTGCTCTAGGGCACGTCGCTGTTGCGGGTCGGCGTCGGGCAGAGTCAGCTCGACGAATCCCCTGCCGTCGCGCAAGACCCCCTGAGACAGGATGTCTCCGGTGATCGTCACCGAGATGGTGGCGGTAATGAGCTGGACGGCGTCACCGTGCATCGGGCGGAGCCCAGGGAACATCATTCCGCTTCCTCGGGCTTGCGCTCGCGAACATTGGCGGTCACGCATGGTGCTATCTCGTCGGACATGCACGCACCCCCACTGCTACCTGGGCGTTCCACGCCGCTGCCCGTGCTACCGCCTTCTTGCGGCCAAACAGCATCTCGCGATCCTCCCGCAGGGTTTAGACGTCTCATTGTGACAACCGGCCGTGGCTGACGTCACCCCGTTGGGCTCGGGTACGACGTCCCGCAGACGTCTGCACCCGTCGGCGGCAGCACGCGCGTCACCGATCCGTGACTACGCCGTCGCAGCCGTGCACCGGGCGATGACCAGCGGCACGTCCTCCTCCCGCAACGCAAGGTGGCGGGTGGGCTCGGGATCGTGCAGGTGCGTCTTGAGGACGATCTCCCACAGCTCGGCGCGCTGGTCGTCGCTGTAGTGCTCGGTGAGCTGATACCAGTGCATGATCACCTGCCAGGTGAAGCGCTGCGGCTCAGGGCTGGCCTGCCAGTCCATCTGAAGGTGATGGTGGTCCTTCGCGGAGGCGATCGTGCCGCGCAGGTCGTCAGGGACCGCTTCCGGATTGCTCGCGCGCTCCAGGATGTCGGCAAGGTCCTCGGCACAGGTCGGACGGGGAGGCAGCGGGTCGTGGAGGCGGGGCGGGGGCCCGTCTTTGACGGTGCCTGCCGGCCGCCGAGGCCAGCGGTGATCGTAGGAGCGCTTGAGCTGGTCCGCGTCGATTTCCTCCGCGTCGTCAGAGTCGTCAAGGTCGACGACATACCCTTCAGGCCCGACCATGGTCTGGGTATCGTCGTCGGCGACCCAGCCTGATTGGACCACGTACCCTCGGTGCCCTTTGAACTCGCCGTCGGTGACGCGGACACGCGTGAACTTGGGGTAGCCGCCCTGCTGAGCGATGATCGCGGCCTGGACGACGACGGCCGACCAGTTCGTGCAGACTTCGAGGGCCGGGTCGGGGAGAGCGCTGCCGACGCCGCGGCTCATGCCGCCCCATCTCGGCTCGGGCACCGCCGCGTCCAGCGCCCCGCTGCCGCGGCGGGGGAATGCACCGAACAGATCTGCCGACCGGTTGCGTGGCCGGATGGGTGCGCTCGGATCCCAGGTTCGGGTCAGCCACCGCCAGCGCTCAGCCACCGGATCGTCGGGGTCGGCCTGCAGGGTGAGGTCGTGACCTGCACCGGGCAGTACGTCGTTCACCAGCGCACTGACCCGGGCGTCGTCCCACAGATGCCACAGAACCTTCGTCCACGGGACCTTGTCGACCGGCAGTCCGTCGCGCAGGTGCAGGCTGTAGAGGACTACGGCGGTGATGTCCCGGATCGCGACATCATCCCAGCAGTCCTCATCCATGGCTCCGGGGCGCTCCGCGGCGGTTGCCGCGGTGGCACGGCGTACGGCCTCGTCCCACGGGCAGACGGCCGTCGCCTTCCGAATGCGCATTGATGACTCCCTGTGCTCAGTGTCCTGCCGGTCTAGAAGACGAATTTGCCCATCTTCGCTCCCATGTCCGCGAGTTCGTAGACTGCTGCAGCCCGATCGGGCACAACCTCGGCTTGGTCGTACAGCCAGGTGACCAGAGCAGCCATCGCGTGCACCGTGGCGACGGGGTGCTGGAGCAGCTGCTCACAGGCCGGGTCAGTGACCACCAGTCGGCTCTCTGCGAAGGTCTCCAGCTGGTCCAGGCCGGCCTCCCAGTGCGTAGCAGGGCACAGGCCACCCAGCAGAGGGCGCGCTCCGGACGCCCATGCGACAGGATCGACGGCAGCGCCGCTGTCGTCGAGGAGCTTGGCGCCGAAGCCCCCGAGCCTGGTCACCATGGCCTGGACCATGGACACCGGCACCCACGAGGACAACACTTCGGCGACCTGGGACCTGGGGCTGCCCGCCATCGCCGAGGTCTCCACAAGCAGTTCATCGGCTTGCATTCGGGTGGCGAAGTCCTCTTCGCTCTCATCCGGCCGGCGCGGTGCGAACAGGCCCTCCGGGAGACCGTCAGCGCCGTTCTTCGCAAATTCGAGATAGGCCAGGAGGATCAACCATCCGTACACGTCGGTGCCGATCTCCCAGCGCGTGTACGAGGAGAGCCTCCCCGGCCTCCCGTCATCCATGTTGGGCGTCTGGCGTGGCTCTCGGGCGAACTCCCGAACCGGCACGGGACGTCCCTCCTGCTGGTCCCGAAGCTGCTTCATGCGCCGTCGCTTCGCCTCGCCCATCGGGTTCCCTCCCGCCGCACGCCGGTGCTCGGCGCACCGACTCCCTCTCATCAGATCACGTTGCGGCGGGCCAGTATCAAGCCCCGAGGCACACTCCCCCACCAGCCACCGGCCCGCCGTGCCCACCTCTGCATGTCTGGACATCAGGGGGAAGCGCCCAGTGGGATCGTGGCGACCGGCTCCCATGAGATTTCCCAGGCCGCGGTCCCCCTGTCGTGGGCACGCTCGCGGAACTGGACGTCGAGCAGGTGCACGCAGGTGACATGGAAGGGTGCGTGGCTGGGCGTGATCCTACGCAGGGCGCTTTGGAGGGTGTCGCTGCTGGCTGTGTCCCAGCTGTACCCGAGGGACATGTGGTGTCGGCCGCCGTCGTGCTGGATCGTCTCGGGACCGCGGGCTTCGCGGAACGCCTCGCGAACCCGGCCTTTCAGATCGGCCAGGGGGGCGTCGGGTGAGAGGTCCAGCAGGGCACCGGCCTTGTTGGCGATCGGTGAACCGGCCAGCACGCGGAACGGCACCGCGTCGTAGAGGTGTTTGCGCAGGGCCGCGGTGAGAGCCTCGCGGTCGTCACCAGTGATGTGGTCCGCGGTGGTGTCGGCGACCATCTCGACGGTCACGTGGATCAGGCCGTCGCTCAGCGGGGTGATCGGATATGGCTTCATCGCCTCCCGGCACGCTCTCACGAGCTGCGCGAGGTCCTGGTCCACAGTGAGGTCGGGGAGCAGGTAGGCGTGCAGGACACGGGCGCCGTCGCGCCACGGGGTTCCCGCGAACTGTGGTGCGAATTTCCTCATGACGGCCGACTTCCTCCTGCCCTTGCGCCGACCTGCTGCTCGGCGCTCCGGCGTCCCTGGCCAAGCGGTACCTCAGCGAGCACGTTCCAGGTGTACCCGTCCCGCCAGGTCTGCTGCTGGTCCACGAGGACGACCCGCCTCACGGTCATCCTGGCCCGGGGCGGCCGGAGTTTGACGAGTGCCCGTGAGAGTTCGTCGTGGTCCCATTGGGCGCCGCTGTACGCGAGGCTCATGTGTGGCCAGAAACCGTCTTCCGGGGCTGCCGGCATTGTCTCCGGGCCGACGACGCCTTCGGTTGCGCGGCGCAGGGTCCAGAACAGTTCGGAGATCCGGCCTTCTGGATAGATCGCTGGGACGACTCCGTTGTGGAGGGCCTGGGCCGGGCCGATTTCGAGGTCGAACGGCTCGAAGTCGCGCAGCGCCGCCTGCCCAGCGGCGGCGACCGCGGCGGCCTGGGCCGGAGTGAGTGGGCCGATGGACTGCAGGGTCGAGTGCAGCCACTCGATGGGCACCGGGCTCAGCTCGGGGTGGCGGCTGAGGATCTCGGCGTGGGCACGGGCGAAGTTGTGCACGGCTGGTTGGCCGTCGAACAGCAGATGCCAATGCGCGCGGCGCTCGTCCGCCGGCCAGTGATGCGTTGCCCAGAAGTCCCTCATCACGCACCACCCTCTACCTTGCTGGGATCAACGTCCACCCAGATCGGGAGATGGTCCGACCCCACCTTCGCGGCCTTGCTGCGGTGGGCTCCGTACGCCACGAGCGCGGGAGCTGCGGGGCGGGTGGCGAGGATGAGATCGATGCGGCGCGGCCCCCAAGGGTCGGGATCACCCTCGCCATCCTCCCAGTGGCCGACAGTCGGGTGCGGAGGGACTCCCAGATGAACTGCGGCGTCGACCATGAAACCGCGGCGTAGGAGGGCGCGGGTCTGTTCCCGGTCGGCCAGCTGGTCGCCACCAATCGTCTCAGGGATCACCTGGTATTCGAGATCGTCATGATCCTGGTTCACGTAGGGCTCGGCGTCGTAGTAACGCTGTAGGCCGCCCTCGGTGACCGTTGCAGCAGACGGGGCATTGAAGTCACCGATAACGAACCCCGGCTCGGCGCCACCAGTACACCGGTACATGCCTTTCACCCGCAGAGCCTCATTGGCACGGAAGTCCGGGCGGAATGGGTCACCATGGTAGGAGCCCACCTTGACCGATTTGCGCGCACCGATGTCGAAGCGTGCGCTGGTGAATCCGTGCCAGAAGTCCGGTGCTCCGTAAGGGCGGTAGCTGCCGGGAACTACAGCTGCCGCGTTCGGGTCCCACAAGAGCGCCGTGTACCACGGGCGGTGGGAGTTCGCAGCCATAGCGGTGCCGTATGGGTGCCCGGGTGTGGCGTCGACGGTTGCAGTCAGCCCGCAGTCGGCGGCAAATGCCTGGATGGCCTCAGCGGCCGTCTCGTCCCACTCTTGCTTGGCGGTGGCGCTTTCGTCGACCACAACCTCTTGGAGACCGAGAATGTGTGCGCCGATTTCACGAACTGCGGTGACACGCGCCTGCCAGGCGGCGCTGCCACGCGCATCGAGTTTGAGCTTGTAGGCGTTCAGATTCGCGATGCGTATCACTGTTTCCTCCTGTTCCAGGTCAGGAACTGTTTCGGATGCGGTCTAGATCTGCGTCGAGGACGGGCAGGTCGGGGTTAGTCGCGTAGCTGCTGCTCGCGTGCCCATTCGCCAAGGTCGGCTTTGTGTGCGGCCTGCACGGCGTCGACGGCTTTCGGTCTCCGGCCTACCAGGGCGGCTCATGTGCGTGCCCCGCGTTGCTCACCGTCAGGCTGGGTTTCCTCGGAGGTGACCTGGTAGGACAGCAACTGCTGGAACAGGCCCGGTTGCTGGGAGAGCTGTTGGTAGGTGCCCTCCTGCACGATCTTTCCCTCGTCGAGGACCACGATCCGGTCGGCCACGGCGACGTTGGTGATGCGGTGGGTCACCAGCAGCACCACCCGGTCCTGTGCCAGGGCCCGTAGCCGCTGGAAAATCCGGTACTCCGCCCTCGGGTCCAAGTTCGCGGTCGGCTCGTCGAGGACCAGCAGCCCCGCCCCTTTGAAGAACGCCCTTGCGAGAGCGATGCGTTGCCACTGGCCACCGCTCAGCTCCTCGCCGTTGAGCCACTCGCGGGCGAGGAGGGTGTCCAATCCGGCGCCGAGCTTGTCGACGACTTCGTCGGCGCCGGCGGCCTCGCACGCCTCACGCACGGCCGCATCGCCGCGCGGCGAGGGCTGTCCGAGGGTGACGTTCTCGCGCACTGTCAGGGGCCAGTGCGCGTAGTCCTGCGGCACCAGGGCCACCTGCTGCCACAGCGCCTGCGGGTCGGCGTCGCCGGCAGGGGTGCCGTCCCACAGCACCTGCCCATCCGTGGGCAGGTACAGGCCGCTGACCAGCTTCGACAGTGTCGACTTGCCCGAGCCGTTGAAGCCGACCAGGGCGGTGACCTCGCCACGGCGCAGAGTTAGCGAGACGTCGGACAGCGCGTCTTGGTCCTTGCCCGCATAGCGGTGGGAGACCGCCTTGATCTCGATCTTCTGCGGCGGCTTGGGCCGGTGCGTGCCCCGGCGCATGCGGAACCCGCCGGCCTTGTCCAGGAAACCGCTCCAGTCGTCCATGTACAGACCCGTGCGTACCGCCCGCGCCCCGATGGCCACCAGGCCGCGGACCGACTGTCCCACCGTCTGCAAGGCGAAGACGGCCGTACCGGCGTGCCCGACGCTGATGCGGCTGGTTGCCAGCAGCCACACGACCGCCGCCCACACCAGTGCCGAACCGAGCCCTCCGCACAGCGCGCCGACCAGGGACATGCGCGCTCCCTTGTCGGCTGCGGCCCGGTCCTCGCGGTTGATCCGGGCGACCGTCTGCCGGTAGCGGCCGGACAGGAAGCCGGCCATGGTGCCGGCGCGGATCTGGTCGGCGGCCTCGCGGGTGTAGATGTGCCAGCGCAACACCGACAGCATCCGGTTGTCGCCGTTGCTGCGCAGGTTCGCCAGGTAGCGCACGCGTGCGGCGCTGACCTGGGCCAGGGCCTGCGGCAGGCTGGCCGCCACCAAAAGTGGCAGGAGCACCCAGTGAACCCCGGCCAGCACGACGGCCCCGGCGAGGAAGGAGGCCGTCGAGGCGATCAGGTCCTGCCCCTCGTCGATCAGGTCCCCGGTGACTTGCGCTCCGCGGTCGGCGGCCTCGCGGTCGCGGTTGAAGTCGGGCTCGTCGTAGGCGCACAGCTCCACCTCGGCGCAGCCCGTCAGCAGCATCTGCTCGGCCTCACGCGACATCAGCGGGCCCAGCCGGGAGGAGAGCCAGTTGACAGTGATCCCCAGGAGCGCCCGCACACCAGATGCACCGGCCAACAGGACCACCGACGGCCACGCCTGCAGGAGCCGGTGGTAGACATCCCCGCTGGCCAGCAGCGCAGTCAGGGTCCCGCTGATCGCGACCAGGCCCAGGGCCTGCATCACACCGGCGACCCCCTGGCACAGCAGGAGGCCGACGGTCGCTGCCCGGTCGACCCGCCAGGCGAGGGCCAACGACCTGCGCACCAACCGCGGCAGGCGCCTGGCCATGTCGCTCATCCGGATCGACCGGCCAGCCGCTTCACGGCTGCCGGTCAAGTCCACGTACCGCATCTGCGACCCCGGATCGGTCGCCTCTGCCGCGGTGCCCGGCATTGCTCCAGGGGGGACGTCATATCCGTCCTGCGGTCCGGCAGGTCTCGTGGCGGTCGGAGGCGGCTGAGGGGAGGTGCGCGGCCCCGGGACACGGTCGGCTGATGCATCGGTGGGTTCGCTCATGCCCCCCACCCCGAATCGGGGCGTGATGAGTGGCGAGCACTGCGGGCGGAAACGTCAACAAGGCGCCCCAAGACACCCATGGACAGACGGGGGTCCAGCTGCCGATGTTCGATATCGATAGGGGACACGACGGGGATGACTACGGGATGCATGGTTCCTCCAGAAGAGTCGCCGATGAGTACAGGTGCTCTAAGAACGGCCCCGATCGGACACCCGTAACGGGCACACCGGAGGCAAATGCTGAACATGAGTTCCCATCGTCGACTCGGGCTGTGCGGCCGTTGGCCTGCGCGTGTCTGCGGGTGCTCGAACAGCTCGAATCAGTCCTTTGAGGTATTGCGGCACGGGATTGACGGGGGGGTGATCTCAACCCGGACACGGGTTGCGCGCTTACCGGCGAGCCGTTCTGGCTCCGCTGAGACGTTGCTGCGGAGCAGTTGGCCAGCGGGGTGAAGTGCCCGCCAGGCTTCAGCCATGCCTGCGCAACGGCTAGCTGTCGAAACGGGTGTTGGATGAGTTGATTAGGGCCAGCCGACGTCCTGCGCCACGAGCCACATGAGGCCAATCCATCCACTGGCGATCACGACGAAAACCAGGAACAGGAGGATGAATGTCGCGGCACGTATGGGCGGGTCAGGTTCTGGTGGCTCCGGCGCGGTATGGCCGTGGATGTGCGCCGCGCGCAGGCAGTCAGGGCAGTTGGGGTGGTGCGTCATCGCAGGGTGGTCACCTCGCCACGTCGGGGGTGCTCTTCACGGAAGCCTCCTTGGGGGTCATGCGCGGGTGAGCCAGCGGTGGCGTTCGGAGTCGGTGACGATGTGCTGATGGTGGGAGATCTCCAGCTGGGCGAGGTGGGCGTAGTGCTCGACGACGTCGGGACCGAGGGCGTCGCGGACGATGGAGCTGTTGCGGAGGGCCACCTGTGCCTGCTTCAGCGTGCTCGGGAGGGGTGGACCTCCTTCCCGGTAGGCGTTGCCTGTCTCTGGCGGTCCGGGGGTGAGCGCGTTGTCGACTCCGTGGTTGATGGCGGCGACGGCTGCGGCGAGCGCCAGGTAGGGGTTGGCGTCCGCCCCGGGGACGCGGATCTCCAGGTGTCGGCCTTCGCCGTGGCCGACGACGCGGATGGCGCAGGTGCGGTTGTCGTAGCCCCAGCTGGCGGTGGTGGGCGCGAAGGAGTCCGGGACGTAGCGCTTGTAGGAGTTGATGTTCGGCGCGTACAGCACCGCCGTCGGTGGCAGAGCGTCGAGCAGTCCAGCGGTGGCGTGCCGGCCAAGTGTGGACAGGGCGCCGTCAGCGCCGATGATCGCGTTGGTGCCGTTCTTCCACAGCGAGATGTGCAGGTGGAGGCCGTTGCCCACGCCGGTAGTGGGGGCTGCCATGAAGGTAGGGGTGAGACCTGACCGGCCGCCGATGGCGCGGACGGCGTGTTTGAACGCAAGGTGCCCGTCACAGGCGGCCAGGGCCTCGCCGTAGGGGAAGGTCACCTCCACCTGACCGGGGCCACTTTCCGTTTTAACCGCCTCGACGGGAAGGCCGGCGCCGGCGAGGGCTGCCTGCAGGCGGCGGAAAAACCGGTCCGCGGCCGGCGGGTGGTCCAGGGCGTAATCCAGGTTCCCCATGGCCAGGGGCCGCAGATCCTGGTAGCCACGTTCAGCGGCTTCCTCGGGGGTTCCCTGGTAGACCACGAACTCGCATTCCAGACCCGCCTTAAGGTGAAGGCCATGGCGGGCCAGGCGGGCCAGCTGTCGGCGCAGCATCTGGCGCGGAGCCACCTCGACTGGGCTGCCGTCGTGATCGACGGCGTCGCCGAGGACCAGGGCAGTCTTCGGCATCCACGGAGCAAAGCGCAGCGTCGTGAGGGCAGGGGTGACGGCCAGGTCCTGGTAACCGGTGGCCCATGAGGTCAGGCCGAAGCCGCTGGTGGGGGTCATGTCGACGTCGGTGGCCAATACGTAGGCGCACATGTCTGCCCCGCCCGTGGCGACGCGGTCGAGGAAGTGCCGCGCGCCGTAGCGTTTGCCCTTCACCCGGCCCTGTAGGTCGGGGATAGCCAGCACCACCGTGTCGATCCGTCCAGAGCCGACCAAGTGGTGCAGCTGGTCGAGGGTGAGCTGACCCGACGCGGCATGCCCCTGTCGTTGCCCCGGAGGCGCGGCCACGGGGGCATCGGCGCCATTACCGGACTTGGCCGAGAACTTCACACGATCTCCTGGTCAAAGTGGTCGGAAGAGCGGTCGAGGCTCTGGGCGGGCATGTCGTAGGTGCGCTTGCCCGCGGCCCGCCACCACAGCCAGGCCAGCGACAGCACGGCGAGCAGCGCGAGGGGTGCGTAGTTGAAAGTGGCGACGGAGATCGGGCTGGTCTGGGGCAGGCAGAACAGGAAGGTGACGAATGCCACCCAGGCCACGGCGATGGTGCCGACCGTCACGCCCCACCGGCCCAGGTTCCACGGTCCGGGCCGGAACCGGTTGCGGTGCTTGACGCGCAGGAAGATCGGGATGGCGTAGGCGGGGGTGATGCCGATGACGTTGATGCTGGTGATCGCCGCGTAGGCGGTCGGGCTGTACAGGCTCGGCGCGGCGAGCAGGGCCGCGGCGCCGACGGTCAGCCACACCGCGTGGCGGGGCGTACCGGTGCGGGTGTGGACCCGCCGCCACAGGCCCGAGCCCGGCAGTGCGCCGTCCCGGCTGAACGCGAACACCATCCGGGAGGCGGCGGCCGTCTCGGCGTTGCCGCAGAACAGCTGGGCGATGATGACGATCAGCAGCAGCGCCTTCGCGCCGGACACTCCCAGGGCGTCCAGGAAGATCTGGGCGGGTGGAACGCCGGTCGCGGTGGCGCGGGTTGCGGTGTAGTCCTGGATGGCGAACGTGAGACCGGCCAGCAACGCGAACCCAGCGAGCCAGGACCAGCCAATGGCCCGCATGATGCCGCGGGAGGCGCTGACTTGGGCGTTGGTGGTCTCCTCCGACAGGTGCGCGGAGGCGTCGTAGCCGCTGAAGGTGTACTGCGCGAGCAACAGGCCGATCAACGTCACGTACACGGGGCTGGACCAGCCGGTGTGGTTGATGAACTCGCCGAAGACGAAGCCGGGTTCCTGGTGGTGGGCGGGAACGATGGCCAGGGCGCCGACGATCACGGTGACACCGGCCAGGTGCCACCAGACGCTGATGCTGTTGAGGATGCTGACCAGCCGGACACCGAACAGATTCAATGTGGCGTGCAGGGCGAGGATGATCAGGTAGATGACCACGGTCTTGCCCGCAGTGGGCTCGAAGCCGAATTGCAGGTTCAGCCAGGCACCGGTGAACAGCGCGGCTCCGTAGTCAATGCCGGCGATCGCGCCGAGCAGTCCGAGCAGGTTGAGCCAGCCGGTGTACCAGCCCCATTTGCGGCCGCCGAGCTTCTCTGCCTGGTAATACAGGGCCCCGGACGTCGGGTAGGCGGAGGTGACCTCGGCGAGCCCGGCGCCGACGAACATCACCATCACGCCTACGGCGATCCAGCCCCACATCATCACCGCGGGGCCACCGGTGGTCAGACCGAAGCCGTACAGCGTCATGCAGCCGGAGAGCACGCTGATGACGGAGAAGCTGATCGCGAAATTGCCGAACGGACCCATACGGCGGGCGAGCACCGGCTCGTACCCCAGTTCGCGCAAGTACGCGTCATCCGGGGCACGCCGGGAGCGATCCGATCGGCGGTGCTGACCTAAGCGGAACACGAAACCTCCAGGAAGTGAAGAAAGGGGCGAACGGGCTGAACGCGCGTGTCAAGGGATGTGGAGATGTCCGGCAGGGTCACGGACGAGGGCCAGCGCGTGGAGCCTTCCTGTGTGCGTAGGCCAGCGATTCCCGGCGTGCCCGCAGCATCAGCTCCTGACCTGCGTCGTCCCCCGGGAGCCGGTCCTCCACCGAGGACCACGGTTCACGGGTCGCGTAGGGCTCCATGGAGGTGAACACCTGGGCCGCTTCGACGAACTGGTGACCGGCCCACAGCGCATACGCAAGGTGGCTCAGGTCGGTCAAAGACCGAAGAGAGGGGTCCGAGGCCCTGAACCAGTGGTGGAAGGCGTTGCGGGTGTAGGAGCGCAGTGGATCCTCGGCCCACTGCCGTCGCCACAGCGGGTGCACCCTGCCGCGCTGCATCTGCTGCCGGCACTGCTCGACTTGAGCGTATGCCGGTAGCAGGAGCAGGGGCGATCCGGCGGGCGCCCATGATGCCACCCACCGTCCGAAGTCGAAGACGGCAGCCAGCCCTCCAGATGCTGGGGCGTCCCGGGAGAGCAGGACCTGCAGGATCCGGTGGAATGCCTCCCGGTTGAACGGATCCCGTCGGTGCACCTCACCCAGCAACTGCCACGGCCCCGGCGGCAGCATCGGCTCCTTCGACGGCACACGGTGCTCCGGTCGCTGTTGACGCACATCGATCTGCGCGAGGGCCAGCAGACACACCCACGGGACTGGATCATGCGGAGCCCG
This sequence comes from Streptomyces sp. NPDC048197, assembly GCF_043202395.1. Lineage (NCBI taxonomy): Bacteria > Bacillati > Actinomycetota > Actinomycetes > Kitasatosporales > Streptomycetaceae > Streptomyces > Streptomyces sp. NPDC048197. The sequence goes on from NZ_JBIDAJ010000001.1 coordinate 131,374, forward strand.
GTGTGCCGCCATCTGCGCTGCATGTCGGCCACGGGTCTCGAACTCGGACACGGCGGTGTGTTGTTGGCGGTGGGCGCGCAAGGCGCGCTCCACGAAGACCCGGGCTCGCATGACCTGGGCGTCGTAGCTCTCCGGCTCCTCAGCCAGCCACACATCCATCACGTCGCTCCCGGCAGCGGTGACCGCCAGGACCTGCGTCCGAGACGTCCTCAGCGCCAGAGACCTCGTGGCGGACAACAGGTTCCGCGTGGCCGACCACCGTCCGGCTCGCAGCTCTACCAGGGCCACTCGCAGGTCATCATCGCTGCCCGCGGGGTGATATACGGGATACATCAGCGCCCCTCGCGCCAGCATTCGCTGTCGCGGCATCTCACCCCTGCGTCGGAGACGTGCGCCCCGTCGGCCGATATCCTGAGTGCTGCCTCGATCAGGCCAATATGGCTGAACGCCTGCGGGAAGTTGCCCACCTGGCGCTTGAGCCGGGGGTCCCACTCCTCCGCCAGCAGGCCCAGGTCGTTGCGGAGCGAGAGCAGCTTCTCGAAGAGCTTGCGGGCCTCCTCCACCCGGCCGATCATCGCCAGATCGTCGGCGAGCCAGAACGAGCAGGCCAGGAACGCGCCCTCCTCGCCCTCCAGACCGTCCACGCCCACGCCCTCGCCGGCGGTCGGATAGCGCAGTACGAAGCCATCCTCGGTGGTCAGTTCCCGCTGGATCGCCTCGATGGTGCCGATGACGCGCTTGTCGTCCGGCGGCAGGAAACCCATCTGGGGGATGAGGAGCAGCGAGGCGTCCAGCTCCTGGGAGCCGTAGGACTGGGTGAAGGTGTTGCGCTCCTTGTCGTAGCCCTTCTCGCAGACATCCCGGTGGATGGTCTCGCGCAGGTCCTTCCAGCGCTCCAGCGGGCCGGCGACATCGCCGGATTCGATCAGCTTGACGGTGCGGTCGACGGCGACCCAGGTCATGACCTTGGAGTGGACGAAGTGCCGGCGCGGGCCGCGGACCTCCCAGATGCCCTCGTCCGGCTCGTCCCAGTGCTTCTCCACCCAGCGGATCAGCTTCAGCTGCAGGCTGACCGCGTGGTCATCGGGTGCCAGGCCGGAGGCGTACGCGACGTGGAGGGCCTCGGTGACCTCGCCGTAGACGTCCAGCTGGAGCTGTCCGGCGGCGCCGTTGCCGACCCGTACCGGCTGTGAATTCTCGTACCCGGGAAGCCAGTTGAGCTCGTTCTCGCCGAGCTCGCGCTCACCGGCGATGCCGTACATGATCTGCAGGTTGTCCGGGTCGCCGGCGACCGCCCGCAGCAGCCACTCCCGCCAGGCCCGCGCCTCCTCGCGGTAGCCGGTGCGCAGCAGCGACGAGAGGGTGATCGCGGCGTCCCGCAGCCAGGTGAAGCGGTAGTCCCAGTTGCGGACGCCGCCGATGCACTCCGGCAGCGAGGTCGTCGGCGCCGCCACGATTCCGCCGGTCGGCGCGTACGTCAGCGCCTTGAGCGTGATCAGCGAGCGCACCACCGCATCGCGGTAGGGCCCGTGGTACGTGCAGCGCTCGACCCACTCGCGCCAGAACTCCTCGGTGGCCTCCAGCGACCCCTCGGGGTCCGCTTCGGCAGGCGGCTGGCGGTGCGAGGGCTGCCAGCTGATCGTGAATGCAATCCGTTCGCCCTGCGAGACGGTGAACTCGGAGACCACTGTTCCGTGGCGGGCGGTCGCACTTGCGGGGGTGTCCAGCCATACGGAGTCGGGCCCGGCAACCGCGACGGTCCGGCCGTCGACTGAGTGGACCCACGGCACGACCTTGCCGTACGCGAACCGCATCCGCAGCTCCGAACGCATCGAGACCTGGCCGCTGATCCCCTCCACAATGCGGATCACCTTGGGTGCGCCGTCGCGCGGCGGCATGAAGTCGACCACCCGGACCGTGCCATGTGGTGTGTCCCACTCGGATTCCAACACCAAGCTGTCGCCTCGGTAGCGGCGGCGGTCAACAGGTCGGGGGCGGGCGCCGGGAGCATGGGCCGGGGCGATGGACCAGCAGCCGTGTTCCTCGGTGCCCAGCAGCGCCGTGAAGACCGCCGGCGAGTCGAAGCGGGGCAGGCACAGCCAGTCGACCGTGCCGTCCCGGCACACGAGAGCGGCCGTCTGCATATCGCCGATGAGCGCGTAATCCTCAATGGGCATGGACATGGGTTTGTGTCCGATCGTCGTGCGGGAGCGTTCCGCGGGTAGGCACGGCAGCAAGGAACCGCCGGGTGACACGGCCTTTGGCGAACAGGCGGGATTGTTCGTAAGCGGCCTGCGCGGCCTCGCAGTAGTCGCGGGAAGACGCGAGGAGAGCGCGGGCGAGGTTCAGCAAGGCCCGGGGCCCGTGTTGCGGTTCGGCCAGCAACGCCCGTTCTCGCTGCGCGGGACCGATGAGGTAAGGCAGATTCCCGCTCCGGTAACCGATGACGGGGACTCCCACTGCCATGGCCTCAAGAGCCACCATGCCCAGTGAGCCGGATGTGGACGGCGTGACGACGATCGCGGCCCCCGAGAGCCAGGCGGGCACGGCATGCCACGGCAGCCCTCCGGACCAGCTCATGTGCGCCGCCAGATCCACCTGGCGCCGACAGGTCTCCGCCAGGACGACGCCGGCTGGTCCTGACTGCAGGTAGTGCGTGGCTGCCGCGACGCGCATCACACAGGAGCTGGCGGTGGTCCCCTGCTGCCCTGCCGCTCGCAGCAAGGCAACAATGCCGTTGGAGGTGTCCCCGACCGCGCTCAGAATGCGGATGTCCCCGGCTTGCAGACGGCCCAACACTCCGACGGGATTCGGTTCGGGCGGTTCGTGGAGGAGGGCATGAGGAACCACACACCACGTCGATGTGTCCCAGCCGCGTTGGCGCGCCGCGTCGAGGACCGCTGCCGTTGGGGCCAGAACGACATCGGCCTGTGTCAGAGCTATAGCGTCGCGGTCGTCGGGCAGTCGGTCCACCGCCAGCACCCGGCACACCCCATCGGGGAGGTTCATGCGCAGCCGGCCCAGGCCCCACAACGCGTCGGTGCACAGCACCGTGTCGGCGTTGTGCCGGTCAACCAGCGAGCGCAGCTGACGCTGAAGCCCCCACGCACCGCGGCTGATTGCGTCCCGGAGCGTGTCTGGAGGGCAGGGCAGGCTTACGGGCGAGTCGATCTGCTCCACGACCACGCCCTCGAGCCTGGGGCCAAGCATTGGCGGGGCCGCGGTGACGATCACTGCCCGGTGTCCGGCACCCACCAACCCGACGGCCAGGGCTGCGGCGGCCTTCACGGAGCCTGAGGCTGCATTCATCTGCCAGGCCAAACAGACCACCAGCACGCTCCGGCGATCACAAGCGGCTGCCAATCGGCCCTGGTGGAGCCGGGGAGGAGTGATCGCGGATTGCTCAGGGCGTTGCGGGGGCTGCCAGGGCCGGCGCGGGTCACGGGTGCGACGAGAGGCTGCGCTAGTCATGCTCACCAGCGCACTCCGTCGGCCAGCAACTTCAAGGTGGCACGGGCGCGTTCAGTGACCTCGGGATCACGACAACGGACACCTTGGACCAGGCCGTCGACAGCATCCATTGCGGCCAGGGCCGGCAGCACCCTTCGCTCCGGCCCCGTCAGCTGACGCCCATATCCGCTCAAAAACATTCGCCGAAGCCGCGGAGATTGCATCCACGCGTCGACAGCCAGATGCACGAAATCGTCGACGGCCACCGCAGGCCGCGCCTGCCCGAAATCGAGCAGAGCAGTGCACCCGTTGTGCCCGTCCCACAAGAAGTTGAGTTCCCGCGCGTCACCATGGACGAATGCCGTAGGGCACGCCTCCAGCTGGGGCAGCTCCCTGACCAGGCGAAGCACCATATTCTGCTCGGCATGCGAGAGGAGAGCACCGGCCGCAGTTACGCCCTGCCCCGCGGATGCCGTCCTTGCACGCACCTCTGCCAGCGCATCCACCGAGGCGCGGGGGGCGACCAGCGTGTCATGAAGCTCACGCAGCAGGTAGCCCGCTTGGCGGTGCACCCGGATGAGGTCGTTCATATCGAGCCCGGCTGGTGCCACCGTCTCGCCAGGAACTGCGGTCAGAAGCAACGCCAGCTCGCCGGGATTAGCCGCCTGGAGCCGTGGAGCGCGGCCGGGACCGAGAGCAGGTACCGCGAATCTGTAAGCGTGGACTTCGCGGTCATAGGAGGCTTTCGTCGACGCAATCTTCAGGAAGAACCGGGTGCCGTCCGCACAGGTCAGCTCCCACACCTTGGAGTTCGCGCGGCCCCGTGAGGCGTCCAGCACGCCCGTAATGGCGCCGAGCACACACGACGCCCAATCGAGCACGCAGCCCGGAATGCTCATCTGCCGCCCGCTGGCGCAAATCCCGGCCGTGTCGACCGTCTCAGCGTAAACAGGCCGGCTGGCGCTCTTATCCACATCTGTCCGTGCGTGATCGACCTGCGCTTTTGGCGTGTGGCACGGGTATCCGTCCGGGTTGCCCTGGAGGCGGCTCATGAAGACTCCTCGAAACATCAAATTGAACGGCAGTGAACGGAGCGCTCAGGCAACGGCGGATTCGGGCCCTGCTCTCATCGCGCGCACTGCGTCCAGCCGCTCAGCAAGAGCCCGGAAGTCGGTCAGAACGGTTGGATCTTGAGGAAGGAGCCACAGACGAAAGGGGCGGCACCCGCCTCGCTGCAAGCGCTGGCCGTCGTAGGCGCAGGACAGACATTGCCCCTTCACGCCTAGGCGTTCACCCAAAAAGCTCCGTGCGGCCTCCGGCTCCACCGGAATGTGCAACCAGCGGTGCTGCATGCACACGAGAACTGGACCTACGTCAGCGCCGGCCGCAATGAGCGCCTCAAGGGCTGCGAGTCCAAGCATGGGGCGAATGGAAAGCGCCGCCCATTCCCGGCCTGGCAGCGGGTCTGGATGTGGCTGCTCGTCGAGTTGGTGCCACCAGGGATATGTCGTTTTGACTCCGGTGGTCGATGGAGGCCACACAACGGTGGTCGAAGGCATCAAGCGTCACGCCCTCGATCCGGTGGGATGCCGACGGCCGGAGGAGACCGAGCACCGCGACCTCGGGTTGCAGTAGCCGGTGCGTTGCGGAGCGATGCTGCTACCGTCGGGGTGAATTGCCCCGGTGTCGTCTAGAAGCAGGACACCGTTGCAGAGGAGCGACCACCCTTGTTCCGGGTGCTGAGCGACTGAACGCGCGGCCTCGCAGTCAGACGCGTTGGAATCTGGACAGGGCGGCTGGTGCAGGCACATCTGAGATGATTCCTCTCTCGCGATTCCTTCGATGCATTTCCAGGTTTCTGTGCGGGGACCCGAGGGATACCTCATCGGTTAATCTGCCGTGCACCGCAGGGAATTACCGAAACCCTTCACAAAGAGGCTCTCGGTGATAGGTAAAACTCTCCGAACGGCACGCTGCCCGAACGCAGGAACACCCTTCGCGGATCCACTGACGGTCAATGCCGGACGGACCCAAGCTGAAGAAGCACGGAGATGCGCAGCTTCTGTCTGGGAGCCGATTATTCCGAAGGACCTTGTCGCTCTCTTCGAGCCTTACTGAGCGCTTTGCGCAGCCCTTCAGGATCGGTCAAGCCTCGGACGCTTGCGGGAAGTACGTGCCAGTGCAAGCCAGGGGGAGCCGATGCACTGGCCGGCGGAACAACTACATGACACTTGCGCCCAAGCGGGACAGTCTCGGGCTCGTCCCAGCGCGCAGCGACACCGGCGGGAACGAGAAAGTAGAGACGCGGCTCAGGGCCATCAGGCTGAAGAATCACGGCTCCGACCGAGGTTGACTCCGCGCGAAGAATGTCAATTGCTCGCCGCCCGATGACCTCCGTCGCTCGAATGGCATCCCACCATTCACCAGCTGAGCAGAGTTCGGGCTCATTGCCGATGGGCATCCACCGGGGCGGCACTTTGGGTGCTGCACGATTGATGGCGGACATGAAATAGCCTCCTCAACATTCTGCGCTGAGGAGACCATTTCACTTTGTGGATGTAGTGCGCGGACAGACTGTGCGCACACGGTCACGCGAACGCCCTTGACAGGGGCTCACGTTGTGGTAAAGCCAGCCCAACTACCGAATGCCGAGAGCTCGTTGGAGGGGTGCGCATCCTGACGCAGAAGAGCTGCGACGGTCTCGCGAACGGACGGGTGGAAGCGTGTGTGGTTGGGGGCGACCTTGCGGGCACGCTTGAGGGCATCGAATGCACCAGCACGATCACCCACGCCGAGCTTCGCGGAGGCCACGTCGATGTGGTGGTGGCTCGACCGCTCGCCAGCCGTGGTCGACGGAGGAGCCCATTCTCCACCAGCCACGGGGGCCCACTCGGTCAGTCGTGCCAACGCTTGCTCGGTGTCACCCAGGTCGATCATGGAGTGGACCTCGTGGATGCGAATGTTCGTTGGACCAAACGACATCTCGTAGGCGAGGGAGTCGCGGTTGCCAGCCATTCTGGCCACGTCTTCCGCCTCCCGCAGATACGTGTCCGCACTTCCCGGATTGTTCTCGCGAGCTTCCAGCACGGCCAGCTTCAGCAGCAGTGCACCGTCGACCGCGAGAGCGTCGTTCGTGAAGGAACGCTCCGGCTGGAGTCGTTCAAGCTCATCTCGCAAGGTCAGCAGCTTGCGCCGAGCCGATGAATACGCGCCCTGCCGCAACATCGCGCCGGCCACCAAGTAGCCGGATGTGATCTGCATCAGCGGATCGCCGGAGTGCTGTGCAGCCCAACGGACCCGCTCTAGCGCGGTGTTGGAAAGATCGTGATGCCCCATCTTGTGGGCCAGCGAATTCACGGCACGGTAGGCACGGGCGAGATGCAAGAAAGCCTGCGCCCGGTCACCGCTACGGCCCCCCAGAGCTATGTGGGTGAGTTCCGTGATAACCGGTGGGAGCAGTGGGCCCATCGGTGCGTAGCGGGCGTCGCGCCGCAATGCCGCCACCTGATCGACCTCGGAAGCTAGCACCGCGAGTGAACGCGGCGCAGCCTTGATGTCATCAGGTGTGTCATAGCAAAGCATGATCCGTCGCAGCTCGGGGATCACTGCGTGAACGCCATCTTCGGCCTCCGGATCGCCGTAGTACGGCTGCCCTGTAAGGACCTCAGTCCCGAAGCGCAGTGCTTTGGACAGCGCCAGGACGAGCGATGGCGGCGCCTTTCGCGCCCCGGATTCCAACTTCTGGATGTAGCTCGGCGAGACAGAGGCTTTCTGCGCCAGCTGAGCCGTGGACAGCTTCCGTGTCCTGCGGGCGACCCGGAGGCGGTCGCCCAGCATGAGGTTTTCATTCATCGGTGGATCGGTCCCTTCGCGATGAGGCGCACTCGCTTCAGAGTACGGACATTCCAGTTCCGCGCGACTGCCGTCGCCAACTGTTAACGGGGCTGGTGGCACTGGACGGCTAAACCAAGATCGCCTGGTGGGGCTGACGCTTCCCTGCTTGGTGATCCCACACGTTGCAGGGGGATTGAGAAATGGCACTTATGCCTGCAATCACGACATCATTTGGCGCCGACGAGGGGCGCCCGGGGCCTGCCGTCAAGGGTCACCGCAAGAAAAAGTGCGGACAGTTTGTCCGCGAACGCCGATCACGCTGTGGAAGTATCTGCTTGCACTCGGTGCCGCACCGCCGTCGGCGCCAGCGAGAAGAGGCGATGCAGGCCAGCCACGGACGCACACACCTGCACCGCCCCATCTCACCGATTCCGCAAGCTAGTTCGACGACTTTTGCGCTGTCGTGACGCCTGGTCACCCGGCCTAGACTCAAGGTCGTTTGCCCGGCGTCGGGTGTGCGCCACCAGGGGTGCACGCCGCTTCACGCCCTGGCCCTGGCCGAGGGCACCGCCGGGTGGGCGCCCGGTTCCGATGAATGAATGAGGGGTGTTCCCGTGCCCGAGAAGGTCACCAAGGACAAGGTGCTGTGCTACGTCGTGCGCGACGGAAAGCTGCTGGTATTCCGGCACACCGAATACAGCTACGAAGAGGTCGGCATCCAGGTCCCGGCCGGCAGCATCCGTGAGGGCGAGACGCCGGATGCGGCGGCCCTGCGGGAGGCCCGCGAAGAGACCGGCCTGAAGGACTTCAAGATCGTGCGGAAGCTCGGCGAGGCCGAGTACGACATCAGCCCGTACCGGTTCGAACTCCAGCGCCGTCACGTCTTCCACCTGGAGCTGACTGAGCCCACTCCGGAGCGGTGGATGAGCCAGGAGGACCACGACGGGGAGCAGGAGCCCACGCACTTCGAGTGCTTCTGGATTCCGCTGGAAGCCGCCCACATCCTCCAGTCCGGCCAGGGCGCCCTCCTGGGACGCCTGTACGACTGATCCCCGTCCGGTCACGGCCCCGGGAGGCAGCCGATGCACCGCACCACCGAACAGCACGAGCATGATCCGATCGCCCAGATGTACCGCGGCTTGGACGCCGAGGATACCGACAGCGCCGTATCAGTGATCTTGAAGTTACGCGGTGAGACCTGCGACATCGACTGCCTGTACTGCTACGAGAAACGCAAGGAGGCCCCGGGAGGAGCCCGGATCGACGCCGGCCAAGTTCGTCGGCTCGCCGAGCTCTTCCAGGGGCGTCCGCTCGCGGTGGAGCTTCACGGCGGTGAACCGCTGACCGCCGGCCGCGACCACGTCGCCGAAGTCCTGCGCGAACTGGCCAGCCAGCCCAGAGTGGTCCGCGTCTCGATGCAGACCAACGGCGTGCTGCTGGACGAACAGTGGCTGGACCTCTTCGATGCCCTGTACCCGGGCCTTGTGATCGGCATCTCTCTGGACGGGGACGCGGCGGGCAACGCCTGGCGGGTCGGCTACGACGGACAGCCGGTCTACCCGCGCGTCGCCGCCGCGCTGCGGCTGCTGGCCGATCGCGGCCGGAAGACCGGAGTGATCGCCGCGGTCACCCCGGCCGTGCTCGGACGCGCCGAAGCGGTCCTGGACCACGTCGCCGGCTTCGAGGCGGTCAACGCCGTCAGCTTCGTGCCCTGCTTCGACACTTCCGTCCAGCGTCCCACCGCCATTCCAGGGCTGCGCATTCCGGAAAGCCGACAACTCCAGCGCGCTGCCGTGCGCGGCCATGCTGGTCCAGCGTGGGCGATCAGTCCAGCCGAGTATGCCGAGTTCGTGCTTGCCGCCACGATCCGGTGGATCGGCGCCGGGTATTTCACCCGCCTGAAGCTGGAACCCGCTGTGTCCACCATTCGGCGGCTGCGCGGGCTGGACACCGGCTTCTGCCACTTCTCCAACCTCAAGTGCGACCACGTCTTCACGTTCTACCCGGACGGCCGCCTCGGCAGCTGCGACGAACTGCCCTGGCCCCAGGCCATGATCGGCCGTCTGGACCAGGTGCCCGACCAGGACGCGGTCATTGCTGGGCAGCGGCGGCTGCCCCTGCTGAAACAGGGCAAGGGTCTGATGGAGCGGTGCACTACCTGCGCCTACCGGTCCGCCTGCGGCGGCGGCTGTGTGGCCACTCGCTGGCGCCATGACCAAGCTGGTGGCCAGGACGCCTACTGCGACTACCGGATGCGGATGATTGACGGCATCGCCGCGATCCTCGCCCAACCCGCCCACCCGGACGGCGCCTGGTGCCGCACCATGCGCTGGCGCCCCCGTACCCCGAACAGCATGCGCGACGTTGCTGCCTTCCTCGCCCGCTGGGACCGCGCCAACGCGGCCAGGACGCCTGTGCGGCTGCACACCAGTGCGCACGGCAACATCAACACTGTGGGCTTGCCCGGCATACACGAGGCCGATGACCTCGACCCGGCCCACCCCCAGTGGCGCGAGGCGATCGAGCCCGGGGTGCGGCCTCTGGTCGACACCGTCACCCGGATGTGGGGACTGGTCACGTACGACAGCTGCCAGGGCCACCCCTACACCGGCCTTGACCTGGAGCCCGCCGAACGCAGAGTCGGCATCCTCCCGCGCGACCGAGCCGAGTACGCCCAAACTGCCGCGGCCCTGTGCCGCGCGGTCACCTCGGCCGCCCCTACCTTGCCCGCCGCGGTGCAGGTGACCGTCGGGCGCGCGGAGCTGACCTGCGAGGCCACGAACCGGACCACCCACGTGCTCGACCTGGCACTGCGACTGGCCCCAGGCCATGACTGGCCGGCGTACTTCGACGCCGTGGACGCGGCTACCGAGGCTGTCGCGGACGCGCTGCGAGGCGAGGCCCCTTCAGCTGGCCGCTGCTGTTCCTGTCGCATGCCGCAACCCACCGCTCCCTCCTCCGAGGAGATATCGGCGTGAGCAGCGCCTCGGACACGCTGACGATCCACCAGTTACTTGGGCGGATCGTGTACTTCCACGTCCTATTCATCGAACCCGACCTCCGACCCAGCACACCCCCCGCCCCGGGGCCGGCGTGCTGCAACCACGCCACCGCCCCGGTCCAACTCACCGTTGGTGAGCTGCTGCCGGACTCCGCCTGGGCGGCTCTGGTTGAGGTGGCGCCCACCCTCCGGGCACATCACCGGCCGTGCCCGAAGGCCACCAGCGCCTGCTGCGCCACATGTCGCGTCATCTCTGCAGCCACAGCGGTCGCGGCCGGATGGGCACACACCGAGTGCCACAGCTACCGGCAGGCCGAACCCGCCGAAACTCTCCTGCGTGACTGCGGGCACGCGGCGGCAGGCCGTCTCGGGCGGGTTTTCGCCACCCAGCACGCGGCCCACTGCCCGGCGTTGGACCGGCTCACAGTGCCGGAGGCACTCCCAGACACCGAGGAACTGCCGCTGACCGGCGAACTGCTGGCCTTGTGGGCTGAGCCGACAGCCGCCACCCGCCACCCCGTGGCCACTTGGCTCAATCACTGCACCGGCCTGGACGACGTCCGCCGAGTGCTCGAAACGAGGAGGAGCGGCTCGTGATCCACATCGCCGAAACCGTCGCGGTCGGCAGCATCGAGGGATTTCTCGGCTCCGAGGAGCAGACCCGGCTCGCCACTGCGATGAACAACTTCCTCTCCAGGGAAGCACGCGCACGCTTCGGTGAAGACCGGACAACCTCCATCCACGAGATTCCCGGCCACTCCCACGAGCAGGCAATGACGGTGTACGAGCCGGCCGGACGGGTCGAGATACCGGAGATCCCGGCCGAGGCCGAACAAGTTCTGCAGCACGCCTTCGACCGAGCCCGCCCAGCCCTGTCCCGCGTCATGCCGTCAATCACCGCATGCCGGCCGTGGACGTATGTCGAGTACGGACCCGGCCAGCACATCACCGGCCACCTCGACGGCATCGCCCCCGACCCGCTCGCCTGGCCGAGGCAGATCGCCGGAATCAGCGTCGTGATCAGCGAAGCAGAGGCCGGCGGCGCCTTCTACGTCGAGAGCTCCTCCAGCGACCGCCTGTGGGACACCCGCCTCAACCAGGCCGCGGACCACGGCTACGCGGACGGCATGTGGATAGCCCACGACGGGGCCGACCATTCAGCCGACTGGTTCAGGCAGATGCCCCGCACCCGATGGAACGTGAGTTCCGCCCCGGGCACCGCCCTGCTGTACGGATCCCAGCTCACCCACGGCACCGAGCCGGTGGCCCGCGGCCGGGTCGCGAAGTTCATCAGCTGGCTGGTCGCCGAGAAGCACGAGGGGTGAGCCGCATGCTGCTTGCCCTGGAGGGGATCGCCGGAGCCGGAAAGAGCACACTGCGCGACCGGCTCTTGTCCGCGGCCACGCGCGAGGACATCCGCCTTGGACACATCGGCCAGTTTGCCTGGCTGTCGCTCGAGGCCACCCGCACCCTCACCGGTCTGCGGGCCGGCCGCCCCGCGCCGGCCGGCGAGCAGGCACTGTCCGCCGCCCGCCTCGACCTGGAACTCCACGCCAGCCACAACCTCGCCCCCGCCCTGTCCCTGGGCCCCGTGGTCGCCGACCGGCTCATCCTGTCGACCGCCTGCCTGCTCGCCCTGCTGCATGACCGTCCCGTCGCCGGCTACGTCCGGAATTTGGCCGAGGTGAAGCCCGCGCGGGCAGAGCTGACCATCCTGCTGACCACCGATCCCGAGCTGTGCCATGCCCGGCTTTGCCACAGGGCCACCTCGCGCCGCTTCGGCGAGGCCCCGCCGACCGCCGCTCGGCTCGCCGACCTGTACGAGCAGGCCGCCACCGCCTGGACCGAGACGACCGGGCTGCCCGTGCTGCGGCACCCGTGTACCGCCGAGCCCGACCTCGACCTGCTGGCCGCCGCCTGCCTGGACCAGCTGCGTGCAGCCGCCCCACGTACGGCGCGAATATTAGAGGAGCCGCCCCATGCACCTGCACCCCCTTCACCCCGCCGTCTGGGTCCTTGATCAGCTCCGTGACACCGGGTGGCACGTGCACGACCTGCTCTCCTTCACCCGCGCCAGCACCCTGGTGCTCGTCAGCCGCGGCGGCGCGTCCCCGGTGGTCCTCAAGGCCGGCTTCGGCAGCAACCACGTCCTGGCCGAGCTGGACGAGGACAGCCGCAAAGCCGCCTACGGCTTCTACTGGTACGCGGAAATGACCGAGGCCGAGCGTGCCCTGACCCGCGAGGACTTCCGCCACGAGATCGCCGTCGCCCGCGCCGCCGCAGATGCCGAGCACATAGTGCCGCTGCTGGAGGAGGGCAGCACTGACCGCTTCGACTGGTACACCATGCCCTTCTGCTCTGGCGGCAACTTCCGGCCCTTCCTGGCCACGGCCTGTGACCACGACCGGGCGGTGGCCGGGCTGGGCATCTTGGCTGACGTCGCCGAGGGACTGCGGGGCCTGCACGAGCGCGGCATCGTGCACCGCGACGTCTACCAGGAGAACATCCTCATCCACGACGGCCGCGGGCTGATCACCGACCTCGGCGCGGCCAGCCTCGCCGACATCCCCCGCGGACCTGCCGCCCGCGGCCCCGAAGTCCACTGGCCCCCGGAGTATGCAACCTCCTACGACCGCGTCACCCCGGCCGCCGACGCCTTCAGCCTTGCAGTCCTGATCTACCGCTTCCTCTGCGCGGACATCCCCCGGCATGGCCACTCGCGACTCGACGCTGCCCCCGCCGGCCTCCAACCGGTGATCTCCGCGGCCCTGGCTCCCGCTCCACAGCACCGACCCGCGATGAGCGAACTCCGCGACGCCCTGTTCCAGGCAGCCGCTGCGCTGGCTATGCCCGGCCACTGAACCACGCCCTCGGAGGGATACCGCAGTGAACACCGCACGTTCGCCGCCTCACCCCCGGCTCCAAAGGTGCACGGCCCCAACACCCCTTTCAGGAAAGGACGAGCACACTCATGAACGACCGGATCAGCGACTTCCTCACCGCCGTGGACGACCTCCGCAGCGACGACAAGACCGTACGCACCACCGCCCACACCTCCAGCGTCTCCGCCGAGGGCTGGCCTACGACCGAGGTCCCGGCAACCACCGACGCTGCCACGGGCACTGACGCCGCCTGACCGCCGCGCACCACGCCGGCGGCAGCCCGCCGGTGAGCATCTCCTGGGGCCGGACCACCACGGTCCGGCCCCAGGCCCAGCCCCGACGGAAGGACCGCCCCGTGGACGCGCCCACCACCGCCTTCTCGTATGCCCCCATCCAGAGCCTGCACCGCGACCGCACCCGGCGGATCCACGCCGTCGTCCAGCCCAGCTCCCCGCGTCCGGTCGGCACCGCCGCGGCCTCGGTGACGGCCGCAGCCGACTACTGCCTGGCTCACCATGTCCTCGAAGGCGCCGAGGCGGCCGCCCGCGCCCGCGACACCACCACCTTCGACTGGTACGGCGCCCACCCCGACGCGAACACGGCGACGCTGTCCACCTCCACGGCCGTCGGCCCGCGCATCGTGATCAACCCCGACCTGGACCGCCTGCCCCGTTCGGCGTTTTCCGAGACCCCTTACTACGTGCTGGGCCCCAACACCACCGCCGCGCGGAAGGACCTGCGCGAGCTGGCCACCGCCGCATACAACACCGGTGCCCAAACGGGATTCGGCCCCCTGCTCGCCGCCCATGCCGTCGTCTTGGTCCTGCTCCGGCACAAACAGCTCGGCGACACACTCGACAGCTGGACCATCACCCGCCTGCCCGGCACTGTCTTCAGCGATCACGTCGACGAGCCCGTCGTCCTGGCCCGCGACCTCGTCCACGAATCCGGCCACAACTGGCTCAACGACGCCCTCGCCGCCACCGCCAGCAAGATCAGTGACGAAGCGCAGTTCTACTCCCCGTGGAAGAAGACGATGCGCCCCGCCTTCGGCTTCCTCCACGCCTGTTGGGCCTTCCCTCTCACCATGATCTACACCGCCCGCGTTTTGTCCCAGACCACCGGCGCCCTGCATCAGTTCCTGACCGCCTACCTGGACCAGCAGCGCGGCCTGCTCGCCCCGACCGCCGACGACCATGCACGCGCGCTCGCCCTCATCCCCGACACCGGTCTACGCCAGCGTCTGCACGCCGTCCATCACGAGGCCCTCAGCCTGTGAACCACACCGACGCCCCCACCACTTCACCGGCTACCTGCCCCGCCGACCGAGCGCACGAGCCCGGCCTCATCCTGCGCATCCACCCCGTTGGCCAACGCCCGGTACAGGCGCACATCGGAGCGGCCAGCCTCGAACTCAACGCGCCCATCGGGGAGAACACCGCCTTCAACGTCGGCTCTGTCGCCAAGCAGATCACCGCGTACCTGTGTGTGCACGCAGCGCGCAACGGTCTCCTCCACCTAGGCCAGCCGGTCGGCGATATCCTGCCGCGCTTCCGCATCGCAGGCGTGACCGTCGGCGACCTCGTCCAGCACCGGGGCGGGATCCGCGACGCCGAATCCCTGCTCTCCCTGGTCGGCTTCCGCGACCTCGACCACTACACCGCCGACGATCTGCTGCAACTCGCCTACCGCCAGCACCGCCGCGCCGTCGAGCCCGGCAGCTTCCTGTACAGCAACACTGGCTACCTCCTCCTCGGCGAGGTACTCAAGCACGTCCACGGTGCCGCCGGGCTCCAAGAAGTCGCCGACGCGCAAGTCTTCACCCCGCTCGGGATGACCTCCGCCCGCTTCAAGAGCGATCCGCGCGAGGTCATCCTCGGCGCCGCCTCCAGCTACCGCCTTACCGTCGACGGCTGGCTCCACCAGCAGGCCCCGGTCACCTTGCCCGGCCCCGGCTCGCTCTGGTGCACCGCCACCGACCTGGACCGCTGGCTCGACCACCTGTGGCACGAGTGGCAGGCCCGTGCCGACGACGCGCTCCCGTTTGGGCAGCACATCAGCTACGAGACCAGCGATCACCACCCCTTCACCTACGGAGCCGGCCTGTACGCCGATCCCCGCCCGAAGCGCACCGCCGTCTTCCACTACGGCCACGAACAGGGGTTCTCCTCCACCGCCCACCTCACCAGCTCAGGGTTCCGCGTCATTTGCATGTCCAACCACAGCGGAATCGCTGCCGACCACGTCGTCGCCACCACCCTCGCCGACCTCGACCACCACCCCGAAGCCGACCTGGGCGAAGTCCTGCGTCGATCGCTTCAGCAGCGCCCCAAGCCACCGCCCGCACCGGTGAACCGCCCCAATCTCGACGCACCGCACATGCCGCTTGGCACGTACGCCTGCGAGGACGTGCCCGGCACCGTCCGCCTGACCCGCAGCGAGGGGGCGCTGTACCTATGGCGTCGGGGAACCCGCGACTATCTCACCCGCAGCGGGCCCGCGACGTACACCGCGGACGGCTACACGCTCACGCTCACTACCCCACCCGCAGACGAAAGCGCGCCCTCGCCGGACGGCTTCGTTCTCGATCTCGACCGTGCACCCCGACTGCACTATCGACGACAGCCGGACTGACCAACTCCCAACCACACCGCTCTACAAAAAGCCGCACGTTCGCCCACCATCACGCCCCTGTCTTCTGCACCCCGTCGCCAGGCGAGGCATAACCCCGTAGCAGCACAGCGGTCGGACTTCGGCATTCCAGCCTGACTGTCCCGTGGTTCCGGCGCGCAGCTACTACACAGTTCGCAAGTGAAAGAGATGGGTCACATGAGCCACCAGAACACCTCCCGCCCCGCAGACGCTTCCGGCACCTTCGCCCTCGGCGGGGACCTGACCATCAACCGCCTCGGCTACGGCGCCATGCAACTCACCGGCCCCGGCGTGTGGGGCGAGCCCAAAGATCCGGCCGAAGCGATCCGGGTGCTGCGTCGTGCCGTCGAGCTGGGCATCAACTTCATCGACACGGCCGACTCATACGGCCCCTTCGTCAGCGAGCGACTCATCCGCGAGGCCCTGCACCCCTACCCCGACGACCTACTCATCGCAACCAAGGGCGGGCTGACGCGCCCCGGCCCCGACGACTGGCGCCCCGTAGGCCGGCCCGAGTACCTGCGTCAGCAGACCGAGCTGAGCCTGCGCCACCTCGGCGTCGAACGCATCGACCTCTACCAGCTGCATCGCATCGACGAAAAGGTGCCGCTCGCCGACCAACTAGGTGAGCTCGTCCTGCTTCAGCAGGAAGGCAAAGTCCGTCACATCGGCGTCTCCGAAGTGACCGTCCAACAGCTCAAGGAGGCCCGCACGATCACGAACATCGCCTCCGTGCAGAACCGCTACAACCTCGCCGACCGCAGCGCCGAAGACGTCCTTAACTACGCCGAACGCGAGAACATCGCCTTCATCCCGTGGTTCCCCATAGCCACCGGCGAGCTTGCCCGACCCGGCGGCCCGCTCGACGCTGCCGTCAAACAGCACGGCGCCAGCCCCTCCCAGCTCGCCCTCGCCTGGCTGCTGCACCGCTCCCCGGTCATGCTCCCCATCCCCGGCACCTCCCGGACGGCCCACCTGGAGGAAAACACCCAGGCCGCCCGCATCGCCCTCACCGACGACGAGTGCGACGCCCTGGCCGCCGCAGTCTGACCCGCCAGAGCGGCGTCAGCGGCTCCGAGGTCGCATCGAGACGGCTACCGCTGATGGACAGGACGAAGCTCCGGGCCTTCCGAGGGTTCGAATATCCAATGAAGGTGCGCCCAGGGCCCGGTCACTATGCCGGTCGACAAGATCACCCTGGTCGCGCAGTGTCACGACGAGCGCGAGGACATGTCGAGTGGGTCCTTGAGGTACCAGCTAGACGGAGGATGCGACGCTCTCCTCCGCCTGGATCCCGAGGAGCCGATGCAGCTCCGCTGTCACCACGCGGTAGGCGTTCCCAAGCCTGAGGACCGCGACCGGGTACTCGCCGCGCTTTGCCAAGGCGTATCCCGTGCTGCGGCCAATCGTCAGCGCCTTGTTGGCTGTGTCGAGGTCGACGGCGGCTGGCAGCGCGAGCAGCTCTTCGTAGGTCATCCCTCGTGCAGCCTTGCGTGTAGTCATGATGTATTCCGATCAAGAAAAGTTGCCCTGACGGCGAACTGTGTACCACGAATGTTGCGGCAACACATTTTTCTGCCATAAGTTGTCACCATGACAAACAGGGAGTGGTCACCGACCTTCACCGCCCGCGTCGCCGAGCAGATGCGCCGTGCGCGCAAGGCCGCCGGCCTCACCGTCACGGAGGCAGCCGAGGCATGCGCGGCCCTGGGCCTGGCGGTCCCGAAGACGACGATCACGAACTTGGAGACCGGGCGCCGCAGCTCGATCGACCTCGCGGAATTCCTCGTCCTGGCCGAGGTCTACAAGGTCCCGCCGGTAAGCCTGCTGTTCCCTCTCGGCCTGGAATCTTCCGTCGAAGTGCTTCCAGACCGGGAGGTCTCGACCTGGGAGGCTGTGGCCTGGTTCACCGGCGAGACACGGCTGGAGAGGCCCGCGCCGGAGGACTCCGCCCGCGGCGTGCTGGACACCTTCCGCGCCCACAGCGACGCCGTGGCGACAGCCCTGGCTTCGACCCACTTGGCCAAGGAGCGCCGCCGGAAGGCCAGCACCACCCTCGACTCCGGCCGTCGCGAGGCTCTGCTCGAAGCCGCGGGCGCGTACGAACAGCTCGCCTTCGACGACTGCAGAGAGCTCCGCGAGTTCCGCCTCACGATGCAGCAGCGCGGCCTCGTCCCACCGGCCCTCCCCGCTGAACTCTCCTTCGTCGACGAGCCCAATCCCGAGGACTAGCCTTGGCCAGCACCACCTCCGGCGGCACGATCACCCGTCGCTGTTCCTGCCGCAACCCCGCGACAGGCAAGAACTACGGCAAGGCGTGCCCCAAACTTGCCAATCGCCGCCATGGCAACTGGTCCATACGCCACGAACTGGTCAATCGATCCGACGGCACTCGGCGGGAGTTCCGCCGCAGCGGTTTCGAGTCCTCGGCCGACGCCACCAAGGAACTGGGCAAGGTCCGCGCGCTGCTTGCCATACCCGATGAGGACGACCCAGCGGGGCACCTGGCGATCAGCGACATGCTGGAGGACTGCTCCAAGAAGAAGGAGCCGCTGCCGGGCTACGACGAAACCCGTCGGCGGCTGGCAGCGGGGCAGGCGCTTAACCCGAAAATGCCGGTGGCCGAGTGGCTCGACCTCTGGCTCGCTGGCAAGAAGCGCCTGCGCGCGGGCGGCTACAAGCGCTACGAGTGCGACGTCCGCGTCCACCTCAAGCCCCACCTGGGCGAAGTACGCCTGGACAAGCTCAACGTCCCCCACCTGGACCGGATGTTCGACGCCATCAACGAGGCGAACATCGAAATCCAGGAGCAAAACACTCAGCGGCGTGCCGCCCTGGACGAACTCAAGAGCATCCCGTGGAAGGGGACGGAGAACCGAGCGCGCCGCAAGTGGCTGAAGGCCGCCATCGACCAGATGCCGCCCTTCCGCCGCGTCACCACCGTCAACACGCAGCACCACATCAAGGCCACCCTGCGAGCGGCGCTCAACACCGCTATCGCCCAGCGGATCATCCCGAACTACAACCCGGCCGAGCACGTCGAACTGCAGCCCGGTACCAAGCCCAAGGCCCTCGTCTGGACCGACGAGCGTGTCGCACACTGGCTGGCCACCGGCGAGAAGCCCAGCCCGGTCATGGTCTGGACACCGGAGCAGACCGGCAAGTTCCTGGACCACATCATCGGCGACCGCCTGGAGGCCATGTGGCGGATGATCGCCTTCCGTGGCCTGCGCCGTGGCGAGGGCTGTGCTCCACGCTGGATCGACTACTCGAAGAAGTCGCGGTCGCTGGAAATCGCCACCCAGCTGGTCCAGGACGGCTGGGATGTCCTCGAAGGTCTCCCGAAGACCAACAGTGGCATCCGTTCCGTCGCGCTCGACGAGGAGTCCGTCGAACTCCTGGAGCTGCGCAAAATCGCCCAACAGGAAGAGAAGCGCGAATGGGGTGAAGCCTGGCGGGACACCGGCCGTATCTTCACCGAGGAGGACGGCTCCCTTCTGCACCCCGGCAAGATCTCCGACCTCTTCGAGCGCCTCATCGCCGAAGCCGGCCTGCCGCCGATCCGCCTACACGACCTGCGACACGGCGCCGCGACCCTGATGCTGGCCGCCGACGTCGACATCAAGGTCGTCTCGGAAACACTGGGTCACAGCGACACTCGCATCACCCGCGACATCTACCAGTCCGTCCTCGATGACCTAGCCCGTGCGGCAGCAGAGGCCGTGGTCAAGCTCGTGCCGCGTGCTCCGAGCGCGATCCGCTCTCTGATCGAGCAGCGCGCTGCGCGCTCTCTCACTCCTGTTGGCGCCTCCCCACGATGCACCTGTGAGTGCACCTGTGGCGCTGTGCAGGAGGAAGGTCTTATGGCGTAAGGGCGGTCGTCAGCCCCTTCAAGGGGCCCTTCATCAGTGAGGGCCCCTTACGGCAACTGATCAAGTTCCCGGGCAAGCACCATGCAGCTATCAACGAAACTGAGCGCCTCAGTGGTAGTCACTGTGTCCGTACCGTGAGCCGCTGCATTGCGCAGCTTCCGCAATCGTTCAAAGAGGCCAACTGCCTGTTCAGGCAATCCCACCTCAGCCAACTGCCGACCCAGCTCATATCCCGGCAAGGACATTCCTGGACGAGTGTGCGTCGGCGTGACGTCGGGGTGGCGGACCAACACCTCCACGCACAGACGTTGCAGTGCGTTCCATGCCGTGACTACGGCGCCTGCCGGTGACGCCTCCGCCATGTATCGCGCGTTGTGAAATTCTTCGTAGTCGTCTTCGGCGAGGTTCACGAGCACTGCCCCGGCGGCGCGCTCGTCGGGAGGGATGGCATCACCTCCATGGATCATGTTTCGTACGCGGAGTGGCAACTGAGACGGTGGGCGCTCGGCGAGCTCCTGCATGCGGCGGTACAGCGGCCATTGCCGGAGGTCTCGTGGCAGATCGTCGACCGACTCGCTCGAAGAAACCCTCGCAGGCTCGGAAAGCACCGGATCGGTATGCCGAACCTGCCTGTTGGGCTTTGGGCTCGCAGGTTGCGACGGTACGTCCCGCTCCACGGTGAAGGCATCCCCCTTCCCGTCCAGTGCCTCTTGGAGCTCCTCGGCCGCTGCTCGGTGCAGGCTCCTCACACGCTCGTACGGCATCGCCAGCCGCCGACCATCTGGCGCGCCCTCGTCGCACAGAAGCCGGTGCCACGGCAGGCTTCGGTTCTTCACGTAGTTGGTGCTGGCTCGGCGTTCGAGCAAGGTCCGCTGCACGACAAGAGCAGAGGCGATGGTGCACCCCAACTGCCGCTCGCCGAGCGGACCGTGGCGGCAGCCCGCCAATGCCCCTGCAAGACGGGCTGGCTGCCAATTCAGATGGTTGTAGAACACGTAGGCAGGAAGACACCCCGCGGCGACAGCGTCCTCGATCAGGAGATCGCTTTGGAGGCGCCCACCGTTGGGCCGATATCGGAGCTTGTAGCTGCCGCTTCGCTCAGCGCGCTTGGCTTGGACTCGCATGCCGAACCCGATCTCGCCAGCGTAGAACCACCATTCCCAGTCCGCACCGTTCACCGCCTCTTCGGGGCCGGTGAACCAGCGAACCGCCACACGGTCGCCGTGCTGCATGCGGATGTCCTGCAGATGGTGCTCGGTGAGCCCCACCTCACCGGGGGCCTGCCCCTCTCGGTGCCCATCAGCCAGTCGCTCAAAGGTGTACTCGGCGCAGGCGCTCAAGGTACGGCAGAGCGATTTCCCCCGTAGCTCCTTACCGCAGGATGGGCAGAACGAGAATTCGGCCGTGGTCTTGCGACCGCACGAGCACACCTGATCCATGTCGCCTTGTTCGGGGGTGATCGTCATCTTGATCGTCGAGATTACCCGGCGGCTTCGCGGAGACCGCGGGCCAGCGCAGCATGGTGACGCATGACGGGCAAGCAGCCAGCGTCCACATCGGCCTGGCCATGGTCCTCACCGCAGGGGCAGATGCTCCAGCCGTCTTCCTCGATTCGGTCGGCCACTGTGTCCACCAGTTCGGCCAGTTCGTCGAGTGCCCCGACCGGAATCCTCGCTGCGCCGTCCGCATGGTGCTTCACGAGGGCTGCGCCGATCTCTGTGGCGAGGTCCAAGAGGTGGGCGACGGCCGGACCGTCGTCGTTGAGGCTTGCGTACTTGCCGGCCTGCGAGGCTGCCATGACCAGGTGGCCCAGCGCTTCGACGGGCGCGCTCACCGTACGGTCGTCGATCCGCACCGGGCGAACCGCATGCGCGCCCTTCTGATCATCCTTGGAAGTCGCCCGCATGATGACCTCAGCGACAGCTTCTGGGGTTATCAGGTGTACGGCGTCCTCGCGGTCCATTCCCGCTTGCTTGGCCGCGGTCTCGACGAGATGGGTGGCGACACCCTGCACCGCCGTCGGCTCCACCTCGACTCCGTGGGTCAGCAGCACGGCGCTCGCCTGCGCCACGAGGGTCTTGAACGAGAGGGTGTCCATTGGGTCTGCCACGGTGCCCAGCCTAGAAGCGTCGTTGGAGCGTTTCCACAAAACCGGTTTGATCGCCAAGGAACCTCACCGAGCCGTTCGGCGCCCCTTCGACGGGTTTTCTCGCGCACCCCTCTGCACAAGCTCTGCGCTCATGCGCTCCCCTTGCGCTCCCCTTGGATTTGGTGGCACGAATCGAAGCGCCGCCACCGGCTAAGGTGGACTTCTCCGGTAAGAGAAAAGCCAGGTCAGACGGGATCTGACCTGGCTTTTTCGCTGAGCCGCCTTCGGGATTCGAACCCGAGACCTACGCATTACGAGTGCGTTGCTCTGGCCAACTGAGCTAAGGCGGCGTGGTGCGCGGCCCAGTCTACACACCACTGAGGGGTGGTTCGTAACCGGTTGCGGGGCTGGTCAGAGGTGGGCCGGGAGGGGTGTGGGGCGGGTCACGCGGCGGGTGGGGCGTGGTCAGGTGCAGCGCTTGTTCTTGGGCGGGGTGGTGCCGGTCAGGAGGTAGGTGTTGATCGCGTTGTCGATGCATGTGCTGCCGCGGCCGTAGGCGGTGTGGCCGTCGCCCTCGTAGGTGAGGAGGGTGGCGTTGGAGAGCTGGGCGGCGAGGGCCTGGGCCCAGGCGTACGGGGTGGCCGGGTCGCGGGTGGTGCCGACGACGACGATCGGGGCAGCGCCCTTGGCCGGGATGCGGTGGGCCGTGCCGGTGGCCTTCACCGGCCAGTAGGCGCAGCTCAGCGCGGACCAGGCGAAGCTCTCGCCGAAGACCGGGGAGGCCTTGCGGAAGGCGGGGAGGGCGGCGCGGACCTGGTCGGGGCCGGTGAAGGGGGGCGCCAGGTCGAGGCAGTTGACGGCGGGGTTCGCGTACATCTGGTTGGCGTACTTGCCGCTGGGGTCACGCTCGTAGTAGCTGTCCGAGAGGGTGAGCAGCCCGCGGCCGTTGCCCGCCTCGGCCTGGGCGAGGTATTCGCGCAGGACGGGCCAGGCGCGCTGGTCGTACATCGCGGCGATGACGCCCGTGGTGGCCAGGGATTCGGTGAGCTTGCGGGCCTCGCCCGTCTCCGCCGGGTGGGCGTCGAGCTTCTTGAACAGGGCGGCGAGCCGCTTGCCGGCGTCCTCGGCGTTCTTGTGGCCGAGCGGGCAGTCCTTCTTCTTGACGCAGTCCGCGGCGAACGCGGTGAACGCGGTGTTGAAGCCCTTGGTCTGGTCGAGGTTGATCCTGCGGGAGTCCAGCTCCGGGTTCATGGCACCGTCCAGCACGATGCGGCCGGTGCGGGAGGGGTAGAGGCCGGCGTAGGTGGCGCCGAGGAAGGTGCCGTAGGAGGCGCCGACGTAGGTCAGCTTCTTGTCGCCCAGGACGGCGCGCAGGACGTCCATGTCACGGGCCGCCTCGATCGTGGAGACGTGCCGGAGCACCTTGCCGGAGCGGGCCTGGCAGCCCTTGGCGAAGTCGCGGTACGCGGTGACGAGCTTGTTGACCTCGGCCGGTGAGTCCGGGGTCTGGTCGGTCTGGGTGTAGCGGTCCATCTGCGGGTTGGTGAGGCACTCGACCGGTTCGCTGCGGGCCACGCCGCGCGGGTCCATCGCCACCATGTCGTAGCGGGCGCGGACCGACGCGGGCTGCGGGGCGTACTGCTGGAGGTAGTCGATCGCCGAACCGCCGGGCCCGCCCGGGTTGACCATGAGGGAGCCGAGCCGGCTGCCGGGGCCGGTGGCCTTCTTACGGGCCACCGCGAGCTTCAGGTCGGTGGCCACGGAGGGGTGCGCGTAATCCAGGGGCGCCTTCATCGTCGCGCACTCGAAGCCGGCGACCCCGCAGGGATGCCAGGTCAGCTTCTGGTCGTAGTACGGGCGCAGGTCGGCCGGGATCGCGGCGGGCAGGGGCCGCAGGGTGGCGTCGTCGGCGGGCCGCTGGGCGCCGGCTTCGGTCGTACGGCCCGGGGACGCATGGGCATCGGGGGACGAACTGCCCGAGGAGCAGCCGGACATCAGCAGAGCGGTGGCCGCGACTACGGCGGCGGAGGTGCGGAACAGACGGCTGGTGGCCATGGACGGTCCCTTGGTCGCGGTCCCTGGAAGCTGGAGCCTGGGTCTGGTAGCCGGGAGAGCCGGTCATCGGGGGAGTGGTCGGGGGGCAGGTACCTCGTGGTGGTCGGCCTTGGGTGCTGCGTCTTGAGCGGTGCGTCTTGAGCGGTGCGTCTTGAGTGCTGTGCCTTGAGCGGTACGCCTTGGTGGTGCTTCGGGGTGGTGCGTCTTGGCTGGTGCCTCGGGGTGGTGACGCTTCGGTGGTGGTGCTGACGAGCGGGTGCGTGCGAGTGGGTGCGTGCGGGTGGGCTGTTGGCCGGTATTGAGTGGTGGCTGGCCAGGTGCTGAGTGGTGGCAGGTCGGGTGCTGAGTGCTGGCCGGTCGGGTGGCTGGTCGGTGGGCGGTGGAGCTGCTGTGGCTTTACGGAGGGGGCGGTGAGGGCGGGTGGTCAGCCGGCGCGGAGGGCGGCGGTCATGGCCTCGACCGCCAGGAGGGGCGCGACGTTGCGGTCCAGGGCCTCTCGGCAGGCGATCACCGCTTCTATCCGGCGGAGGGTGCGCTGGGGGGTGGAACCGGCGGCGATGCGCTCCAGGCTGTCGCGCACCTCGTCGTTGGCGAGCGGGACCGAGGCGCCCATCTGGAGGGCGAGGACATCGCGGTAGAAGCCGGTGAGGTCGACCAGGGCCAGGTCGAGGCTGTCGCGCTGGGTGCGGGTCGCGCGGCGCTTCTGCTTGTCCTGGAGCTCCTTCATGGCCCCGGCGGTGCCCCGGGGCAGCCGGCCGCCCGTCCCGGCGGCGGCGCCGAGCGCGGCGCGCAGCTCCTCGGTCTCCTTGGCGTCGACCTCCTCGGCGACCTGCTTGGCGTCCTCCCCCGCGGCGTCGATCAGCTCCTGGGCGGCCTTGAGGCAGCCCCCGATGTCGTCGATCCGGAGCGGAAGCTTCAGGACGGCGGCGCGGCGGGCGCGGGCACGCTCGTCGGTGGCCAGGCGGCGGGCCCGGCCGATGTGGCCCTGGGTGGCGCGGGCGGCGCGGTCGGCGGCCTCCGGGGCGATGCCGTCCCGGCGGACGAGGACGTCGGCGACCGCGGCGACCGGCGGGGTCCGCAGGGAGAGGTGGCGGCAGCGGGAGCGGATGGTGGGGAGGACGTCCTCGATGGAGGGCGCGCAGAGCAGCCAGACCGTACGGGGCGCGGGCTCCTCGACGGCCTTGAGGAGGACGTTGCCGGCGCCTTCGGTGAGGCGGTCGGCGTCCTCCAGGACGATCACCTGCCAACGGCCGCCGGCCGGGGAGAGCGAGGACCGGCGGACCAGGTCGCGGGTCTCCTTCACGCCGATGGACAGCAGGTCCGTACGGACGATCTCGACGTCGGCGTGCGTGCCCACCTGGGTGGTGTGGCAGCCGTCGCAGAAGCCGCAGCCGGGGGCGCCGCCGAGGGCGCGGTCGGGGCTGACGCACTGCAGGGCGGCGGCGAAGGCGCGCGCGGCGGTGGCCCGGCCGGAGCCGGGCGGGCCCGTGAACAGCCAGGCGTGGGTCATCTGGGAGGCACTGCCCCGCTCGCCCGGGGACGGCGTCCCGGACCGGTCCTGCGGGGCACCGGTCCGGCCCGCGGCCTCGGCGGTGACGAGGGCGTCCGCGTCCCGCGCGGCAGCGGCCAGCTGAGCCGTCACCCGCTCCTGGCCGACCACGTCGTCCCACACCGCCATCGCTGCCGCCGTTCCTCTTCTCCGGTGTCTTCGTGTCTGTGACCGCAGGTCGCCGCCACGGCCGGGATCGCCGTCCGCGCGTCGCCCGCGACCTGACCCATTGTGGTGCAACCCACTGACAAACGAATCCGGAAGCCGGCGCCGGAGCAGTCGGACGGCGCCCGCGCGGCCCCGCGGAGGCGCTGCCCCCGACCTCACCGAAGGCCGCGAAAAGGCCGCGAAAAGGCCGTGGCCGCAGTGTTCCCACTGCGGCCACGGCCCGCGCCTGCGACGACTTTCGCAACGGCTCCCGTCCGGGCTAGCGGCGCCTGCCCCGGCCCCCGCGGCGGCCGTCGTCGCCCGCACCGTCGTCCGCGTCCTCGTCGTCATGCGGCCCGAGCAGTTCGTCGGCGAGCGTCGGCAGATCGTCCAGCGGGGTCTCTTCCGCCCATTCGGGTCGCCGGCGGGTGCGCGGCGGGGTGTCCGAGGGGTGGCCCGTCGACGGGTCGATCTGCGGGAGTTCGCGGGTCCGCTCGATGCCCGACTCCGCGCTGGAGGCGCTGTTCGGGGTCTCCTTGCGGAACATCCATGACGGCACCCGTTCGGTGGGGTCCTCGCCCCGGGTGTCCCGCGCCTGCCGGTCGTTCCGTCCGTGCCAGTCGTGCTGCTGCTCCGGCCGGGTGTCCTGGCGCCAGGCGTCCTGACCGCCCTGCGGGGCCTCCTGACCACCCTGCCAGGTGTCCCGTACGGGCGGCAGGACGGCCGTCTGCTCGGCGTCGGTGCCCGCATCGTGGCCTGCACCGGAGCCCGCGTCGGGGCCGGCGTCGCGGACCGGCGGCAGCACCGCCGTCTCGTCCGCCGCGCCGGGCGCATTGCCGCCCCGGGCCTCGGGCCTCGGCAACGACTCCGTCCGCTCGTGCGGGGCGACACCCGCCGAACCGGAACCGGACGCTCCCGAACCGGCGGACTCGGCCCCCGGCGCTCCCGCCCCGGACGACGAGGCGTCGCCGTGCTCCTCCCCCAGCCGCTTCCGCAGGTCCGCCACCGGCGTTTCCTTGGTGGGCGCCTCCGCCGCCTCGGCCTCGGCGGCCGCTTCGGCGGCCGCCTTCGCCTCCGCCGCGGCAGCCGCCTCCGCTGCCGCGATCCGGGCCTGCTCGGCGCGGAGCAGGGCCTCCTCGGCCTTGCGCTGCTTCTCCAGGCGGCGTTCCTCGGCCTCCTTGCGCAGCCGGGCCTGCTCCTCGTGCTGCTTGCGCAGCCGCTCCTGCTCGGCCTGGCGGGCCCGCTCCTCCGCCTCCCGGCGCTGGCGCTCGGCCTCGGCCGCCTGGCGGGCCTCCTCGGCGCGCTGCCGGGCCTCCGCGGCCTGGCGGGCGGCCTCCAGCGCCTTGGCCTGCTCGGCCTCCTGGCGCTTGCGCTCCTCCTCCTCGGCGCGCAGCTTGGCGAGCTGCTCCTGGCGCTCCCGCTCCAGGCGCGCCTCCTCGGCCTTGCGCGCGGCCTCCTCCTCGGCCCGGCGGCGGGCCTCCTCCTCGGCCGCCTTACGGGCCTCCTCCTGGGCCTTGGCCTCGGCCTCGGACAGCGGGAGCACCTGGTCGAGGCGGTGCCGTACGGCGGTGGTGACGGCCTCGGGGTCCTGTCCGGCGTCGACGACCAGATAGCGCGCTGGGTCGGCGGCGGCCAGGGTGAGGAAGCCGGCCCGGACCCGCTGGTGAAACTCGGCGGGCTCGGACTCCAGGCGGTCGGGCGCCTCGGTGAAGCGCTCCCGGGCGGTCTCCGGGGAGATGTCGAGCAGGACGGTCAGGTGCGGGACCAGGCCGTCCGTCGCCCAGCGGTTGATCCGGGCGATCTCCGTGGGGGCGAGGTTCCGCCCGGCGCCCTGGTAGGCGACCGAGGAGTCGATGTACCGGTCGGTGATGACGACCGCGCCGCGCTCCAGGGCGGGCCGGATGACGCTGTCGACGTGTTCGGCGCGGTCGGCGGCGAACATCAGCGCCTCCGCCCGGTCGGACAGCCCGGTCGTCGCGACGTCCAGGATGATCGAGCGCAGTCGCTTGCCGATGGCGGTGGCGCCCGGTTCGCGGGTCACCACGACCTCGTGGCCCTTGTTGCGGATCCACTCCGCGAGCGCCTCGACCTGGGTGGACTTGCCGGCCCCGTCGCCGCCTTCGAGGGCGATGAAGAAACCGGTGGGCGCGGGTGCCTGCGCCGGGTCGCCGCCGCGCAGCGCCTCCCGCAGATCGCGGCGCAGCGGGACGCCGTGCCGGTCGTCGACCTTGCCGAGGACCCAGGCGGCGACCGGCAGCAGCAGCGCTCCGGTGAGCATCAGGGTGTAGGCGGCGCCCCCGTAGGCGAAGTCGAACGTGTCGTTGCCCAGGTGGTGCGGCCCGATGAGGGCGGCGAGCAGCGGCGCCACGATGGCGGCCAGTGCGATCGCGAGCCGTACGACGGCCTGCAGGTGCTCGGTCGTACGGGCGGTGCGGGCCTCCTCGGCCTCCTGGTCCAGCAGGACGTGTCCCGTATTGGCGGCGATGCCGGCGCTGACGCCGGCCAGCAGCGCGAGGACGAGGACGGTCGTCGGGTCCGGGACCAGGCCCATGGCCAGCAGGGCGACGCCGGTGGCGGCCACCGCGAGGGCGAGCAGCCGGCGCCGGGAGAGCGCGGGCAGCACCCGGTGGGCGCCGCGGATGCCGGCGGCCGTACCGCCGGTGAGCGCGAGCACCAGGAGGGCGAAGGAGGCCGGCCCGCCCGCGAGGTCGTAGCCGTGCAGCACGGCCAGCGAGACGGCCGCGGCGATCCCGGCGGCGACCGCCGCACACGCCGTGACCAGCAGCGGAATGGCGCCCGTACGGCCCTTGTCGGCGCCGGCCGGCTCGCCCTGGGCCGACTTCGCGGCCTTCGGGCGGCGCAGCCCCTCCAGGGGGGAGCGCGGCCGCGGTGTCTGCCCACCGGGGAGTTCGATGAAGTACAGGATGGACACGGAGGCGGCGAACAGGCCGGCCGCCACGTAGGAGGCGAGTGCCACCTGGTGGAGGTGGAACCAGTCGATGCCGGTTCCCAGGAGCTTGCTGATGAGGGTGACGACCACCAGGGCGGCGGCCGCGATCGGCAGGGAGACGAAGGTGGTGCGCAGCGAGAGGCGGCGCAGGGCGTCCAGGTTGTCCGGCAGCGGCCTCGCGACGGCGCCCTCGGGGGGCGGCGCGGGCAGCAGGCCGGGCGCCGCGCTCTCCCTGGCGACGGTCCAGAAGCGCTCGGCGACGCCGGTCACGAAGACCGTGACCAGCACCCAGGCCAGGGCCTTGCCGGGCGTCCAGTCGATCCAGAGGGGGGCGACGACCAGCAGCGCGAGCCGCAGCACGTCCGCGCCGATCATCGTCCAGCGGCGGTCCAGCGGCCCGGAGGGCGCCGTGAGCGCGGACAGCGGGCCCAGGAGGACGGCTCCGAAGAGCAGCGTCGCCAGCATCCGGGCGCCGAAGACCGCGGTGACGGCGAGGGCGGCACCGCGATAACCACCGCCGAAGACGGCCTCACCGCCCAGCGGCACGTACAACGCCGCCTGCAGGGCGAGTACCACCAGGACAAGCATGGACAGGGCATCGCCGATGCCCCCGACGAACTGGGCGCTCCACAGCCGCTTCAGTGGGGGGAAGCGCAGCAGGGCTCGCACGGCGCGCTCGCGGGAATCCGCCGCTAGGGCGCCAGAAGTGGGGGTCACGACCGTTGGCTGCTCGGCACGCGTCATCCCGCCAGCCTATCGGGAGGGCGCGCAGCGTCGACCGCCCGCCCGAACAAGCGGGCGGGCACGACGGAACGCGTCCGTCGTGCCCGCCCGCACCTCACGCCTCACCAGGGGCGCAGGCCCCGATCCCGGTCCTGGCCCCGGTGCCGGCCTCAGTCCTCCGCCGAAGCCGCCGTCTTCTTGGCCGCCGCGGTCTTCGCGGTGGCCTTCTTGGCGGTCGTCTTCTTCGCGGTGGTCTTCTTGGCCGCGGTCTTCTTCGCCGTCGTCTTCTTGGCGGCCGTCTTCTTCGCCGGCGCCTTCTTGGCCGTCTTCTTCTTCGCCGGCCCCTTGGCACGCTTCTCCGCCAGCAGCTCGTAGCCGCGCTCGGGCGTGATCGTCTCGACGTCGTCGTCCCGCCGCAGCGTCGCGTTGGTCTCGCCGTCGGTCACATACGCACCGAACCGGCCGTCCTTGACCACCACCGGCTTGCCGCTGACCGGGTCCGTGCCCAGTTCCTTCAGCGGCGGCTTGGCGGCGGCCCGCCCGCGCTGCTTGGGCTGGGCGTAGATCGCCAGCGCCTGTTCGAGGGTGATGGTGAAGAGCTGCTCCTCGCTCTCCAGGGAGCGCGAGTCGGTGCCCTTCTTCAGGTACGGGCCGTAGCGGCCGTTCTGCGCGGTGATCTCCACGCCCTCGGGGTCCTTGCCGACGACGCGCGGCAGCGACATCAGCTTGAGGGCGTCCGCCAGCGTCACGGTGTCCAGCGACATCGACTTGAAGAGCGAGGCGGTGCGCGGCTTGACCGCGTTCTTGCCGGTCTTCGGGGTGCCCTCGGGCAGGACCTCGGTGACGTACGGGCCGTAGCGGCCGTCCTTGGCGACGATCTGGTGGCCGCTCTCCGGGTCCATGCCCAGCTCGAAGTCGCCGCTCGGCTTGGCGAGCAGCTCCTCCGCGTACGCCACGGTCAGCTCGTCGGGCGCGAGGTCGTCGGGGACGTCGGCGCGCTGGTGGCCCTCGCTGTCCTTCTCGCCGCGCTCGACGTACGGGCCGTAGCGGCCGACCCGCAGCACGATGCCCTCGCCGACCGGGAAGGACGAGATCTCCCGGGCGTCGATCGCGCCGAGGTCCGTGACCAGTTCCTTCAGCCCGCCGAGGTGGTCGCCGTCGCCGTTGCCGGCGTCGGATGCGGCACCCACCGCACTCGCGTCCTCGCCCTCGCCGAAGTAGAAGCGCCGCAGCCACGGCACGGCCTGCGCCTCACCACGGGCGATGCGGTCGAGGTCGTCCTCCATCTTGGCGGTGAAGTCGTAGTCGACCAGCCGGCCGAAGTGCTTCTCCAGGAGGTTGACGACCGCGAAGGAGAGGAAGGAGGGGACGAGCGCGGTGCCCTTCTTGAAGACGTAGCCGCGGTCCAGGATGGTGCCGATGATCGACGCGTACGTCGACGGGCGGCCGATCTCCCGCTCCTCCAGCTCCTTGACCAGGGTGGCCTCGGTGTAGCGGGCGGGCGGCTTGGTGGCGTGCCCGTCGGCGGTGATCTCCCGGACGGTCAGCGCGTCGCCCTCGGCGACCTGCGGCAGCCGGCGCTCGCGGTCGTCCAGCTCGGCGTTCGGGTCGTCGGCACCCTCCACGTAGGCCTTGAGGAAGCCGTGGAAGGTGATGGTCTTGCCGGACGCGCTGAACTCGGCGTCCCGGCCGTCGGCAGAGGTACCGCCGATCTTGACGGTGACGGAGTTACCGGTCGCGTCCTTCATCTGGGAGGCGACGGTCCGCTTCCAGATCAGCTCGTAGAGGCGGAACTGGTCGCCGGTCAGCCCGGTCTCGGCGGGCGTGCGGAAGCGGTCGCCGGAGGGGCGGATCGCCTCGTGCGCCTCCTGCGCGTTCTTGACCTTGCCGGCGTACGTGCGCGGCTTGTCCGGCAGGTAGCCGGCGCCGTACAGCTGCGTCACCTGGGCGCGGGCGGCCGCCACGGCGGTGTCGCTCAGCGTGGTGGAGTCCGTACGCATATAGGTGATGAAGCCGTTCTCGTACAGCTTCTGCGCCACCTGCATCGTCGCCTTGGCGCCGAAGCCGAGCTTGCGGCTGGCCTCCTGCTGGAGGGTGGTGGTCCGGAACGGCGCGTACGGGGAGCGCCGGTACGGCTTGGACTCCACCGAACGCACCGAGAAGTCGGTGTTCTCCAGGGCGGCGGCGAGCGCGCGGGCGTTCGCCTCGTCCAGGTGGAGCACGTCGTTGTTCTTGAGCTGTCCGTTGGGGCCGAAGTCGCGGCCCTGCGCGACGCGGCGGCCGTCGACGGAGTTCAGGCGGGCGGTCAGCGTCGAGGGGTCGCTCGCGTCGCCGGCCCGCCCGGTGGAGAAGGTGCCGGTCAGGTCCCAGTACTCGGCGGAGCGGAAGGCGATGCGCTCGCGCTCCCGCTCGACGACGAGACGGGTCGCCACGGACTGCACCCGGCCGGCCGACAGCCGCGGCATGACCTTCTTCCACAGGACCGGCGAGACCTCGTAGCCGTAGAGGCGGTCGAGGATCCGGCGGGTCTCCTGGGCGTCGACCAGCTTCTGGTTCAGATCGCGCGGATTGGCGACGGCCTCGCGGATCGCGTCCTTGGTGATCTCGTGGAACACCATCCGGTGGACCGGGACCTTGGGCTTGAGGATCTCCTGGAGGTGCCAGGCGATGGCCTCGCCCTCGCGGTCCTCA
Source organism: Streptomyces sp. NPDC048197 (assembly GCF_043202395.1). NCBI lineage: Bacteria > Bacillati > Actinomycetota > Actinomycetes > Kitasatosporales > Streptomycetaceae > Streptomyces > Streptomyces sp. NPDC048197. The sequence continues at coordinate 163,269 of NZ_JBIDAJ010000001.1, forward strand.
TCGGTGGCGAGGTAGAGCTCGTCGGATTCGGCCAGCAGCTCCTTGAGCTTCTTGACCTGGTCCTTCTTGTCACTGTTCACCACATAGATGGGCTGGAAATCGGCGTCGACGTTCACCCCGAGCCGGGCCCAGGGCTCGCCCTTGTACTTCGCCGGGACCTCCGCCGCGCCGTTGGGCAGGTCACGGATGTGCCCCACGCTGGCCTCGACCACATAGCCCGGGCCGAGGTAGCCCTTGATCGTCTTCGCCTTGGCAGGCGACTCGACGATGACAAGTCGGCGGCCGCCGCCCTTCGTGGCTTCGCTGGTCGGGGACAACTTCGCTCTTCTCTCCGGTCGACGCGGAAAATGCCCCCCGGCCGGATGCGGGGGCGCACTGCGGTGACGCTTGACGCTGCGGAGTGTGACGGTACCTCCCGCCCCCGTGTCAAACGGAAAAACCCCGCAACGCCACTCGAACGGTAACCCGACTACATGCCTTCATGCCGCCTGGACCACCTCAGCCGGTCGCCACGGGTCCGGCACGCGCCATCTGGATCATGACGGCCCGGAGGCTCCGCCCGGAGGCCCGCGCATGATCCGGATTCGCGAGCCGCGCCCCCGCCGCGGCGACTGTCACAAGGCGGCCCCGGATCCCGTCACTGTCTTGGTACGACAGGTGAGCGGGCTGGCAGGATGGGCGCAGGATGGACACGGCACGGCCCACCGCTCGGGCCGGTTACCGCCGTCGTCACGCATACCCTCGGGGGGAATCTCACCCATGGCGAACCAGTACCCCGGACCGCCACCGGAGCAGCCCGGCCAGCCCGCTCAGCCCGGCCAGAATCCGTACGCCACACCGCCCGGCCCGGCCGACTCCGCCTACGGCTATCCGCAGGGCGGCCGCCCCGGCGAGCCCGGGTACGGCTATCCGCAGCCCGGCTCGACGCCCCCGCCGCCCGGTTTCCCGCCCGCCGGCGCTCCGGCCGGCCCCCCGCCGCCCGGTCCCGGCGCCTTCCAGGCCGGTCCGCAGCCCGGCGGGATGGCGCTGTCGCTCGGGGACATCGCGGTGAGCGGCGACACGATCACGACGCCTACGGGGGTGATGCCGCTCAAGGGCGCCGTGTGGACCGCGACGGACATGTCGCGGACCGAGGAGAAGATGCCGACGCACGCGGTCGTGCTCGCCATCATCTTTTTCTTCTTCTGTCTGCTGGGTCTGCTCTTCCTGCTGATGAAGGAGCGGACGACGACCGGCTTCGTGCAGGTCACGGTGGCCAGCGGGGGCCGGCACCACTCCACGATGGTTCCGGTGCAGTCCCGCGAGCAGGTCATGTTCGTACTCAACCAGGTCAACTACGCACGGTCGCTGAGCGTGTGAGCGACGCAGAACAGGCCGGGCCGCCCTCCGGGGCGGCGATCCGGAGCCGCACCGTCCGGCGGGCGTCGCTCGCCCTCGCCGCCGGTGCGGCGGCCGCCGCCTACCTCTGGCACACGAACCCGCACCAGCCCGGACAGGTGCTGATCCCCTGCCCGTTCCGGCTGCTGACCGGGGTGCTGTGCCCGGCGTGCGGCGGTACCCGGATGGCGTACGACCTGCTGCACGGCGACGTGGTGCGGGCCTTCCACGACAACGCGGTGCTGCTCGTCCTGGGCGTGCCGGCGATTGCGTACGTCCTGCTGCGCTGGCTGGTCCTGGGGCTGCGCGGCCGCGCGTACCGGCTGCAGCTGACGGGCCGCGACAATGCCGTGGTGTTCGGCATTGCCGCGGTGTGGATGCTCGTCCGCAATCTCGTCGGCTGACACCCCGGCAGCCTCAGCCCACGGGGACGGAGACCAGCGGGTGGGTCAGCGGGTCAGCGGACGGTGACGGAGACCACCGGCGAGACGGTCTTGCCCGCGGCCATCCGGAGCTGGTTGGCGCCCTTGATGCCGAGCTTGACCCGCACCGAGTAGGCACCGCTCTTGGCCACCGGGGTCTGCGCGGGCAGCGAGACCCACTTCGTGCCCTGCTTCTGCTGGACGGTGACCTTGGTGCCCGCCGTGATGCCCTTGGCGGTCCCGGAGATCCGGAACTCCTGCCAGGCCTTGACGGAGTTCACGCTGGCCTTCGCGGTCAGCGACGCGGCGGCCGGGGCGGTGGCCACGACCGGCTGGGCGGCGTGGAGGTCCTGCGGCGCGGCGAAGGCGGCGGCCGAACCCCCGGCGAGCAGGGAGACGGCGATGGCGCCGACGGTGGCGTAGCGAAGTGCGCGGTTCATGGGAGTTCCTCACTGTCGGTGTGGCCGTTGGTGACCTTCACCGAGGAACATGACGCCCGGCCCGCGGACGTTCCACGTACCGTCACAGATCAGCCATCCGTTACAGAACTGTCTGGAACTGGACGTACTACCGCGTCCCCGCCGCCCGCCGACCGGTTACAGCGTCATCAGCAGCCAGGCCCCGGTGATCAGGAACAGCACCCCCGCGAGCAGTGCGGTGACCGCGGCGACCGGCCGGCTGACCCCCTCGGCGACCGGTGTACCGCTCCGGGCACACGCCCCCGTCCACACCAGCAGTCCGGCACCGAACAGCGCGAACGCCACACCGGCGAATGCCTCGGGTCCACTCTCCATGCGCGCAGCGTCGCACCCCGGGGCGGCGTCCCGGCGAACACCGGATGAACGCCGCCCGCCCTCCTCACCGCCCCCTCTGCTCCCCCTACTCCGCCTACTCCCCTTACTCCCCCTCACTCCTCCTCCGCCACCGGCTCCAGGAAGCCCTGCTCGACCAGCATCCGGATCGAGGCGGGCGTACGGTCCCGCAGCAGCACCGGGTCCTCGCCGACGAGTTGGGCGATGGCGTCCAGGATCCGTCCGGCGGGCAGCGTGCCGTCACACACACCGGCGAAGCCCGCACCGACGGTGTCCACCTTCGTCGCCCGCCGCATACCGCGGTTCTGACGGAGCACCACATGCTCCGGGTCCTCGGCCCCCGGCAGCCCGACCTGCTCCTGGACGACACCGTCGGCGAGCCGGAAGCGCCCGGCCAGCAGCGCGGCATCGTCCGTGGAGCGCAGATAGTCCTGGCGCTCGAAGTGGGCCACGACCGCGTCCCCCAGCGGCTGTTCGACCGGATGCGGCCATTCCTCGACCGTGACGGACGGGGCGTCGGACCCGGATTTGCGCAGCGTGATCCAGCCGAAGCCGACGGCCTTGGTCCTCCGGGCCGCGAACTCCTCCAGCCAGGCGTCGTACCGCGCGGCGTACTCCTCGTCACCGGCGCGGTGGTCACCGGCGTCCCGCAGCCACAGCTCGGCGTACTGCGTGACGTCCTGCACCTCGCGCTGCACGATCCAGGCGTCACAGCCGCGCGGCACCCAGGAGCGCAGCCGGTCGTGCCACTCCTCGCCCTCGACGTGCTGCCAGTTGGCGAGCAGCTGGCAGTACCCGCCGTAGTTGAGGTACGCGGCGGACTGCTGGACGAGGGTCCGGCACAGGTCGTCGCCGCCCATGCCGCCGTCCCGGTACGTCAGCCGGGCGCCGTCCGGCCCGAGGGGCGAGATCACGAACGGCGGGTTCGACACGATCAGGTCGTACGTCTCGTCCCCGACCGGCTCGAACAGCGAGCCCTCCCTGAGGTCCGCCGCGCCCGCGCCGGAGAGCGCCAGCGTCAGCGCGGTGATCCGCAGGGCGCGGGGGTTGAGGTCGGTGGCGGTGACCCGGGTGGCGTGCCGGGCGGCGTGCAGCGCCTGGATGCCGGAGCCGGTCCCGAGGTCGAGCGCCTTGGCGACCGGCCGGCGCACGGTGATCCCGGCGAGGGTGGTGGACGCGCCGCCCACACCGAGCACCAGCGCCGCGCGCTCGCTCTCCCCGGCGCCCCGGATGCCGCCGGCGCCGCCGACCGCACAGCCCAGGTCGGAGACGATCCACCAGTCCTGTCCCTCGGGGCCGCCGTACGGACGGACGTCCACCGTGGCGCGCAGGGTGTCGCCGTCCTGCACCACCCAGCCGTCGGCGAGGCAGTCCTCGACCGGCAGGGCCGCCCGCGCCCGGCCCAGTTCCACCGGCCGCTGCAGCAGGAACAGCCGCACCAGGGTCGCAAGCGTGCTGTCGCCGCGGGTCGCGCGCAGCGCGGGGACGGTCTCGTTGCGCGCCAGCGCGGCGTAGGCGGGGGCGCCCAGCAGCTCCAGCAGCCCGTCGGCGGTGAAGGCGGCGGTCAGCAGCGCCTCGCGCAGCCGGGCGGTGCGGGCGTTGCTCTCGGGGTCCTGGACATCAGCGGTGGGGAGGTGCGTACTCACACCGACCATTGTCCGTGCTGCCACTGACAATCGGCACCGGCCCGGCGGCACGCCCTTCCCGGGCGCGTCGCCGGGCCGGCAAGAGGCCCCGCGGAGGCGTTACGACTTCTTGGAGGGCGTGGGCGCCGCCTTGGACGGCGTGGCCACCGGGGAACCGGACGCGGCCTGGTTCTGGCAGCCCTTCTGCTTCGCCATCGCGGCGCCGACGTCACCGGCCTCCAGGTTCTTGAAGGCGGCCTCGCTCTGCTTGTTGAGCTTGTTGATGCCGTTGGACAGGTCGCGCAGCCCGTCGGCGAACTTGAGCTTGTTCGAGGTGTCGAGGTTGTTGACCTGCTTCTGCAGGTCCGCGTAGCCCTTGGACAGCGAGTTGAGTTCCTTGACCGCGTTCTCCTGCGCCTGCTTGCCCTGGTCGGTGGGCGGCGGCCCGGCCTGCTGCAGGGACTTGGCCAGCGAGGCGTACGCCTGGGAAATCTTCTGGAAGGCCGCCGAGTCGGTCTGCTGGACCTTCTTGGAGTCCGTGCTGCCGTTGTCGGCCGTCTGCATGGCGGCGTTGGCGTCCTGGATCTGCTTGAACGGAGTCTGCGCGGGGTCGCAGAAACTCTTCGCCCAGTCGTTGAGCTTCTTTCCGTTGTCCTCGCTGCAGCCGGTCAGCGCGAGCATCAGTGCCGCTCCGCCGGACAGTGCAGCCACAAGCTTCTTGTTCACCGGATTGGTCCCTTCCATGGCTCTCGGCCCCGGAACATACACGTCCGAACGGCCTGGTTCCCGGGTCGGGCATCCGGTCCGGCTCTCATTGCAGCCATTTGCACCAAGGAGCGCAGGGCCACCCGGGCAGACCGAGGGCGGGTGGCCGGCGCCTGCAACATGCGCCGTCCACCCGCCCAGTTGAGCGGTCCGCGAGCCTTCCGACGGTCGGTTCCGGTTAGGACGCCACCGCCGTCTCGGCCGACTTGGCGACGCCGTCGGGCTCCTCGGAGTTGTTGTGTTCGTCACCCACGGCGATCCCGCGCCGCTTGGAGATGTACACGGCACCGATGATGACGACGAGCGCCAATACGGCCGCCGCGATCCGGATGCCGATGTTCTTGTCCTCGCCGTACGAGAACTTCACCACGGCGGGCGCGATCAGCAGGGCCACCAGGTTCATCACCTTCAGCAGCGGGTTGATCGCCGGTCCGGCGGTGTCCTTGAACGGGTCGCCGACGGTGTCACCGATGACGGTGGCGGCGTGTGCCTCGCTGCCCTTGCCGCCGTGGTGGCCGTCCTCGACCAGCTTCTTGGCGTTGTCCCAGGCGCCACCGGAGTTGGCGAGGAAGACCGCCATCAAGGTGCCGGTGCCGATCGCCCCGGCCAGGAACGAGCCCAGCGCCCCGACGCCCAGCGAGAAGCCGACCGCGATCGGGGTGAGCACCGCCAGCAGGCCCGGCGTGGCCAGCTCGCGCAGCGCGTCCTTGGTGCAGATGTCGACCACCCGCCCGTACTCGGGCGTCTGGGTGTAGTCCATGATCCCGGGCTTCTCCCGGAACTGCCGGCGCACCTCGAAGACCACCGCTCCCGCCGACCGGGACACGGCGTTGATCGCCAGCCCGGAGAACAGGAAGACGACCGAGGCGCCGAGGACCAGCCCGACCAGGTTGTTGGGCTGCGAGATGTCCAGGCTGAGCCCCATGCCGCCGGCGGCATGGCCGATGTTGCGTACGGCGGTGGCGATCGCGTCCCGGTAGGAGCCGAAGAGCGCGGAGGCGGCCAGTACGGCGGTCGCGATGGCGATGCCCTTGGTGATGGCCTTGGTCGTGTTGCCGACCGCGTCCAGGTCGGTCAGCACCTGCGCGCCGTCCCCGGAGACGTCGCCGGACATCTCGGCGATGCCCTGCGCGTTGTCGGAGACCGGTCCGAAGGTGTCCATGGCCACGATCACGCCGACGGTGGTCAGCAGGCCGGTGCCGGCCAGCGCCACCGCGAACAGCGCCAGGGTGATGGACGCACCGCCCAGCAGGAACGCCCCGTAGACGGCCAGACCGATCAGCACCGCCGAGTAGACGGCCGATTCCAGGCCGACCGAGATGCCGGAGAGGACGACGGTGGCCGGTCCGGTCAGCGAGGTCTTGCCGATGTCCCGTACGGGCCGCCGGGTGGTCTCGGTGAAGTATCCGGTCAGCTGCTGGATCAGCGCGGCGAGCACGATGCCGACGGCGACCGCGACCAGGGCCAGCATCCGCGGGTCACCGCTGTGGCCCAGGACCACGGGGTCGCTGACGCCGGTCAGGTCGCGGTAGCTGGACGGCAGGTAGGTGAAGACCGCGGCGGCCACCAGGACCAGCGAGATGCCCGCGGAGACGAAGAAGCCGCGGTTGATGGCGGTCATGCCGCTGCGGTCCCGGCGTCGCGGCGCGACGACGAAGATGCCGATCATCGCGGTGATCACGCCGATGGCCGGCACCAGCAGCGGGAAGGCCAGGCCCGCGTCGCCGAAGGCCGCGGTGCCCAGGATGAGGGCGGCGACCAGGGTCACGGCGTACGACTCGAAGAGGTCGGCGGCCATACCGGCGCAGTCACCGACGTTGTCGCCGACGTTGTCCGCGATGGTCGCGGCGTTGCGCGGGTCGTCCTCGGGGATGCCCTTCTCGACCTTGCCGACGAGGTCGGCGCCGACGTCGGCGGCCTTGGTGAAGATGCCGCCGCCGACCCTCATGAACATCGCGATCAGCGCGGCACCGAGACCGAAGCCCTCCAGCACCTTGGGCGCGTCGACCGCGTAGACGAGGACCACACAGGACGCACCGAGCAGACCGAGTCCCACGGTGAACATGCCGACCACGCCACCGGTACGGAAAGCGATCTTCATCGCCTTGTGGGATACCGCCGTAAGATCCTTTTCCCGGGATTCGCCCTCGGCCGGAGTGGCCTCCCGGGCGGCCGCCGCCACACGCACATTGCTGCGCACCGCGAGCCACATGCCGATATAGCCGGTGGCCGCCGAGAATGCCGCGCCGATCAAGAAGAAGGCACTGCGTCCGGCGCGCTGCGACCAGTTATCCGCGGGCAGCAGCATGAGCAGGAAGAACACCACGACCGCGAATACGCCGAGGGTCCGCAACTGCCGTGCCAGGTAGGCATTTGCGCCTTCCTGCACCGCCGCCGCGATCTTCTTCATACTGTCGGTTCCCTCGCCGGCCGCAAGCACTTGGCGGACCAGCACCGCCGCGACGGCCAGCGCCGCCAGCGCCACTGCGGCGATCACCAGCACGATGCCGCGGTTGCCCGCGGTCAGTGACGGCCCGGCCAGAAAAGAGGGGGTGTCAAGCAACTGAGGGGTGTAAGGCCCCGCCATTCGTCCTCCTTGACGTTTGGCACATGGGCGCGCGGAAGCACGCTCAGGCGTCCTGAGCAAGAGATGTGGACGGATTGTAGGGAGCCCCGGTTGATCAAAACAGGGCGCCTCAAAGGGAATTCGCCGGTAGTCGCGAAGATCAAAAGGCAGAAGGCGCCCGGAATTCGCCCGGACGAAGGAATGCACCGAATTCACTGACCGTCGGCAGATGATCTCTTCGTCGTACCGATCGCCGCTTGATCACGCATTGATCGCCGCTGCTCACGGACACCGCCCCCGGCGGCTGGGCCGAATGAGGCACAGGGGACCCCGGAGAGAATTGAGCCGCCCGGCCGCGGCCGAACGGGTGACCCACCGCCCACAAACGCCCCTCTGAGGGACCGTGAGGGCTCATCCCGACCCATGAGGACCCGTCAGATCGAGTCCGGATCGCAACGCATGGGGGCAACGCATGGGGAGCGAGGGGGCGGACCGCCGTGGCCCCCGCGCAGAGCGGAGGCAGCGGCAGCGGCAAGGACAGGGGCATGCCAGAAGGCGTACAGACGCTAGGTACGAGTACGGGCACAGGCATAGGCCAGGTACAGGCACAGGTACGAGCGGGTACGGGCTGCGGCAGGGCAGCCGTCCGTACGGGCTACGAGCCGGCTACGAGATGGTTGCCGCCGTCGTCGTGGGCCAGCTCATGCGGATCATGCCGCCCTCTTCACCGGCAGTCACTTCGACGTCGTCGACCAGCCCGCTGATGACCGCGAGGCCCATCTCGTCCTCGCCCTCGGCGTCGCTCTCCGCGGCGCCCTCGGCCTCGCCGGCACCCCGGGCACCCGCCGCGGTAGGCCCGCCGGGCACGCCGTCGCCGACCTCGATCGAGAACTTCTTCTCGTCCTCGATCAGCAGCACCCGCACCGGCGACTCGATGTCATGGCTCTCGTGCAGCCCCACGGCCCGGCTGCAGGCCTCGCCGACCGCGAGCCGCACCTCGTCCAGGACGGCCTCGTCCACCCCGGCCCGCCGTGCCACGGCAGCCGCGACCAGTCGCGCGGTGCGGACATGCTCGGGAAGGGCGCTGAAACGGAGTTCGACGGTGGCCATGCCATCCCCCTCGATATGCGGGCGTGCGACGCAGGGGGCCGGACACCCGTCCGGTACCCCCCACTCCTTCCTTCCCCCGCGCCTGCCGGCGCGGGGGCCCGGCAAGCCGTCAGTCAGTGGCTGCGACGGCTTCCTCGACCGAGGTGTGAATCGGGAACACCTTGGTCAGACCGGTGATACGGAAGATCTTGAGAATGCGCTCCTGGTTGCAGACCAGGCGCAGCGAGCCCTCATGGGCGCGCACCCGCTTGAGTCCGCCGACCAGGACGCCGAGCCCAGTGGAGTCGAGGAAGTCGACACGTTCCATGTCCACCACGAGGTGGTAGCTTCCGTCGTTCACAAGCTCGACCAGCTGCTCACGCAGCTTGGGCGCGGTGTATACATCAATCTCGCCACCGACCTCGACGACCGTACGGTCGCCAACGGTCCGGGTCGACAGGGACAGGTCCACGGATCCTCCAGCACCTTGCTATCGAGCGGTCGCCCCCCTGGGGCCTCCCCACCGAAGTAGGGGCGGATCTGGCAGCCGCGATGGCATTCAATCACTTACCAGCAGGCGTGCACGACGCCCTTTGAGCATTGTCCGTCACTCCGGTGACACACTCGGTGCCGATGGCCTCCAATCGACTCCCGCCGGATGCGGGCGCGCGCCCTTCCCCAGGCATGATTCTCGAACGTCTCGCCCGGGGCGCGACCCGCGCTGCGCGCATCACTCATACGGAGCACTTGCCCCCGCGCATCGGGAGCCACACCGACTGGCCCGATCGGATCCGGCCCGAAGTGATCGATGCGATCCGTTCGTCCGGAATCGAGCGTCCCTGGGCCCACCAGGCACGGACGTCCGAACACGCATTGCGCGGCGAGTCGGTCGTGGTGGCCACCGGCACCGCCTCGGGCAAGTCCCTGGCATATCTGGCGCCGGTCCTCTCCACGCTCCTGGACGGTGCGGAGGCGCCCAACGGCAGGGGCACCACGGCGCTGTATCTGGCCCCGACGAAGGCACTGGCCGCCGATCAGCGGCGCGCCGTGCGGGAGCTGGCCGCCCCGCTGGGCAACGCCGTCCGGCCGGCGGTCTACGACGGCGACACCCCTGTCGAGGAGCGCGAGTGGGTCCGCCAGTACGCGAACTACGTGCTGACCAACCCCGACATGCTGCACCGCGGCATCCTGCCGTCCCATCCCCGGTGGTCCTCCTTCCTGCGCGCGCTGCGCTATGTGGTCATCGACGAGTGCCACACCTACCGCGGTGTGTTCGGCTCGCACGTCGCTCAGGTCCTCCGCCGGCTGCGCAGGGTCTGCGCCCGTTACGGCTCGGAGCCGGTCTTCCTGCTCGCCTCCGCCACGTCCGCCGAGCCGGCCCGGGCCGCGACCCGGCTCACCGGGCTGCCCGTGGTGGAGATCACCGAGGACACCTCGCCGCGCGGCGAGTTGGTCTTCGCGCTCTGGGAGCCACCGCTGACCGAGCTGCACGGGGAACAGGGCGCCCCGGTGCGCCGCACGGCCACCGCCGAGACCGCCGATCTGCTCACCGACCTCGCCGTCCAGGGCGTGCGCACGGTCGCCTTCGTACGCTCCCGGCGCGGCGCGGAACTGATCGCGCTGATCGCCCAGGAACGGCTCGCGGAGGTGGACCGCTCGCTGCCCGCGCGGATCGCCGCCTATCGGGGCGGCTACCTGCCCGAGGAGCGCCGCGCCCTGGAACGCGCCCTGCACAGCGGCGCGCTCCTCGGCCTGGCCGCCACCACGGCGCTGGAGCTGGGCGTGGACGTCTCCGGTCTGGACGCCGTGGTCATCGCCGGCTATCCGGGGACCCGCGCGTCCCTGTGGCAGCAGGCCGGACGGGCCGGACGGGCCGGGCAGGGCGCCCTGGCGGTGCTCGTGGCCCGTGACGACCCGCTGGACACCTATCTCGTCCACCACCCCGAGGCGCTCTTCGACCAGCCGGTCGAGTCGACCGTCCTCGACCCCGACAACCCCTATGTGCTCGCCCCGCACCTGTGCGCCGCCGCCGCCGAACTCCCGCTCACCGAGGCCGACTTCCCGCTCTTCGGGCCCGCGGCCGCAGGGCTGATGCCGCAGCTGGAGGCCGCGGCCCTGCTGCGGCGGCGGGCCACCGCCTGGCACTGGACGCGCCGCGAACGGGCCGCCGACCTCACCGACATCCGCGGCCAGGGCGGTGCGCCGGTGCAGGTCGTGGAAGCCGGCACCGGGCGGCTGCTGGGCACCGTGGACGCCGGCGCCGCGCACACCACCGTGCACGACGGCGCGGTCCACCTCCACCAGGGCCGTACGTACCTCGTGCGCCACCTCGACCTGGACGACGACGTCGCGCTCGTCGAGGAGGCCAGCCCGCCGTACTCCACGACGGCCCGCGACACCACGGCCATCTCCATCCTGGAGACCGACACCGAGGTCCCCTGGGGAGACGCCAGGCTGTGCTTCGGCTCCGTGGAGGTCACCAACCAGGTCGTGTCCTACCTGCGCCGCAAGCTCATCACCGGCGAGGTCCTGGGCGAGACCAAGCTCGATCTGCCGCCGCGTACGCTGCGCACCCGCGCGGTGTGGTGGACGGTCACCGAGGACCAGCTCGACGCCGCCCGCGTCGGCCCCCGGCAGCTCGGCGGCGCGCTGCACGCCGCGGAGCACGCCTCCATCGGCATGCTGCCGCTCTTCGCCACCTGCGACCGCTGGGACATCGGCGGAGTGTCCGTCCCGCTGCACCCGGACACCCTGCTGCCGACCGTGTTCGTCTACGACGGCCACCCGGGCGGCGCGGGCTTCGCCGAACGCGCCTTCCACACGGCCGCCGACTGGCTCACCGCCACCCGCAGCGCGATCGCCTCCTGCGAGTGCGAGGCCGGCTGCCCGTCCTGCATCCAGTCCCCCAAATGCGGCAACGGCAACGACCCCCTCCACAAACGCGGCGCCATCCGCCTCCTCGGCGAACTCCTCCGCGGCGCCCCGAAAAACTCCGCCTGAGCCCGCGCGGGGGGGGCGGCGGGCCCACGTACTCGGGTGCGGCGCCGTGGTGGTTGCTCGCCGTTGCGCTTGGCGGACCTTCCCACGTGGTCGACTGCGGCGCCGTGCCTGTTGCTCGCCAATGCGCCTGGGGCCCCTCCCACGTGCTCGGCTGCGCCGCCGTACCTGGAGCCCG
>NZ_JBIDAJ010000001.1:175196-364437 GCF_043202395.1 Streptomyces sp. NPDC048197
CCGCCGATGCGCTAGCGGCCCCTCCACGCGGTCGAGTGCGACCCCGTGAGCGCTACTCGCCGTTGCGCCTGCGGCCCCTCCCACGTACTCGGCTGCGCCGCCGTACCTGGAGCCCGCCGATGCGCTAGCGGCCCCTCCACGCGGTCGAGTGCGACCCCGTGAGCGCTACTCGCCGTTGCGCCTGCGGCCCCTCCCACGTACTCGGCTGCGGCGCCGTACCTGGAGCCCGCCGATGCGCTGGCGGCCCCTCCCCCGTACTTGGCCGTCCCGCCACGGTTGTTGTTCGCCGTTGCGCCTGCGGCGGGCTGGGTGGGTGTTGGGTGCGGTGCCAGCCCTACGGACTTCGTCCTCCGGTCTGTCCCCTCCCGTGGTGGGCGGGAAGAGGCCGGTGGGGGTGCACGTATGCGGGCGACCGTGCTGGCCGGCGGGAGGCGGGTGGTCCGCGTGCCGTCCGAGGGGCGTTGGGCCTGCTTGCGCTGTCGTACGAGCGGCCGCTGAGGCCCGTATGGCCAACCGGGCCGGCAACGGGCCTCCTGCGTCGCCATACGGGCCAGGGACGGCTCTTGTGGCGCTGGGCCGGGCAGGAGGCATCTCTTGTGGCTGCGTACCGGGAGGGGCGCCCGTTGCGCCTCCCTGCGGGCAGAGGACGCCCCTTGCGCCTCCCTGCGGGCAGGGGACGGCCCTTGCGCCTCCGTACGGGCAGTGGATGGCTCTTGTGCCGCCGGTCCGGCGCGGGCCCGTGACTGGGTGGTGAAGGGCCCGCTGCCCGCTTCCACCGAGACGTCCGCGACCGGGCCGGAGACCGCGCAGCGCACCAGCCGCGTGTGCTGTGCAGCCGCCACCCGGCCCGCCGCCGCGCAGGCGGCGGCCGGGCCCCGTACGGCTCGGTCCGCGGCCGCCAGCGCGGCCAGGTCGGCGGCGCCGCCCGCCCGGTGGCGTGCCGTGACGGCCTGGCCAAGTCCCATCAGGGCCAGGAAGACCGCGCACAGCGCCGCGGCGGCGAAGACCGTGCAGACCGTCGCCGAGCCCTCATCGCCCCACCGTTTCCTCCGCAAGAGCCACCGCCTCCCCTCCGACGCGTACCGTCAGCTCCCCGACACCGGGCAGTGCGGCCTCGACCCGTACCCGCACCAGATCGCCCTCCCGGACCAGCGCCACCCGCGCGCCCCGGGGCGCCACGCGCCGGGCGGCCGCGAGCACCGCCGTCCGCGGTTCCGAGCGCGCGGCCGCCCGGGCCCCGGCCCGCGCCGCGTCCACGCACTCGATGCGGGCGCAGGCGGCCATGAGGCCCCAGATGAGCACCGCCACGACCACCACCAGCACCGGGAGCACCAGAGCCGTCTCCGCGGTCACGGAGCCGGTGTCGCGCGCCCTCCGCGGGGCCGCGCGGGCCCCGCGGAGTGTCCTCCCGCCGTCACGACGGTGCATGGAGCGCCTGCTCGATCAATGACCGCAACGCCGCACGCACGGTGCCGCTCGTGATGAGCCGGTAGAACACCACGGCCAGCGCACAGGCCGCGAGCGTGACGATCGCGTACTCGGCCGTTGCCATCCCACGGTCGTCGGCCGCCTTCCCGCACAGCCGCTTCTTCCATCGCCGGAACATGCCAACCCCCGTTCCCCGGCCGCCTCCCGGCCGGTTGGTTGTCGTTGTCGCTGTCGTTGTCTGGGTCGTGTGGTTGCTTGGTTGTTGTCGCTGTTGTTGTCGCTGTGGTCGTATTGGTTGCTCGGGTTGTTGTCGTCGGCTGGTGACGTCTTCTCGTGCTCGCGTCGGCGCCTCGTTGCCCGCCCTTCTGGTCGGCCCGTGTGGTCACTCCTCGTCGTCAGTCCCGCAGTCAGTTGCGTCCCAGCAGGCCGTCCGCCAAGCCGATGAGCACCGGGGCCACCCCGAGCAGGAGGAACGCCGGGAGAAAGCAACCGGCCAGCGGGAGGGTGACCAGCACGCCGGCCCGCCGGGCCCGTGCGGCCGCGGCTCTGTCCCGTTCGGCGCGTAGAGCAGCGGCGATCCGGGATGCGGACTCCACCGCCGGCACGCCGGATATCCCGGCTCGCTCCATGCAGCGGGCGAGTTCCTCGGCGCCGGGCAGTGCGGCCAACCGCCGCCAGACGACGGCCGGTTCGCCTCCCAGTCGCAGCTCCGCCGCCACTTGCCGCAGCCGTTCGGCCACCGGCCCGTCGAGGGACCGGCCGACCGCTTCGGCCGCCTCGCGTGGACCTGCTCCCGCCGCCAGGCAGGCGGCCAACAGGTCGGCGGCCGGCGCCAGTTGCCGGTGCACCTCCTCGGCCGCCGACCGTGCGGCCTGCGCCGCCTGGTGGCGCGCCAGCCTGCGGTGCGCGACGAAACCTGCGACGAGACCCGCCAGGACGCCGGCCGCGCCGCCGATGAGGAGGGCCACGCAGACCGCCGCTCCCAGCGGCCCGGCCCATCTCGCCGGCCCCCCGGCTCCCGCTGGACGGCCCCGGGCCTTCGCTCGGGTACGACTTGCGCGCCCACCGGGCCCCAGGAGCCGGCTCGACCCGCCGGGCCCGCCCTCGCGGCCGCCGTCCGCGGCCGGCCCGTGGCCCAGGACGGCCACCGCCCGTCTCCGTACGGCCCGGCGCCGGCGCGCCTCGTCCAGCACCGCCATTGCTGCCACCGCCGCCGTCGCACACAGCAGCACCGTTGCGACGGGCGACACGACGGGTGACGCGGCGGCCACCGTCATCCCCATCCTGTGGACAACCTCCGCGACGTCGATGCTTGCGTCCACCATCGCGCTCACCACATGCCCCTTATGCGCACTTTCCGTGCGCCTGCGCCTTCGTTCCGCACTTCCGCACCCCGCGTGCCTCGCGTCCCCCGTGTGCCTCCCGCGCCTTCCGTGCCTCGCGCGTCGTCCGCCCCTTTCATGTCGTCCGCCCCTTCCGCTTCACCCGTCCCTCGCGTGGCTCGCACGCCCTCCGTGCCGCGCGTGCCTTCCGCTTCCGCGACGATCCGGGTCGTCCACGCCACCCCGCCCCCCTCCAGGAACCCGCCGAGCACCAGGCAGCCCCAGCCGGCCGGGGAGTGCAGCAGCACTCCGAGGGGGTCGGCGCCCAATGCGGTGCCCATCAGGAGGCCGCCCACCGGGAGCAGCGCCAGCATCAGCGCGGTTGCCCGGGGGCCGGCCAACTGGGCCCGCAGTTCCTCGCGCAGCTCCCTGCGGACGCGGAGTCCGGTCGCGATCCGCTCCAGACCGGCGGCCAGGCCCGCACCGCCCTCGACCGCCACCTGCCAGCACGCCGCCACCGCGGTGAGGCCCTCGGCCCCGGGCTGCCGCGCCGCGGCCCGTAGCGCTCGGGGCACGTCCCCGCCGTAACGCGCCGCCGCGGCCGCCGCCCGGCCCGCCGGGCCCAGCGCCGGTGGCGCCCCCGCGGCGTACAGCGCCTGGGCCGGCTGCCGACCGGCCCGCAGCTCCCCGGCCACCGCCGCGCACAGCCCGATCACCTCGGCGGTCCGCCGCTCGCGCGCCCGTTCCGCCCGACGGCCGGCGAGCCACCGCCGAACGAGGTACCCCGCCACCGGTGCCGCGAGCACCGGCAGCACGGACCCGCCCAGTACGCCCAGCGCCAGCCCGGCGGGCAGGCACCACAGCTCCCGGCCGAGGTCGGCCCGGCGTCCGAGGCGCCAGCGCCGCTCCCCGTCGGTCACGCGTCCCGCACACCACGCCCGTACCTCCTCCAGCCGCGGGGCCCGCCCCTGGGCAGTCCGGTCGCCCGCATCGCCCCCGAGGACCGCCCGGGCCCGCCGCCGTACCTCCTCCCGTCTCCCGGTCGCCAGCCGGGCCGCGGCCCCCGCACACACCACCGCGCCCACCAGCGCCAGCCCTGCGCCGTTCATGACCACTCGCCTCCGCCGCGATCGCACAGGCGGCTCAACCGCCCCCACCCGTGGGCCGGTTGGAAGCCGTCCGGGCTCCAGAGCGCCGCCGGGACGGTCACCACACAGCCGTCGAGATTGCGCTCCAGGACGTGCACCTCGGCGATCCGGCGGCGGCCGGCCCGGTCGCGTACGAGGTGGAGGACGACGGAGAGCGCGGCTGCCAACTGGCTGTGCAGGGCGGCCCGGTCCAGGCCCGCGGTCGAGCCGAGGGCCTCCAGGCGGGCGGGGACGTCGCAGGCGGCGTTGGCGTGGACCGTGCCGCAGCCGCCCTCATGGCCCGTATTGAGGGCGGCCAGCAGGTCCGTGACCTCCGGGCCCCGCACCTCGCCCACCACCAGCCGGTCCGGCCGCATCCGGAGCGCCTGGCGTACGAGGTCCCGCAGCGTGACCCGGCCGGCGCCCTCCTGATTGGCGGGCCGGGTCTCCAGCCGCACCACATGGGGGTGGTCGGGGCGCAGCTCCGCCGAGTCCTCGGCCAGGACGATCCGCTCGGCCGGGCCGACCAGTCCGAGCAGCGTGCTGAGGAGCGTGGTCTTGCCGGAGCCCGTACCACCGCTGACCAGGAAGGACAGCCGGGCCGCCAGCACCGCCCGGAGCAGCCGGTCGCCGCCGGGAGGGACCGTCCCGGCCGCGACCAGCTCCGCGAGCGCGAAGGCCCTGGGCCGCAGCACCCGTAAGGACAGGCACGTCCCGCCGACCGCCACCGGGGGCAGGACGGCGTGCAGCCGGGTGCCGTCCGGAAGCCGGGCGTCCACCCATGGCCGGGCATCGTCCAGCCGCCGGCCGGCCACCGCCGCCAGCCGCTGGGCGAGCCGGCGGACCTCAGCGCCGTCCCGGAAGCGGACATCCGTGCGCTCCAGGCCGGCGCCGCGGTCCACCCACACCTCGTCCGGCGCGGTGACCAGGACGTCCGTCACGTCGGGCGCGGCCAGCAGCGGCTCCAGCGGTCCGCTGCCCACCATCTCGGAGCGCAACGCCCCCACCACGCCGAGCACTTCGGTGTCCCCCAGCAGCCGCCCTTCCTCGCGCAGCGCCACCGCCACCCGGGCCGGGGTCGGCTCCGCCCCGGCTTCGGCGAGTCGTCGCCGCACCGCCTCCAGCAGGCCCTCGCCCTGTTTCACGGCCGGCCTCCGTCCGCTCCGTCCGGGCGCGCAGCCGGTTCCACGCCGCCGGGCGCCCCCATCCGGGCCGCTCCCGGCTCCGCGGCGCCGTCCCGGCCACCCGCCGCCCGGGACCAGAACTCCCCGCAGAAGCGCGCCAGCGGACCGCGAGCCTGGGAGCCCGGTGGCAGACCGCGGGCCAGGTCCGCGAACAGGCCAAGCTCCCAGGGGAGTTCACCGGCCAGTGGGAGGTCCATGAGGCGGGCGATCTCGGCCGGGGGCAGGCCGTGTCCATGGCGGTCGGGGGTTCCGCGCGCCACCAGCCGCAGATCGCCGAGCAGGGGCCGCACCCCGCCGACCACCCGTCGGGCCGCCGCGACCGCCCGCAGCTCCGTGGGAACCAGCAGCAGCCCGACGTCCACCTGGGACAGCGCCTCCGCCGTCGCCTCGTCGGCGCGGCGCGGCAGGTCCACCACCACGACCCCGCCGCGCCGGCGTGCCGCGGAGACGACCGCGCGCATGGCCGGCGGCGGAATGGCGACCTCGGTGCCCCGGTCCCAGCTGAGGACCCGTAGGGAGTGCAGCCGGGGCAGGGACTCCTCCAGGGCGCCGCAGGCCACCCGGCCGCGCGACTCGGCGAAGGCCGGCCAGCGCAGTCCCTTCTCCTTCTCCCCGCCCAGCAGGACGTCCAGCCCGCCGCCCAGCGGGTCGCCGTCGACCAGCATCGTGCGCCGCCCCGTCCGCGCGGCGGTGACGGCCAGCGCGGCGGCCAGGGTGCTCGCCCCGGCGCCACCGCGGCCGCCGATGACGCCCACCGTGAGGGCCGGCGGCCCGTCCCCCTCGACCGCGTCGGCGATCCGGTCGACCAGCCAGCGCTCGCCGTCGGGAAGGCCGAGGACCCGCTCGGCGCCCAGGGCGACGGCCTGCCGCCAGGTCTCGGGGTCGTCGGTGCCCCGGGCCGCGAGGATCACGCCCGGGCGGCGTCCGGCACCGCGTAACCGGCCCGCGCAGTCGGCCCCGACGATCACCAGGGGCGCCGCCTCCCAGCCCCCTTTGCGGGCCGGCAGGCCGTGCGCCACCTCGGGCAGCGCGCCGGCCGCCGCACACAGCCGCAGTAGGTCGTCGAGGAGCCCTTCGTCCTCGGTGATGACCAGTGGGCCGCCCCACTCTTCGCCGGCCCGGGCCGGCCCTTCCGATGGCATGGTTCCAGCCATGTCCGTCCCCCTATCGCTACGCGACCCGCACTCGCGAACTCGCGGACTTTTACGATGCAGGGATCGGAAAATCCGGGTGGATCTTGGTCCAAATCTGTGGACAACTCCGCGCCTGTGAATATCCCCGTCACCTATTCCAGCGACCGGCGGCCACTTCCGTGACGCAAGAGGGCCTCGCGAGGTGCTCCAGGGGCCCGTGGGAGCGGTCCGCCCAAGCCTTCCTCAGAGCAGCGTGGTGACTACGGTGCGTAAGGGGGAGGAGGCGTCGTGACGGCCGGCGCCGAGCGGGCGCAAAGACGGGCGGATCGGTGCCTCGAGGCAGAAAAGGCCCCCGGACATGCGACGACCCCCGCCGGGGGGGAGAGCGGGGGTCGTCCCCACGGCCGACTCGGGGGGGGGAGGAGCCGGACCGGGTTAGCACGGTCGCGAACGATCCGTGACTTCCATGGTGTACCCGAGAGCCTTCTCAGGCAAACCCACGCGCCACACCTTACGCCGAATGGTGGGCCGCCTATGCTCGCCCCGTGGAAAACCACTCCGTGCCTCACTCGACGCCCCGTACTGCCGCGTTCTTCGACTTGGACAAGACCGTCATTGCTAAGTCGAGCACGCTGACCTTCAGCAAGTCGTTCTACCAAGGCGGCCTGATCAATCGGCGGGCCGTACTGCGCACTGCGTATGCCCAGTTCGTGTTCCTCGCGGGCGGTGCCGATCACGATCAGATGGAGCGGATGCGGGAATATCTCTCCTCCTTGTGCCGCGGCTGGGATGTGTCCCAGGTGCGGGAGATCGTCGCCGAGACACTGCACGATCTGATCGACCCGATCATTTACGACGAGGCGGCCTCACTCATCGAGGAGCATCACGCCGCCGGACGTGATGTCGTCATTGTCTCCACCTCGGGTGCCGAGGTCGTCGAACCGATCGGGGAACTTCTCGGTGCCGACCGGGTCGTGGCCACCCGTATGGTCGTCGGCGAGGACGGCCGATTCACCGGAGAGGTGGAGTATTACGCCTACGGCCCCACCAAGGCGGAGGCCGTCCGGGAGCTCGCCGAGTCCGAGGGTTACGACCTGGAGCGCTGTTTTGCGTACAGCGATTCGGCAACCGATGTCCCGATGCTGTCGGCCGTGGGGCATCCGTACGCGGTCAATCCGGACCGCGCGCTGCGCCGCGAGGCCGTCGCGCGGGGCTGGCCGGTGCTCTCCTTCAACCGCCCGGTTCCGCTCAAACAACGGCTGCCGGCGCTGTCCATGCCGTCCCGGCCGGCGCTCGCCGCCATGGCCGCGGTGAGCGCGGCGGCCGCCACCGCCACCCTGGTCTGGTACGCGAGCCGGCGGAAAACCGCAAAGCCGCGCCTCGCCCGTATTGGCCGGCCCGGCCGCGCCGCCCGTATTGACCGCGTTTGAAGCCAAACGTAAAGATCTGCGGCCCGGGGTTCCGCTTGCCCGGTACGAGTAGTACAAAGGACTTAACGGCCCGCGAGACCAAGGACATCCGAGAGGAACACCTTTAACGCAGAAAGTGGCCCACGGACCGATGCATGAATGCCGGGCACCCACGCGACGCCGACCCGTCGATTACGGGCCAGCCGCACCAGGTAACCGGACGAAGATTCCGACCTGATGGGCAAATATTCGAGCACGCCTGGTAACCCGGCAGACATGCCAGCGGCGGTACCACCGATTGGTACCGCCGCAACCCTGTGTTCGGGCCAAATCAAGCAATGCGTTCCGGAATTCCGGCTACCGGGTCGGATACCGCCGCCCACAACGGCCGGATACTGCGCCCCCGCCGCTTATGCCGCGCCGCGCTGGAGGGCCTCGCAGACCGCCGTGCTCTCCCGTACGCCGAGTTCGACCGCCCGTCCACAGTGGGCGATCCATCCGGCGACGCCCTCCGGGGTGCCCGAGACATAACCCTCCAGGGCCGCCACATAGGCCGCCCGGCCCAGTTCCGCGTGCCCCACCTCGGCGGGGCAGATCGCCTTGGGGTCCAGTCCGCTGCCGACCAGCACGACCCGTTCCGCGGCACGGGCGACCAGCCCGTTGTGCGAGGCGAACGGCCGTAGCGCCAGCAGTTCGCCGTGCACCACGGCGGCGAGCACCAGGGCCGGCGCCTCCGTGCCGGCCAGCAGCAGTCGCGACAGGCCGTCCAGCCGCCCGGCCACCTCGTCGGCGTCCGGCAGCGGCAGCTCGACGAGCGGCTCGTCCACCGGCTCCCCGGCGAGCCGGGGCCGCCCCACCGTCTCGTCCGCCGCCTCCTTGCCGGCCGCCACAAGGTGGAGCCGCGCCAGTACCCGCAGCGGCGACTGCCGCCACACGCTCAGCAGCTGGCCGGCCTCGGCGGTCAGCCGCAGGGCCGCGCCGACCGTCCGCGGCTCGCCCTCGACGCCGAAGTCGGTCCGGCGCCTGACCTCTTCGAGCGCCCAGTCGGCGCCCGACAGGGCCGCGGAACCGCGCGCTCCGCGCAGCGCCGCCTCGGAACTGACCTCGTTGCTGCGACGCCGCATGATCCGGTGCCCGTAGACCCGGTCGACGCCCTTGCGCACGGAGTCCACGGAGTCGGCGACTCCCGGGAGCAAGGCCAGGGTCGCGAGCGGATCGTCGCTCGCCTTCGGGGGTGCGGGGGTGGTCCCCCGGGAGTTTCCAGCCATGGGTACGACCCTACGCACCGGCAGCCCGAACCCCTCGAAGGAGTGGTCTTCTTCACGCAGAGCTCTCACTCACCGGAACCGCCGGATTACCCTTTGTGAACATGAAGATCGCTTTCGTAGGCAAGGGCGGCAGCGGCAAGACCACCCTCTCCTCCCTGTTCGTCCGCCATCTCGCCGCGGCCCGGATCCCCGTGATCGCCGTGGACGCCGACATCAACCAGCATCTGGGTGCCGCGCTCGGCCTCGACGAGGCGGAGGCGGCCGCGCTTCCCGCGATGGGCACCCATCTCCCGCTGATCAAGGACTATTTGCGCGGCAGCAACCCCCGGATCCCGTCCGCCGAAGCCATGATCAAGACGACCCCGCCCGGCGAGGGATCGCGTCTCCTGCGGGTCTGCGAGGACAACCCCGTCTACGACGCGTGCGCGCGGACGGTGGAACTGGACGGCACCCCGGTCCGGCTGATGGCGACCGGCCCGTTCACCGAGTCGGACCTCGGCGTGGCCTGTTACCACTCCAAGGTCGGCGCCGTCGAACTGTGCCTGAACCACCTTGTTGACGGCCGCGAGGAGTATGTCGTGGTCGACATGACGGCCGGGTCCGACTCCTTCGCCTCCGGGATGTTCACCCGCTTCGACATGACCTTCCTGGTCGCCGAGCCGACCCGTAAGGGCGTCGCGGTCTACCGCCAGTACAAGGAGTACGCCCGGGATTTCGGGGTCCCCCTCAAGGTGGTGGGCAACAAGGTCCAGGGGCCGGACGACCTGGCGTTCCTGCGCGACGCGACGGGCGACGACCTGCTGGTGACGGTCGGGCAGTCGGAGTGGGTGCGCGCCATGGAGAAGGGCCGCCCGGCCCGCTTCGCCTATCTGGAGCAGGCCAACCGGCGCGCCCTGGAGACGCTGCACGACACCGCCGATGCGACCTATGGGCGTCGCGACTGGGAGCGCTACACGCGCCAGACGGTGCACTTCCACCTGAAGAACGCGGAGAGCTGGGGCAACGCCAAGACGGGCGTCGATCTCGCGGCCCAGGTCGACCCGGCGTTCGTCCTCTCCGAGGGGACGGCAGCCCCGCAGCCGGCCTGATGGCCGGCCGGCGCGAGTCGTCGCACGGCTCGCGCCGGACCCGCACGGACCGGCCGTCCCGTTTACCGATCCCGGCAACGCCGGAGCCGGGATCTTCACCCGATAGAGGGGTGGATTGGGGCAAATGACCGGAAAGTCTTCTCCGGACCTTTACGCGTCATTACGCTTCGTTTACCGCTGCTTGAGAGTCACCGGACCGTCACCCACCGCGACGCCCACCGGCCGGCTCGCGACCCGCCGCAGTACACCGCCGCCCACGATCGCGCCCCGCGCGACCGCGTCGCCCCGGAGGAGACGGGAATGTCGCAGATCGAGAAGTCGCCGCCGCAGCCGCCCCGCTCCCCGCACCGGGCCGCCGTCCCTCCCGAGCCGCTCCTCCAGCCCCTCGAACCCCCGGCCAAGCGGGCCGGCCGGGCCGCCTGGCTCCGGGACCTCTCCGCCTCGGCCGTCGTCTTCCTGCTCGCCGTCCCGCTGTCGCTCGGCGTCGCGCTGGCCACCGGGGCCCCGCTCCAGGCCGGACTGATCGCCGCGGTCGTCGGCGGCATCGTCGCCGGGCTGCTGGGCGGCGCACCCCTTCAGGTGAGCGGCGCCGCCACCGGCCTCCTGGTGGTCACCACCGACCTCGTCCAGCGCTACGGCTGGCGGGCCACCTGCGCCATCACGGTCCTGGCCGGACTGACCCAACTCGCCCTGGGCGCCCTGCGGGTGGCCCGGGCGACGCTGGCGGTCAGCCCGGCGATCGTGCACGGCATGCTGGCCGGCATCGGGGCCACCATCGCCATCGGGCAGCTCCATGTGGTGCTCGGCGGCCGGCCCGACAGTTCGGCGCTCGACAACGTCGCCGCCCTCCCCGACCAGCTGGCGCATCCGCACCCCACCGCGCTGCTGATCGGCGCCGTCACCGTGGCCGTACTCGCCGGCTGGGGGCGGCTGCCGGGCCGTGCCGGGCGGTGGGCGCGGGCGCTGCCGGCCCCACTGGTCGCGGTGGCCGCCGCGACGGCGGTCGGCGCGGGGTCGGCGGTGCCGCGCGTGGCGCTGCCCAACTGGCAGGTGCCGACCCTCCCGGTGCTGCCGGAGGCGTCCGTTCCGGCCCTGGCCGCCGCGGTACTGACCGTTACCTTCGTCGCCAGCATGGAGTCGCTGCTGTCCGCCGTGGCCGTGGACCGGCTCGCCGCCGAGCGGCCCGCGGCCCCCACCGGCCGCCTGGCCCTCAACCGCGAACTGGCTGCCCAGGGGGCGGCCAACGCCGTCTCCGGCCTACTGGGCGGGCTGCCCGTCTCCGGGGGTGCGATCCGTGGCTCGGCCAACGTAAGGGCCGGCGCCGTCACCCGCCGCGCCACCGTGCTGCACGGCGTGTGGGTGCTGCTGTGCGCCGGCCTGTCGGCGGCCGCCCTGGAGCTCATCCCGCTTGCAGCACTGGCCGCCCTGGTGATGGTGGTCGGCGTACGGATGGTGAGCTTCGCGCACATCCGGCACGTCCAGCGGCACCGTGAATTCCCGGTCTACGCCGCCACGTTGGGCGGTGTGGTGCTGCTCGGCGTCCTCCAGGGCGTGCTGACCGGCATCACCGTCGCGGCCTTCCTCGCACTGCGCCGGCTGACCCACACGCGCGTCACCGTCACGAAGGAGGACGAGGGCTACCGGGTGCGCATCAGCGGTCAGTTGACGTTCCTGGCGGTGCCGCGGCTGACCCGGGCGCTGGCGCTGGTCCCGGCCCACACCGATGTCGTCATCGAACTCCGCGGCTCCTTCATGGACCACGCCGCCCACGAGGCGCTGCAGTCCTGGTCGGCGGCCCATCGGGCGCACGGCGGCTGGGTGACCCTCGGTGGCCGCTCGGCCCGGCCGCTCGCCGAGACCACCGGCGCGCACTCCTGCCGGCCGTGGACGCCGTGGCGCCACCACGAGTGCACCCGGACCGCCCCGGACCAGGCCCGGACACCGGAGGGCAGCAGCCAACTGCTAGGCGGAATCAGTGCGTTCCAGCGCCATACGGCCCCGCTGGTGCGCGAGGAGCTGGCCCGGCTGGCGCGCGAGGGCCAGCGGCCCACCCAGCTGTTCCTGACCTGCGCCGACTCCCGGGTGGTCACGAGCATGATCACCGCCAGCGGTCCGGGCGACCTGTTCACCGTGCGCAATGTCGGCAATCTGATGCCCCCGCCCGGCTCGGAGGCCTCGTGCGACTCCGTGGCAGCGGCGATCGAGTACGCGGTCGAGGTCCTGCGGGTCGGTTCGATCACGGTGTGCGGGCATTCCGGATGCGGCGCCATGGGGGCCCTGCTGGATTCCGCGGCCCCCGAGGACGGCGAGCCGACCCCGCTCTCCCGCTGGCTGCGGCACGGTCTGCCGAGCCTGGCCCGAATGCAGCGCATCGGGCGGCTGGGCCGGGGAGAAGTCGCGCTGTGCGGTCGGCCGGTGAGCGATGATCAGGAACGGCTGGCCCTCGTCAACGTCCGGCAGCAGCTCGACCACCTCAGGGCACACGCCTGCGTGGCGCGCCGGGTGGCGGAGGGAGCGCTCACCCTGCACGGGATGTACTTCCATGTCGGCGAGGCCCAGGCGTACGTGCTCGACGAGGCCACCGGGCGGTTCCGCGCGGTCCGCGGCGAGGCGTCCCCGGCCCGGGCCTGACCTGCGCCGAAGGCCGCCGGTCAGCACGGAACCGACTGGCCGTCAACAGGTCTGGACCATTTTTTGTCCACAGCCCTTGTCAGGGGCCCGTGCGGGCTGATGAGCTATGGCCTGGGACACATCGGACACCCCTGTGATTGGGAGAAGTCGTGAGCAACGAAAGCCTGGCCAACCTGCTCAAAGAGGAACGGCGGTTCACACCCCCCGCCGAGCTGGCCGCGCACGCCAACGTCACGGCTGCCGCGTACGAACAGGGCGCGGCGGACCGGCTGCGCTTCTGGGCCGAGCAGGCCCGGCGCCTGTCCTGGGAGACCGAGCCCACCCAGACCCTCGACTGGTCCAACCCACCCTTCGCGAAGTGGTTCGCCGACGGCAAGCTGAACGTCGCCTACAACTGCGTCGACCGCCATGTGGAGAACGGCCTGGGCGACCGGGTCGCCGTCCACTTCGAGGGCGAGCCGGGCGACAGCCGCTCCCTGACCTACGCCGAGCTGCAGCGCGAGGTCTCCAAGGCCGCCCACGCCCTCACCGAGCTGGGCGTGCGGGCCGGTGACCGGGTCGCCATCTACATGCCGATGATCCCGGAGACGGTCGTCGCCATGCTGGCCTGCGCCCGTCTGGGCGCGCCGCATTCGGTGGTCTTCGGCGGCTTCTCCGCGGACGCGCTGGCGACCCGGATCAACGACGCCGACGCCCGCGTCGTGATCACCGCCGACGGCGGCTACCGCCGCGGAAAGGCCTCCGCCCTCAAGCCGGCCGTCGACGAGGCCCTGACCAGGCCCGGCACGGAGAACGTCCGCAGTGTGCTCGTGGTGCGCCGTACGGGCCAGGAGGACATCGCCTGGCACGAGGGCCGCGACGTGTGGTGGCACGAGATCGTCGACCGGCAGAGCGAGACGCACACCCCCGAGGCGTTCGACGCCGAGCACCCGCTGTTCATCCTCTACACCTCCGGGACGACGGGTAAGCCCAAGGGCATCCTGCACACCACCGGCGGCTACCTCACCCAGGTGTCGTACACCCACCACGCCGTCTTCGACCTCAAGCCGGAATCGGACGTCTACTGGTGCACCGCCGACGTCGGCTGGGTGACGGGCCACTCGTACATCGTCTACGGCCCGCTCTCCAACGGCGCGACCGAGGTGCTCTACGAGGGCACCCCGGACACCCCGCACCAGGGCCGCTGGTGGGAGATCGTCCAGAAGTACGGCGTGACGATCCTCTACACCGCGCCGACCGCGATCCGGGCCTGCATGAAGTGGGGCGACGACATCCCGGCGAAGTTCGACCTGTCGTCGCTGCGCGTCCTGGGCTCGGTGGGCGAGCCGATCAACCCCGAGGCGTGGATGTGGTACCGCAAGCACATCGGCGCGGACTCGGCGCCGATCGTGGACACCTGGTGGCAGACGGAGACCGGCGCGGTGATGCTCAGCCCGCTGCCGGGCGTCACGGCGACCAAGCCCGGCTCCGCGCAGGTGCCGCTGCCCGGCATCTCGGCGACGGTCGTGGACGACGACGCCAACGAGGTGCCCAACGGCGCCGGCGGCTACCTCGTCCTGACCGAGCCG
The DNA here is from genome assembly GCF_043202395.1 of Streptomyces sp. NPDC048197. Classification (NCBI taxonomy): domain Bacteria; kingdom Bacillati; phylum Actinomycetota; class Actinomycetes; order Kitasatosporales; family Streptomycetaceae; genus Streptomyces; species Streptomyces sp. NPDC048197. The sequence goes on from NZ_JBIDAJ010000001.1 coordinate 189,355, forward strand.
TGGCCGTCGATGCTGCGCACGATCTGGGGCGACGACCAGCGCTACCTCGACACGTACTGGTCCCGCTTCGAGGGCAAGTACTTCGCCGGCGACGGCGCGAAGAAGGACGACGACGGCGACATCTGGCTGCTCGGCCGGGTCGACGACGTGATGCTGGTGTCCGGGCACAACATCTCCACCACCGAGGTCGAGTCCGCGCTGGTCTCGCACCCGAAGGTGGCCGAGGCCGCGGTCGTCGGCGCCACCGACCCGCAGACCACCCAGGCCATCTGCGCCTTCGTCATCCTGCGCGGCAGCGCGGCGGAGGACGAGGGCCTGGTCGAGGAGCTGCGTGCCCATGTCGCCCAGCAGCTCGGCCCGATCGCCAAGCCCAAGCGGATCCTGCCGGTGGCGGAGCTGCCCAAGACCCGCTCCGGCAAGATCATGCGGCGGCTGCTGCGTGACGTCGCCGAGAACCGCGACCTCGGGGACGTCTCGACGCTGACCGACTCCTCGGTCATGGACCTGATCCAGGCGAAGCTGCCGAGCGCGGCCTCCGAGGACTGAGCCGGACCCCGGCGGAGGGGGCACCGGGCCGGCGGCGGCCCGGTGCCCCCTCACGCGTACGGCACGCCTCCCCGCCCCCGGTACATCGGCCCTCCGCCCCGGCAGCCACCTGCCCGTTTTGCCCGTAAAGTGAGGCCACCGAGTACTCCCTCGCACCCGCCCGGTACAGTGGGAACCGCGTCAATGACGCGCTAAGAAACTCTGGGTGCGCCGGGAAGTCTGGTCGGCAACTGACACAGCCGTACACAGCTGCCGAAGGCCGGAGGTCACCGCGTGAGCGCGCCCACGAGCAACCGCCGATCCATATTCCTCGGGCGGATGTCCCTGCCCGAGCGGAATTTCGTCGCCGATGCGCTGCGCGCGGAGACCGTCGGCGGGATCCTCCTCCTCGCCGCCGCCGTGGCCGCGCTGATCTGGGCGAACACCCTCGGCGCAAGCTACGAGGCGGTCCGCGGCTTCCACCTCGGCCCGGCCTCCCTCGGGCTCGACCTCTCCGTCCAGCACTGGTCCGCCAACGGCCTGCTGGCCCTCTTCTTCTTCGTCGCCGGCATCGAGCTCAAGCGCGAACTGGTCGCCGGCGAACTCCGCGACCCCAAGGCCGCCGCGCTCCCGGTCATCGCCGCCCTCTGCGGCATGGTGACGCCCGCGCTCGTCTACGTCACCGTCAACGGCCTCAACGCCGGGTCCCTACGGGGCTGGGCCGTCCCCACCGCCACCGACATCGCCTTCGCGCTCGCCGTCCTCGCCGTGATCGGCACCGCGCTGCCCGCCGCGCTGCGCGCCTTCCTGCTCACCCTCGCCGTCGTCGACGACCTCTTCGCGATCCTGATCATCGCGGTCTTCTTCACCTCGACGATCAATTTCCTGGCGCTCGGCTTCGCCGCCGTCGGCCTGGCGGCCTTCTACCTGCTGCTGCGCAAGGGCGTCCGCGGCTGGTACGTCTACGTGCCCCTCGGCGTGGTCATCTGGGCGCTGATGGAGAACAGCGGGGTGCACGCCACCATCGCCGGCGTCGCCATGGGCCTGATGCTGCGCTGCCACCGCCGCGACGGCGAGACCCGGTCCCCCGGCGAGCACATCGAGCACCTGGTCCGCCCGCTGTCGGCCGGTCTGGCCGTGCCGCTGTTCGCCCTGTTCTCCGCCGGGGTGTCGCTCTCCGGCGGCGCCCTCCACGAGGTCTTCACCCGCCCGGAGACGCTCGGTGTCGTCCTCGGCCTGATAGTGGGCAAGGCGCTGGGCATCTTCGGCGGTACGTGGTTCACCGCCCGCTTCACCCGGGCCGAGCTGAACCCCGACCTCAAGTGGCCGGACGTCTTCGCACTCGCCTCCCTGGCCGGCATCGGCTTCACCGTCTCCCTGCTGATCGGCGAGCTCGCCTTCGCCGGCAACGCCGCGCTGACCGACGAGATCAAGGCATCGGTGCTCGTCGGCTCGCTGCTCGCGGCCGTCTTCGCCGGCATCCTGCTCAAGATCCGCAACGCCAAGTACAAGAAGCTGACGGAGGACGAGGAGCGGGACGAGGACCAGGACGGCATCCCCGACGTCTACGAACTCGACAAACCGGAATACCACCTTCGGATGGCCGCGATCCACGAGGCAAAGGCCGCCGAACACCGGCGGCTTGCCGAAGTGGCCTCCGGCACGCACGCCGGAGACGATGGTCCGGCATGATCTGAGAGGCTTTGCATCCGGTTGACGAGATGAGGGAGACGGCGATGAGCGCAGCCGACACAGGCGCGGACCGCAGCCTCGGACAGCTGGTGGCCACGGCCACCGCCGAGATGTCCGCACTGGTGCACGACGAGATCGCGCTGGCCAAGGCGGAGCTGCGGCAGGACGCCAAGCGGGCCGGCATCGGCAGCGCCGCGTTCGTCGTGGCGGGTTCGCTGGCGCTGTTCGCGCTGCCGGTGCTCAGCTTCGCGGCGGCGTACGGCATCCACAACCTCGGCCTGGGGCTCGCCTGGTCCTTCCTGATCGTGGGCGGCGCCTTCCTGGTACTCGCCGGTCTGCTGGCCCTCATCGCCATGGCCAAGATCAAGAAGATCAAGAAGCCGGAGAAGTCGATCAACTCCGCCCGGGAGACCGCGGCCGTGCTGCAGAACGCCAAGCCGCACCCGCGCGTGGAGACCAAGGACCATCCGGTCCTGGAGTCTGTGACACGCTCGTCGGTATGACAGCCCCTGACAGCACCGCCTCGGTCGTCCGCCTGGACGTCCCCGGCGACAGAGAGGTGTCGCACCGCGACGTCGCGGCGAACGGTGCGCGCTTCCACATCGCCGAGATGGGCGACGGCCCGCTGGTGCTCCTGCTGCACGGCTTCCCGCAGTTCTGGTGGACCTGGCGGCATCAGCTCCCGGCGCTCGCCGACGCGGGCTTCCGCGCGGTCGCGATGGACCTGCGCGGCGTCGGCGGCAGCGACCGCACCCCGCGCGGTTACGACCCGGCGAACCTCGCGCTGGACGTCACCGGCGTCATACGGTCCCTGGGCGAACCGGACGCCGCGCTCGTCGGGCACGACCTCGGCGGCTATCTCGCCTGGACCGCGGCGGTGATGCGGCCGAAGCTGGTGCGCCGGCTCGCGGTGGCCTCGATGCCGCACCCGCGGCGCTGGCGCGCGGCGATGCTCGCCGACGTCCGGCAGAGCGCCCGGAGTTCGCACATCTGGAGCTTCCAGCGGCCCTGGCTACCGGAGCGGCGGCTGACCGCGGACGACGCGGCACAGGTCGGCCGGATGATCCGGGACTGGTCCGGCCCCCAACTGCCGGACGACGAGGCGGTCGAGGTCTACCGGCGCGCGATGAGCATCCCCTCGACCGCGCACTGCTCGATCGAGCCGTACCGCTGGATGGTGCGGTCGCTGGCGCGCCCCGACGGCATCCAGTTCAACCGCCGGATGAAGCTGCCGGTCCGGGTCCCGACCCTGCATCTGCACGGGTCGCTGGACCCGGTGATGCGCACCCGCAGCGCGGCCGGTTCCGGGGAGTACGTCGAAGCCCCCTACCGCTGGCGGCTGTTCGACGGGCTCGGGCACTTCCCGCACGAGGAGGACCCGGTGGCGTTCTCCACCGAGCTGATCAACTGGCTGAAGGACCCGGAACCGGACCGCTGACGGGGCGGGCGCGTACCGCTCGGCGGAGCGCGTGCACCCGGCGCTCGAACGCGCGTATGGCGAACGGCGACTTGCCCGGCGCATAGGCCAATTGGCCGTCTCCGAGGCGGTTACGGACCTTGGGCCACGGGCAGAGTCGAGGGTATGGGCTGGACGCACGACTACCGTGACGTGGCACGCAACCGCCGCAGCAGTGCCGCTGCCGTGGGCACTCAGGACAGGGGCACTCCGGACCTCAGGTCCGGCGCGTCCCCCGATCCGGCGCATCCGATGGGCATTCCGCGCATCCTGCGCCGCCGGGCGCGCTGGATGAGCGCGCGCCTGCGCCATCCCCGCACCTGACTGCACCTGACCGCACCCGCGCCGGGCGACGTCCGGACGGTGCCAGGCGTCTCGTCGGCGCCCCAGCGGCTCCCTGCGGTGCGTACGCCCCTGCCAGAGCCGTCTACGCACCGCCGAGGCATGCGAGGGCGCCCCGGGCCGCTCAGGGCGCCCTGGCCGCCTCAGATCGCGCAGCCCTGGCTGTCGACCTGCCGCTCGGCCGTACGGCCCTTGAGGGCGTCCTGGTGGACCTCGTCGGCGGTCAGTGCGTAGCCGGTGCGCGAGTCGTCCAGCGACTTCGCGAAGACGACGCCGTAGACCTCGCCGTTCGGGGTGAGCAGCGGACCGCCCGAGTTGCCCTGCCGGACCGTGGCGTAGAGCGAGTAGACGTCGCGGCCGACCGTGCCGCGGTGGTAGATGTCCGGGCCGGTCGCCTGGATGCGGCTGCGGATACGGGCCGCGCGGACGTCGTAGCCGCCGTTCTCCGGGAAGCCGGCCACGATGGCGCTCCTGCCGCTGCTCGCGTCCGTCTTGGCGAAGTGCAGCGCCGGGGCGTCCAGGGAGGGCACGTCCAGGACGGCGATGTCGCGCCGCCAGTCGTAGAGCACGACCCTGGCGTCGTACGTCCGGCCCTCGCCGCCCACCTGGACGGTCGGCTCGTTCACCCCGCCGACCACGTGGGCGTTGGTCATCACCCGGTGCCGGCCGAACACGAAACCGCTGCCTTCGAGGACCTTGCCGCAGCTCGGGGCGGTGCCGACGACCTTGACGATGCTGCGCCTGGCCTGCGCGGCCACCGGGCTGGTGGCCAGCTGGGGGTCGGGCGCCGGCACGTTGTGGATCGGTTCGTTGGAGAACGGCGTGAAGACCTGCGGGAAGCCGTTCTGCGCGAGCACCGACGAGAAGTCCGCGAACCAGGTGCTGGCCTGCTGCGGCATCACCCGGGACACCCCGAGCAGCACCTTGGAGTTACGGACCTCCTTGCCCAGCGTGGGCAGGGACGTGCCGGCCAGCGCGGAGCCGATCAGCCAGGCCACCAGCAGCATCGCGACGACGTTGACCAGCGCGCCGCCGGTCGCGTCCAGCGCTCTCGCCGGTGACCAGGTGATGTGGCGGCGGAGTTTGTTGCCCAGGTGGGTGGTGAGCGCCTGGCCCACGGACGCGCACACGATCACGATGGCGACCGCCGCGATGGCCGCGAAGGTACCTGGCGTGGCGTCGCCGGTGACCTCGTTCCAGATCAAGGGCAGCACGTAGACCGCGATCAGGCCGCCTCCGAGGAAGCCGATCACGGACAGGATGCCGACGACAAAACCTTGCCGGTAGCCGACGATCGCGAACCACACGGCCGCGACCAGCAGCAGAATGTCCAGGACGTTCACGCCGGACACCGTCTCACGAGCGCCAGTCGAGCGGGACCTGCTTGTCACGGTCCCACGGATTCTCCCACCCCGCGTAGTACAGGATCCGGTCGATCACCCCGGCCGTAAAGCCCCAGACCAGGGCGTTCTCGACGAGGAAGGCCGGACCCACGTGGCCACTGGGGTGGCGCGTGGTCACACGATGGGCGGGATCCGTGAGATCGGCCACGGGGACCGTGAACACCCGGGCGGTCTCCGCCTCGTCCACCGGGCCGACCGGGCTCGGCCGCCGCCACCAGCCCAGGACCGGGGTCACCACGAAGCCGCTGACGGGGATGTACAGCCGCGGCAGCACGCCGAAGACCTGCACACCGGACGGGTCCAGACCGGTCTCCTCCTGGGCCTCGCGCAGCGCCGCCCGCACCGGACCGGCGCCCTCCGGATCGCCGTCCTCCGGGTCGAGGGCACCACCGGGGAAGGAGGGCTGGCCCGCATGGGAGCGCAGGGTGCCGGCCCGCTCCATCAGGAGCAGCTCGGGGCCGCGCGGACCGTGGCCGAAGAGGATCAGCACCGCGGACTGCCGGCCGCCGTTCTCGGGCGGCAGGAAGCGGCTGAGCTGGTGGGGCTCGACCGTGGCGGCCGCGCGGGCCACCGGCTCCAGCCACTCGGGCAGGCCGTCGGCCGAGACCGTGACCTCCCCGCCGGTCGCCGCGCCGGGTGCCGTCGCGCCGACGCCCGTCTCCTCGCCGTACTGCTGCTCCCGTGCACTCCTCATACGCGCCCCCTCAGGCCTGGCTCGGATCATCGGTCCCCCGAGGGGGCGTCATGGCTGCCGTCACGAAGCGGCGGCCGGGGGCGCCAGCGGAGGCGCCGGCTGCCCCGGGTAGTCCGGCGGCGGCTTCAGGCGCTGGCCCGGCTGGCCGCCCAGCTCGTACTTCAGCAGCTTCCTGGCCTTCTCCGGGTCCGTCTCGCCCTCGCCGTACGAGGGGCACAGCGGGGCGATGGCGCAGGCGCCGCAGGCGGGCTTGCGGGAGTGGCACACCCGGCGGCCGTGGAAGACGACGCGGTGCGAGAGCATCGTCCACTCGCTCTCGGGGAAGATCGCCGCGACGTCCGCCTCGACCTTCTCCGCGTCCTGTTCGGTGGTCCAGCCGAAGCGGCGGGCAAGACGGCCGAAGTGGGTGTCGACGGTGATACCGGGGACGCCGAAGGCGTTGCCGAGCACCACATTGGCGGTCTTGCGGCCGACTCCGGGGAGCGTGACCAGATCCTCCAGGCGGCCCGGCACCTCGCCGCCGAAGCGGTCGCGCAGCGCCGCGGACAGGCCGAGCAGCGCCTTGCTCTTGGCCCGGAAGAAGCCGGTCGGGCGGATCAGCTCCTCCAGCTCCTCCGGGGGCATGGCGGCCATGTCCTCGGGCGTCGGGCAGACCGCGAACAGCCGCGGCGTGGTCTGGTTGACCCTCAGGTCGGTGGTCTGGGCCGACAGGACCGTGGCGACCAGCAGCTCGAAGGGGTTGCTGAAGTCCAGCTCGGGGTGCGCGTACGGATACAGCTCGGCGAGCCCGTCGTTGATCTCGTGGGCCCGGCGCACCATGGCCGCACGCGACTCGGCCTTGCGCGCGGGGGCCTTCTTGGCGGGGGCGGTCTTCTTGGTGGCGGTGGCGGTCTTCTTCGCCGTGGTCTTCTTGGTGGCGGTCTTCTTGGCCGCTGCCTTTTTGGCGGGGGCGGCCTTCTTGGCCGTCGCCTTCTTCGTGACGGCCTTCTTCATGACGGCCTTCTTCGCGGCCGCCGGCTTCTCGGGAGTTTCGTTCACGGCGGCCTTCTTCCCTGCCGAGGTGGTACGTACCGAGGTCGGGCCCGCCTCGTTCGTGTCCTGCGTCGTGGACCGCGACGCGCCAGACTTCCGGACGGTCGGGTTCCGGGTGGGCCTCACCCCGGAGAGCGATTTGTTACTTTTATCCGGATCGGAAGCTCCGCCGGACGCCTGTTCGCCCACAGCGGAATCATCTCCCGCGCTCACTCGTCCGGCCCCCAGTCCTCTGCTCTCACCGGCGTATTGGACACTCGGCCAGACTAAGGCCAGCCACTGACATCCGGCTCGATCACCGTGATCCCTGACTCCAATCGGCCCCCTGCCTTATGGCTCGGGCCACCGGTCCGGCAAACTTGTGATTGATCGCACTGTTTTGCATTCCGGCATGATGGGGACCACAGTCCCCCGGAGCATGTCGACAAGGAGAGATCTCGTGGACGACGTTCTGCGGCGCGCACCGCTCTTCGCGGCGCTCGATGACGAGCAGGCGGCCGAGCTGCGCGCCTCGATGGGAGAGGTCACGCTCGCCCGCGGCGACGCCCTGTTCCACGAAGGGGACCCCGGCGACCGCCTGTACGTGGTCACCGAGGGCAAGGTGAAGCTGCACCGCACCTCCCCCGACGGCCGGGAGAACATGCTCGCCGTCCTCGGCCCCGGAGAGCTGATCGGTGAGCTCTCACTGTTCGACCCGGGCCCGCGCACGGCCACCGCCTCCGCCCTCACCGAGGTCAAGCTCCTCGGCCTGGGCCACGGCGACCTCCAGCCCTGGCTGAACGCCCGCCCGGAGGTGGCCACGGCCCTGCTGCGTGCGGTCGCCCGCCGACTGCGCAAGACCAACGACCAGATGTCCGACCTGGTCTTCTCGGACGTGCCGGGCCGCGTGGCGCGCGCCCTGCTCGACCTGTCGCGCCGCTTCGGCGTGCAGTCCGAGGAAGGCATCCATGTCGTGCACGACCTGACCCAGGAGGAGCTGGCCCAGCTGGTGGGCGCCTCCCGTGAGACGGTCAACAAGGCCCTGGCGGACTTCGCGGGCCGCGGCTGGCTGCGCCTGGAGGCGCGCGCCGTGATCCTGCTGGACGTCGAGCGGCTCGCCAAGCGCTCGCGCTGACAAACCGGCAAAAAATACGGCGAAGGGCCCTGCTCCGGCGGGGCCCTTCGCCGTAGTGGCGCCATGACGCCCGAGGGGATCCACGACGGGACCCACGACAGGACGCACCACGGCACGGGCGCTGGCCCTGGCAGAGGCACCGGCAGAGGCCTGGACCGCGACGGCTGGTTCGTACGGGAGGGCTCACTGGAGCGGGTGCCTCGTTACCGCCCCGCCTCGCTCCTCGCCCGCGAGTAGGCCCCCGGCGCAGCAAGCGCCTCCTGGGGCACCCGGTCCCCCTGAAGGGGTCACTCCTCGATCAGCCCGTGCTCCCCCAGGTACTCCAGCTGCGCCCGCACCGACAGTTCGGCGGCCGGCCACAGGGAGCGGTCGACATCGGCGTACACACTGGCGACGACCTCGGCCGCGGTCCGGTGGCCGGCCTCGACCGCGGTCTCCACCTGGGCGAGCCGGTTCGCACGGTGCGCCAGATAGAACTCCACCGCGCCCTGGGCATCGTTCAGCACCGGCCCGTGGCCCGGCAGGACCGTGGCCACCCCGTCGTCCACCGTGAGGGAGCGCAGTCGGCGCAGCGAGTCGAGATAGTCGCCCAGCCGCCCGTCGGGGTGCGCCACCACGGTGGTGCCGCGGCCCAGGATCGTGTCACCGGTCAGAACGGCGCGGTCGGCCGGGAGATGGAAGGAGAGCGAATCGGCGGTGTGCCCCGGGGTGGGCACCACCCGCAGTTCGAGGCCGCCTGTGGTGATGACGTCCCCCGCGGCGAGCCCTTCGCCACCGAGGCGCAGCGCCGGGTCCAGCGCCCTTACGGACGACCGGGTCAGCTCGGCGAACCGGGCGGCGCCGTCGGCGTGATCCGGATGACCGTGGGTCAGCAACGTCAGCGCGATGCGCCTGCCGGCCCGTTCGGCGGTGTCGATGACGGCCTGGAGGTGGCTCTCGTCGAGCGGCCCGGGATCGATGACGACGGCCAGGTCGGAGTCCGGCTCGGCGACTATCCAGGTGTTGGTGCCGTCGAGGGTCATCGCCGACGGGTTGGGCGCCAGCACGCAGTGTGCCCGTGTAGTGGCGGGCCCGGAGATCACTCCGCCCCGGGGCTGGCCCGGGAGAGCGGCTGCTTCGGTCATGTGAGGGTCCCTCCCGAGGTGCCGGTGCCTCCGGACGTGCCGGCGGCTCCTGGGACGTCGGTGGCCCGCTGGGCCCCTGAGGGGCCGTCGGACCCGCCCCCCGCCTCTGTGGCCCCGGGCGCCACGGAACCGCCCCCGGCGGATGCGCCCTCGGCGGCACCGTCCCCGGCACCGCCTCCCGGCGCGATGTGCTTGGTGAACTCGTCGTGGCCCGGCCAGCTCAGTACGATCTCGCCGCCCACGAGACGCGCCTGCGCCAATACGGGCGTCAGGTCCTGCGCCTGGGCGGCGGCCAGCGCGTCCGCGACGGTGGCGTACGGCTCCAGCGCGCGCAGCGTCGCGATCGTCGGCGGCATCATCAGCAGCTCGCCGCGGTCGTACCCGGCGGCCGCCTCCCCCGGCCGGATCCACAACGCGAGGTCCGCCTCCCCGGCCGCGACGGCGTTCTCCCCGGGGCTCACCGGCTGCCCCTGGGGAAGCGTGCGCTGGCCCTCGGGCAGTGCGGCGACGAAGAACCACGTGTCGTAGCGCCGGGGCTCGAACTCCGGGGTGATCCAGCGCGCCCAGGCGGCCAGCAGGTCGGAGCGCAGGACCAGGCCACGGCGGCTCAGGAAGTCGGCGAAGGACAGCTCGTGGGCCACCAGCGCGGCCCGGTCGGCCTCCCAGTCCTCGCCCGTGGTGTCCGCGACGACCGTGTCCGCCGAGTCCCCGGCGAGCAGCACGCCCGCCTCCTCGAACGTCTCCCGTACGGCCGCGCAGACGATGGCCTGTGCGGTGGCCGGATCGACGCCCATACGGACCGCCCACTCGGCGCGCGACGGCCCGGCCCAGGCCACCGGGCGTTCGTCACGGGGATCGACCGCACCACCCGGATAGGCGTACGCGCCCCCGGCGAAGGCCATGGAGGTGCGTCTGCGCAGCATGTGGACGGCGGGGCCGCCGCTGGCGGTGTCGCGCAGCAGCAGGACGGTCGCGGCCCGGCGGGGCTCGGCAGGGGTGAGCTCGCCGTTCGCGAGCGCCCGGATGCGGCCCGGCCACTCCGGTGGGTACCACTGGCCATTCGTCGTGGACGACATGGCCGGATGCTATGCGCTCACGCGCGGATGTTCGAGGGGTCCTTTTCCGCCGGGCCGCGGCCGGCGTCCGCTCCGGCCGGCCGGCGGGAGCGCGCTCCTACCAGGCGCGCGCCTCCCGCGGCCGCCGGACAGCCGCCATCGGCCCGTACGGACCGCACGGCCCGTACAGACCGCACGACTCGCACGAGACCCGTCCCGGCGGCCGGAAACGGCTAGGCCTACGCCTCGTCGGCGACCTCGACCTGGATCTCGACCTCGACCGGCGCGTCGAGCGGCAGCACGGCCACACCCACGGCGGAGCGGGCGTGCACGCCCTTGTCGCCGAGGATCTCGCCGAGCAGCTCGCTGGCGCCGTTGAGGACGCCCGGCTGGCCGGTGAAGTCCGGCGCGGAGGCCACGAACCCGACGACCTTCACCACGCGCCGGATCTTGTCCAGGTCGCCGATGACGGACTTCACGGCGGCCAGCGCGTTGAGCGCACAGGTCGCGGCGAGCTCCTGGGCCCGCTCCGCGCTGACCTCGGCGCCCACCTTGCCGGTCACCGGCAGTGCGCCGCCCACCATGGGCAGCTGGCCGGAGCTGAAGACGTACGAGCCGGAGCGCACCGCGGGCTGGTAGACCGCCAGCGGCGGCACGACGTCCGGCAGCTTCAGGCCGAGCGCCGCGATCTTGTCCTCCGCCGCGCTCACGCCGTGTACTCCGTCTTCTGGCGCTTCATGTAGGCCACCAGCTGCTCGGGGTTGTTGGGGCCCGGCACGACCTGGACCAGCTCCCAGCCGTCCTCGCCCCAGGTGTCCAGAATCTGCTTCGTCGCGTGCACCAGCAGCGGCACGGTCGAGTATTCCCACTTGGTCATGGGCCGAGCGTAATGCCTGTCCAGGGCGGCGGCGGACGCCGTCCACCACGGGCCGCCCGGTCCGCCCCGACCGGTCCCCTAAGGGACAACCCTGACCCGCCTCCGGGTCCGGCACGGGCGGATCTCCGGGTCTTCCCAGGCGTATCCCGTGCGTAGCCGCGACGCGGACTGGTTAGGCTCCTTTGCGTGAGCAGGCTCCATGTCGTCAGCGGCAAGGGCGGCACCGGCAAGACCACGGTCGCCGCTGCCCTCGCCCTCGCCCTGGCCACCGAGGGGCGCCGTACCCTCCTGGTCGAGGTCGAGGGCCGGCAGGGCATTGCCCAGCTGTTCGAGACCGAAGCGCTTCCCTACGAGGAACGCAAGATCGCGGTGGGCCCCGCATCAGAGGGTGCATCGCGCAGCGATTCCGTTCGGGGTGGTGGCGGGAGACGGGCGGGCGAGGTCCACGCCCTGGCCATCGATGCCGAACGCGCCCTTCTGGACTACCTCCAGATGTTCTACAAGCTCGGCAGCGCGGGCCGGGCCCTGAAGAAGCTCGGCGCGATCGACTTCGCCACGACCATCGCCCCCGGCCTGCGGGACGTCCTGCTGACCGGCAAGGCGTGCGAGGCGGTCCGCCGCAGGGACAAGCAGGGCAGATTCGTCTACGACGCGGTGGTGATGGACGCCCCGCCGACCGGCCGCATCACCCGCTTCCTGAATGTCAACGACGAGGTGGCCGGTCTCGCGAAGATCGGCCCGATCCACAATCAGGCGCAGGCCGTGATGCGGGTCCTGAAGTCACCGGAGACCGCGGTCCATCTGGTGACGCTGCTGGAGGAGATGCCCGTCCAGGAGACCGCGGACGGCGTCGCCGAGCTGCGCGCCGCCGGCCTCCCCGTCGGCGGCATCGTCATCAACATGACCCGGCCCGCGCTGCTGGACAACGGCGATCTCGACCTCCTCGCGGCCCGCGGGGCGCGGGCCGGCGTCGCCAAGGCGCTCTCGCAGGCCGGGCTGGGCGGGGCCCGCCGCGGCGGGCTGGCCGACCGGCTCATCGACCCCCTGCTGGAGCAGGCCCGCGAGCACGCCGAGCGGGTCGAGCTGGAGCGCGCCGGGTACGCCGAGCTGACCGCGATCGGCCTGCCCACCTACGAGTTGGAGCTGCTCCCCGAGGGAGTCGACCTCGCCGGGCTGTACCAACTGGCCAGAGACCTGCGGAAACAGGGGCCCATATGACCTCCGACGACACGACGCTGGACGACTCGGCCCCGCGGCTGGAGGTCGATGCCCTGCTCGACGACCCGCGCACCCGCATCGTCGTGTGCTGCGGTTCCGGCGGCGTCGGCAAGACCACCACCGCCGCCGCACTGGGCGTGCGCGCCGCCGAGCGCGGCCGCAAGGTCGTGGTGCTGACCATCGACCCGGCCCGGCGGCTGGCGCAGTCGATGGGCATCTCCGAGCTCGACAACGTCCCCCGCCAGGTCAAGGGCGTGGACGAGGCCGCCGGCGGCGAACTGCACGCGATGATGCTGGACATGAAGCGCACCTTCGACGAGATCGTCGAGGGCCATGCGGACGCCGACCGGGCCCGCGCGATCCTGGAGAACCCCTTCTACCAGTCCCTGTCGGCCGGTTTCGCGGGCACGCAGGAGTACATGGCCATGGAGAAGCTGGGCCAGCTCCGTGCGAGCAACGAGTGGGACCTGATCGTCGTCGACACGCCCCCGAGCCGCTCCGCGCTGGACTTCCTGGACGCGCCCAAACGCCTCGGCTCCTTCCTGGACGGCAAGTTCATCCGCGTCCTGATGGCGCCCGCGAAGGTCGGCGGCCGGGCCGGCATGAAGTTCCTGAATGTCGGCATGTCGATGATGACCGGCACGCTCAGCAAGCTCATGGGCGGTCAACTCCTGCGCGATGTCCAGACGTTCGTGGCAGCCATGGACACCATGTTCGGCGGTTTCCGCACCCGCGCCGACGCCACGTACCGCCTGCTGCAGGCCCCCGGCACGGCGTTCCTCGTGGTCGCCGCGCCGGAACGGGACGCGCTGCGTGAGGCGGCGTACTTCGTCGAGCGGCTGGCCGCCGAGCAGATGCCGCTGGCCGGCATGGTCCTCAACCGCGTGCACGGCAGTGGCGCCGCCCAACTCAGCGCCGAGCGGGCCCTGGCCGCCGCGGAGACCCTGGGCGAGGGCCTCGCGGAGGACGACGGCGCCGATGGCGTCCACACCGAAAATAATCTTGAACCAACCGGCATTGTGGATCTCGACGGCGGGAAGGATGCCTCCGGTACCGCCGGTGGCCTCTCCCCCGCTGCCGCCGCGGACCCGGCAGCACCCACCTCGGCCTCGGCGGCTCAACTGGCCGCCGGGCTCCTCCGCCTGCACGCGGAACGTATGCAGGTCCTCGCGCGCGAACGGCGCACCCGGGACCGCTTCACCGCACTCCATCCCGAGGTCCCCGTGACGGAGGTCGCCGCGCTGCCCGGCGACGTCCACGACCTCGCGGGCCTGCGCGCCATCGGCGACCGCCTGGCGCTGACCGGCGCCACCACGGACCACGACACCGACGACTGAACCGACGACTCACACCGCCGACCGAACCGCCGCCCACATCGGACGCTGAAGCGCTGCCCGAACCGCCGCCCGAGCCACCGTCGACGGGCACACCGGACACATCCGGCACCGCACTTCACCGGCGCTGTTCCGCCGGCCGGCCCTGTTCCACCGGCCGGTGCGTCCCGGCCGTCCGGCTATCCGACCGCGGCGTACTCGTCGAAGGTCTCGTCCTCACAGTCCAACGGCAGAATGCCGGTGCTGCGCTCGTATTCCGTGCGCGCCGTCTCCAAGAGGCGACGCCATGACGTCACGGTCGGGCGGCGACGCAGCAGCGCCCTCCGCTCCCGCTCGGTCATTCCGCCCCACACGCCGAATTCCACCCGATTGTCCAGGGCGTCGGCCAGGCATTCCGTACGCACCGGACATCCGGTGCACACCGCCTTGGCGCGATTCTGCGCCGCACCCTGAACGAACAGTTCGTCCGGATCGGTAGTGCGGCAGGCTGCCTGTGCATTCCAGTCGGTTACCCAGCTCATGCTGGCGCCGTCCTCTCCCGAATCGAGGCTCCCCCACGGCGGCAAACGGCATATTCACCGTTGCCAGTTGAGGACGTTACGGAAGGCGGACAGGGCGCAACACCCCCTTCGGGCCCAATCTTGAATGGCCCGAACGGACTATGCGTACGCGGCAGATCACCCAACGGAGTGACCGTGCGGCATACGTCACATTGCGCACAAGGCGGGACAGTTCACCGCCCTGACACGGGGTTTCTGTCGGCACACGCGGACACCTGGGGGCTCGGTCCGCGAGAGGTGGGGGTTGACGAACTGAGGCGTAACCATTCGGCTGTGGCAACTGAGTACAGGCTAAGCGAACAGGTGCGCCCCTGTCCGGCGAATGGGAACCTCGGCGCCTCACGTGCGCCGCGACCGCGCCCGTAGGCCACCGACGGATCACATCCGGCCGAGCACGGAGATCAGATCCGGCCGGAAACGAAGAGCGCCGCACGACTGCCCCGGAGGCCGGTCCGGCCGGGGACGGAGAACACGTGCGGCTCGCCGCCGAGGTCACGGCCGGATCGCCCCGAAGTCACCATCCGGTGCCCGAACGGCCCCGGGCCCCCGCTCCGTCCGCACGTATGTGGCAACGGATTAGGCTGCCCCCATGGCTAAGAAGCGCGATGGCGGGGGTCTGTCCACGACGCAGCGGACCGCCAGGTTCCTCGGTGTCAGCGTCCTGGCCGGAGCGGTGCTCGCCGGTATCGCGCTGCCGGCGGCCGGGGCGCTGGGCCTCGCCGCCAAGGGTTCGGTCGAGGGCTTCGACGAGATCCCGGCGAACCTCAAAACGCCACCGCTCAGCCAGCGGACCACCATCCAGGACTCGGACGGCAACGAGATCGCCAAGGTCTACTCCCGTGACCGCACGGTCGTGAGCCTGAAGAACATGTCGCCGTACATCCAGCAGGCGATCGTCGCCATCGAGGACGCGCGGTTCTACCAGCACGGTGCCATCGACGTGAAGGGCATCCTGCGGGCGCTCAACAAGAACGCCCAGTCCGGCGGCGTCTCCCAGGGCGCGTCGACGCTGACCCAGCAGTACGTGAAGAACGTCTTCGTCGAGGAGGCCGGCGACGACCCGGACAAGGTCGCGCAGGCCACCCAGCAGACGATCGGCCGCAAGGTCAAGGAGCTCAAGTACGCGATCCAGGTCGAGAAGGAGCTCGGCAAGCGCAAGATCCTGCAGAACTACCTCAACATCACCTTCTTCGGCGAGCAGGCGTACGGCGTCGAGGCGGCCGCCCAGCGGTACTTCAGCAAGCACGCGAAGGACCTGAACCTGGAGGAGTCGGCGCTGCTGGCCGGCATCGTCCAGTCGCCCAGCCGCTACGACCCGGTCAACGACCCGCAGGAGGCCACCCGGCGGCGCAACACCGTGCTGCAGCGGATGGCCGACCTGAAGAACATCACCCAGGAGCAGGCCGACGCGGCCGCCAAGAAGCCGATCAAGCTGGCGATCAGCCGGCCCAAGAACGGCTGCATCACCGCCACCGACGGCGCCGGCTTCTTTTGCGACTACATCCGCAAGGTCTTTCTCAGCGACAGAACTTTCGGCAAGAGCCGCAAGGCCCGTCTGAAGCGCTGGGACCAGGGCGGCCTGACCATCCGCACCACCCTCGACCGGCAGACCCAGAAGTCGATCCAGGACTCCATCGGCAAGCACGTCTACGAGGACGACCCGGTCGCCACCGCCGCGACCATCGTGGAGCCGGGCACCGGCAAGATCCTCGGCATGGGCCAGTCGCGGCCGTACGGCTTCCGCGGGAACCAGACCATGCTCAACCTCTCGGTCGACCACAACATGGGCGGCGGCGCCGGCTACCAGCCCGGCTCGACCTTCAAGCCGGTGATCGCGGCGGCCGCCCTGGAGCAGGGCACCAGCCCCGAGCAGGAGTACCCCTCGCCGTACCGGATGCCGTACCCGAGCCCGGTGCAGACCTGTGACGGGGAGTGGCACGGTTCCCCGGCCGACGTCACGCAGAACGAGAACCGCAAGGAGGTCGGCCCGTACGCCATGAAGGAGGCGACCGCGAAGTCGGTCAACACCTACTTCGTGCAGCTGATCAGCGACATGGGCATCTGCCCCGCGGTCAAGATGGCGCAGAAGATGGGCATCGAGCGGGCCGACGGCAAGCCCTTGCAGCAAGTTCCGTCGATGACGCTCGGGGTGCAGGAGATGTCTCCGCTGACCATGGCGGCCGGTTACGCCGCCTTCGCCAACGGCGGCGAGTACTGCTCGCCGGTCGCCATCGAGTCGATCACCGACGCCCGCGGCCGGGCCCTGAAGGTCCCGCAGACCAGCTGCCGTACGGCGATGTCCAAGAAGACCGCGGACACGATCAACACCCTCCTCAAGGGCGTCGTCGAGGACGGCACCGGCAAGGAGGCCGGCCTCAAGGGCCGCGACAGCGCCGGCAAGACCGGCACCACCGACAGCCGCTACGCCGCCTGGTTCGTCGGCTACACCCCGAACGCGGCCGGCGCCGTCTGGGTGGGCGACCCCCAGCACCAGCGCAAGATGTACAACATCACCATCGGCGGCGTGGCCCACGACAAGGTCTACGGCGCCGACACCCCCGGCCCCATCTGGCGCGACGCGATGACCGGCGCCCTGGCCGGCCGGCCCGCGCCCGCCCTGCCCACCGTCCCGATCGACGACCCCGACAAGGGCAAGGCCTCGGGCGACGACAAGGGCAGCGGCAAGCACAAGCCCGGCCGCGGCCACGGCGGTGACAACAAGCCCGGCGGCGGCTGGCACCTCCCCGGCTGGCCCGACATCCTGGGTGGCGGCAACGGCGGGTGGTAGCGGCCCGGTTGGCGCCCGCCTCCTGGGGCCGAGAGACAAGCGAGGGGCCGCCCCAGCCGGTGCTGGGGCGGCCCCTCGTCCGTCATCTCGTCGTCCGTCTCGCCTCGCCGTCCGTCTCGCTTTCACCGCGGGCGCCCGAGCTTCCGCCCGTGCCCCTGACGGGTTGCGCCTGACGGGTCACGCCTGACGGTTACGCCCTGACAGGCGAGGGCCTCCGTCCGTACACCGCGGGTGGGCGCCTCAGTCCGGACGCTTGCGGGTGCGGTGCGGGACTGCGTCCGGAACGCTCAGCCGGCCAGCAGCTTCTTCACCATTCCGGCCACCCGGCCGCCCTCGGCGCGCCCGGCCACCTTCGGGTTGACGATCTTCATGACCGCGCCCATCGCCTTCGGTCCCTCGGCGCCGCTGCCCTTGGCCTCCGCCACCGCCGCCGCAACCAGCGACTCCAGCTCCTCGTCGGTCAGCTGCTTGGGGAGGTAGTCGGCGAGCAGCTCGCCCTCGGCGCGCTCCCGCGCGGCCGACTCGCTCCGGCCGCCCTGCTCGAACGCCTCCGCGGCCTCCCGGCGCTTCTTCGCCTCCCGCGCGATGATCTTCTCGACCTCGCCGTCGGACAGCTCGCGCGCCTCGGTGCCCGCGACCTCCTCCTTCTGGATCGCGGTCAGCGTGAGACGGAGGGTGGAGGAACGCAGCTCATCGCGCGTCTTGATCGCTTCGGTGAGGTCGTGCTGCAGCTTGGACTTGAGCGTGGTCATGCCGTCGAGTATGCCCCCACCCACCGACAACCGCCGCGCCTTTTCCCGGCCCCCGCCGCGAGCCCACGGCCCACCGGGCCCCGCCGAGCCGCCGGATCCGCCCCCACCCGTATGAGCCTCCGCATGGGCCTCCGCCCCGATGCCCTCCACGCGTACGCCCCCCACCCGTACGCGAACAGCACCCGTACGCGAAGGACACCCGTATGCGAACGGCACCCGCATACGTAGGCGCCCCGGCCCCACGCACCGGCACCCGTACGGGCCCGGCCCGCCCGCCCCTCCCGGTGTACCGACCCCTCGCCACTCTGCGACGATGGGACCCATGCGCGCGCGATACGGAGTACCCCTGACCCTGACCGCAGTCGGCGCGGCCGGCCTCGCCTACGCCGCCGGCTACGAAGTCCGCTCCTTCCGCCTGAGGCGGGTCACGGTCCCCGTACTGCCGCGCGGTATGCGCCCGTTGCGCGTCCTGCAGGTGTCGGACATCCACATGGTCAGCGGCCAGCGCAAGAAGCAGCGCTGGCTGCAGTCGCTGGCCGGGCTGCGCCCCGACTTCGTCATCAACACGGGTGACAACCTCTCCGACCCCGAGGGCGTCCCGGAGACCCTGGACGCGCTCGGCCCGCTGATGGAGTTCCCCGGTGCCTACGTCTTCGGCTCGAACGACTACTACGGCCCCAAGCTCCGCAACCCGGCCCGCTACCTGATCGAGCGGGTCCAGGGCCGCCACGGCCTCAACGGCAACGCTCCCGTCGTGGGCGCCGTCCACAACCCGTGGGAAGAACTGCGCGACGCCTTCGACGCGGCCGGCTGGGTGGGCCTGTCCAACACCCGCGGCCGCCTCAAGCTGGAGGGCGTCGAGATCGCCCTCACCGGGCTGGACGACCCGCACATCAAGCGCGACCGGTACGCCGAGGTGGCCGGCGGCCCCGAAGCCGGCGCCGACCTCTCCCTCGCCGTCGTCCACGCCCCGTACCTGCGCTCCCTGGACGCCTTCGCCGCCGACGGCTACCCGCTGATCCTGGCCGGCCACACCCATGGCGGCCAGCTCTGCATCCCCTTCTACGGGGCGCTCGTCACCAACTGTGACATCGACACCGACCGGGTCAAGGGACTGTCCACCCACACCGCCGCCGGCCGCACCTCCTACCTCCACGTCTCCGCCGGCTGCGGCACCAACCGCTACACCCCGGTCCGCTTCGCCTGCCCCCCGGAAGCGACCCTCCTCACCCTCACCGCCCGCGACTGAGACACACGCCTGATCCGGGGAGGCTCCCCCGCTCGGCGAGCCTCCCGTACGGATCGCTGAGAGTGCGCGCGGGGGAGGGAGACCGCGCGCCCACTCCCGGTGTGAACCGCCTCGGAGGACGTTCCTGTCGGACGTTCCTGTCGGACGTTCCGGTCGGGCTTTCCTCCCAGTGGGGCGTACCGCCCGGAGGGGTCTCCCTGCTCCCTGCGGCCCCCTCCCCCTAACGTGGAGGAATGTCCGACCCCAACCGGACCTCGCAGTCCACGCGCCACGCCACCGGTCCGGCCGGCGCCGCCGCCCGGACTCCCGCCGCGGCCGTCGCCCCCGCGACCCGCCACCCCCTGGCCGCCGTCTACCGCCTCCTGATCACTGCGACCGCCCTGACCGGCCTGGTCCTGGCGGCCGTCGCCACCCACCACCCCGTCCGCCTGCTCGCCTCCTTCACCGCGCAGGCCGGCCTCGCCGCCGCCCTGGTCTCCGCCGCCTCGGCGCACCGCGCCTGGACCGGCCGCCGCCCCCTGAGCCCCGGCCTCACCGGCGCCGCCCTCTCCTTCCTCACCCTCACCGCCGTCCTGCACCACGCCGTCCCCGCCACCTCCACCACCGCCTTCGCCCTCCCGAGCCCCACCCCCGGCGCGCCCGCCCACTCCCTCGCCTCCCTCCTCCTCACCACGCTCACCCCGCTCGCCGCCCTCGCCGACTGGCTTCTGCTCACCACACCCCGCGGCTTCCGCCCCCGCCACGCCTGGCAGTGGCCGGCGTACCCCGTCCTCTACCTCGCCGCCACCCTCGCCCTCCCCACCACGACCGGCACCCGCCCCGGCAGCCTCACCACCACCCTCACCACCGCCCTGGCGAGCTGCCTCCTCCCCGTGATCACCATCGCGATCGACCAGGTCAGGCCCTCCCCACGTCTCTCCCGGAACCGGATTTCGCCTACGGGGATCGGTCCGCTAAAGTAGAGCTCGTTGCTTCGGGGTGTAGCGCAGCTTGGCAGCGCGCTTCGTTCGGGACGAAGAGGTCGTGGGTTCAAATCCCGCCACCCCGACTGAAGGAACACCAGGTCAAGGGCCTGATCCGCATCGCGGATCGGGCCCTTGATCCATTTCTGGGATCGCTCGGGAGGCATACCGGAGAAGATCTTCGTGTGGGTGGCTCAGCAGGCGGTCGCCTGCAAGGTGTGGCGAGCGTCTCACGCGGCGGCCCGTAGTTGCGTGTTCGCGCATCCAGCTCCCAATTCGCCTCTGAGGACTGCCGAGGATCTTCTTCGGTACGAAGGTGACGGGCGGCGGGGTGGGCGGAGCGGACGGAGTGGCCGCCCTAGGGTCCCGTTGGGGCGGGCCCTTGTGACCTCCAGCCGTGACCTGTGTCCGGGACGGATTGTGAGCGGCACATCCCGCTGCGCCACCACTGACACAGGGGCCAGGGTGGCGAGTTCACGATGGATCCGCTGCCAGGACGCCAAGGCCCCACCGGGGGCACCACGCAGATCTACCTCGTGGCCGGTGTGGACTCCTACGAGTCTTCCCAGCGCAACGGCACCCACCCTCCTGCGCCTTCAGGCCCACCGGTGACGGCGGGTCAAGCCGGCCTCCGGGGAACGACCCGGGTGGTGATCTCGTTCACACCGGATCCGGTGCCCCCCTCAACGCCGCGCCATTCGGCGCCGGTCCCTCCCCTCGTGGGGACCGGTGCCGAACAGCGCGGGCGGCGGCGATCCGCGCCCCCCGTACCGGCGCGGATCCGGGCGGGCCGGACCGTGGTCGACGCGGCGGCAGTCCGGGCCGGGCCGGCTCCTCGCGTCCTTGGGGCCTCGTGCTGAGGCGTCCCGCTGGCTCCATCGGCAGTCACCACCGGTTGGTGATTCCGGCGGGCGGTGGCCGGGAACAGGCGTCAGGAGTTGTTGCTCCGGAGGGCCGGGCTTGCCTGGCCGGGCAAGGCCCGGGTGCTGCGCCGTTGGCTCGTGATACTGCCAGTCGTGCGTCCCGGCGAGGAGATTCCGGAGTCGGGCCGGGGGCTTAACCACAGGTCAGCCCGCTAAGGTGAGTTTTCCGGTCCGGATGTCCAGCCGCGGGGGAAGTAAGGAGTGGAGACCTTGAGTTCCGACTCAGGGGCACGCTCAGCCTTCGCCGAGCGTCTCGCGCTGCTGTACAAGGAGGCCGGCAACCCTCCCCTCAAGAAGGTGGCCGAGGCGGTCGTCCGGCTGCAGCGGGTCGACGAGCGAGGGCGGCCGGTCAGGGTGTCCGTACAGCGGATCAGCGACTGGCGGCGGGCCAAGAACGTGCCCGCGCAGTTCGCCGCCCTCGCAGCGGTGTTGCAGGTGCTGATCCCTCAGGCCCGGCGCTTGCGGCCGGTGCCGGTCTCCACGGGCCTGTACGACCTGGCCCAGTGGCAGCGTCTGTGGGAGCGGGCGGTCGGCGACCGTGCCGTGGCGTCCGCGCAGGAGGAGGAACGCCCCCCGGACGAGGCCGCGCCCGTACCCGGTGTGTGCCCGTACCGCGGGCTGGCGTCGTACCGTCCCGAGGACACCCGGTGGTTCTTCGGCCGGGAGCGGAGCACGGAGGCCCTCGTCGCCCAGCTCCGTGCGGCGGAGCGGACGGGTGGCCTGGTGATGCTCGTGGGCGCCTCGGGGGCCGGAAAGTCGTCGTTGCTCAACGCCGGGCTGTTGCCTGCGTTGCGGGGCGGCGGGCGGGACGACGACACGGGCGGTGGGGCGCGGGAGGTGCTGCAGCTCGTGCCGGGGAGTGATCCGATCGGCGAGCTGATCCGCCGGATTCCCGAGCTCGCCGACGTTGTCCCCACCGGCACCCCCACCGGCACGCCCAACGTCGTCCCCATCGCGCCGGAGCGCGCGGCCACCGAGCCCGCGCCCACCGAGCCGACGGCCACCGAGCCCGCGGCGACGGTGCCCAACACCGGGGTAAATCCCCTCACTCAGACCAAGTCCGACACCCCGGCATCCCCTCGAACCCCCAAGCCCCCCAACCCCCCACCCACCCCCGGCACCCCCCGCTTCGCGCACGCAGTGCGGGAGGCCGTTTCGGGCTGGGCGGGGCGTGGGGCGGTGGGTGCTGCTCGGCCGGTGGTGATCGTGGACCAGTTCGAGGAGGCGTTCACCCTCTGTTCCGACGAGGCGGCGCGGCGGACGTTCATCCAGCTCCTCCACGCCGCGTGCACGCCCTCCCCCGAGTTCCCGGCTTCGCCCGAACAGGGGGGACCGCCACGCTCCGGCGACCCGGCCCCCGCGCTCGTCATCATCGGCATACGCGCCGACTTCTACGAGAAATGTCTCGGATATCCCGAACTGGCCGATGCGTTGCAGCACCGGCACATGGTGCTCGGCCCGCTGACCAGCGCGGAGCTGCGGGAGGCGGTGACCGGTCCCGCCAAGGCGGTGGGGCTGGAACTCGAACCGGGGCTGGCGGAACTGATCGTCCGCGAGGTGAG
Source organism: Streptomyces sp. NPDC048197 (assembly GCF_043202395.1). Classification (NCBI taxonomy): domain Bacteria; kingdom Bacillati; phylum Actinomycetota; class Actinomycetes; order Kitasatosporales; family Streptomycetaceae; genus Streptomyces; species Streptomyces sp. NPDC048197. The sequence continues at coordinate 212,017 of NZ_JBIDAJ010000001.1, forward strand.
CGCCGACGGCCCCGACGGTGCGCACGACGCGGGGGTCCTGCCGTTGCTCTCGCACGCCCTGCTCGCCACCTGGCAGCGGCGGAAGGCGGGACGGCTGACGCTGGCCGGCTACCGCGCGGCGGGCGGCATCCAGGGCGCGGTGGCAGCGACCGCCGAGCGGGCCTGGTCCGGTCTCGACCCGACGGCACGCACGGCCGCACGGCTGCTCCTCCTCAGGCTCGTCCGGCTGGGCGAGGACACCCAGGCCACCCGTAGGCGGGGAACGCGGCGTCAACTGGCGGACGAGTCGACCGATCCACACAAAACGGAGGAATCGCTCGAAGTGCTGGTGCACGCCCGGCTGGTGACGCTCGACGCGGAGGCCGTGGAGATCACCCATGAGGCGCTGCTGCACGCCTGGCCCCGGCTGCGCGACTGGATCGACGAGGACCGCAACGGCAATCTGCTGCGCCAGCGCCTGGAGGAGGACGGCCGGGCCTGGGAGGGCTCGAACCGCGACACGTCGCTCCTCTACCGGGGTTCCCGGCTGGAGCAGGCCCGCAGCTGGGCGGCGTCCGCCGGTGACACGTTCCTGACCCGCAGTGCGGTGGAGTTCCTGGCCGCCGCGGTGCGGCTGCGCCGGCGCACGGTGTGGCTCAGCCGTGGCGCGGTGGCGGCCCTGGTCGTCATGGCGATGCTGGCTCTCGGTTCGGCGGTGGTGGCGTGGCAGCAGCGGGACGACTCGCTGTTCCAGCAGGTGCTCACCGAAGCCGATCGCGCCCAGTACACGGACCCGTCCCTCTCGGCCCAACTCGACCTGGTGGCGCACCATCTGCGGCCCCACGACGAGGGCGCGAACAACCGGCTGCTCTCCATCGTGAACGCCCCGCTGGCCACCCCGCTCCGGGGCCACACCGGCGCCGTCTACCTCACCTCGTTCAGCCCCGACGGGCGGACCCTGGCCACCGCCGGCTACGACCGGACCGTCCGGTTGTGGGACGTGCGCGACCGGGGCCGCCCCGAGCCGCTCGGCAAGCCGCTGACCGGACACACGAGTTGGGTGAGCAGCGCGGTCTTCGGCCCGGACGGGCACACCCTCGCCAGCGCCGGTGACGACGGCACGATCCGGCTGTGGGACGTGACCGACCCCCGTCACCCGTCCCGGCTCGGCCCGCCGCTGGCCGGCCACCAGGGCACGATCTACCTGGTCGCCTTCAGCCCGGACGGCCACACCCTGGCCTCCGTCGGCGACGACCACACGGTCCGCCTGTGGGACGTGGCCGACCCGCGCCGCCCGAAGGCGCTCGCCACGCTGACCGGCCACACCTCCGCCGTACGCTCCGTCGCGTTCAGCCCCGACGGGCGGACGCTCGCGGCGGGCAGCGACGACGAGACCATCCGGCTGTGGGGGGTGTCCGATCCGCGGCACCCCAAGCCGATCGACAGGGTGCTCACCGGCCACACGGACCTGGTCCACTCCGTGGCCTTCAGCCCGGACGGCCGGACCCTCGCGAGCGGCAGCGCGGACGACACCATCCGGCTGTGGGACGTGTCCGACCCGGAGCACGCCGAGCCGATCGGCTCCCCGCTCACCGGCCACACCGGTCCCATCTGGTCCGTCGCCTTCAGCCCCGGCGGCGGGATGCTCGCCGCGGCCAGCGCGGACAGCACGGCGAGCCTGTGGAACGTCAGTGATCCGGCGTACCCGTCACAGGTCGGCGAGCCGCTCGCGGGCAGCAGCGGCGAGATGTACGCCCTCGGCTTCAGCCCCGACGGCCGGACCCTCGCCACCGGCAGCGGTGACAGCAAGGCCCGCCTGTGGTCGATACCGGCCTCGGACATGATCGGCCGGAACGGGACGTTCCGGCCGGACGGGCGGGTGCTCGCCACGGCCGCGCGGGACGGCCGGGTCCGGCTGTGGAACGTGCACACCCGCGGCCGGCCCGTGCCCCTGAGCAGACCGTTCATGCGCGCGGACGGCTACCACCGCTCGATGGCGTTCTCCCCCGACGGCCGCACCCTTGTCGTACGGACCGGGCACCGGACGGTGTACCTGTGGAACGTCACCGATCCGGCCCGCCCGGTCCCGGCCGGGCCGCCCCTCACCCTGCACACCCGCTTCGCGGGCCCCGACTCACTGGCCTACAGTCCCGACGGCCGCACCATGGCCACCGCCTACGACGACCGCACCGTCCAGTTGTGGAACGTCGGCGACCCCTCCCATGTGGTTCCGTTCGGCCCCCCGCTCACCGGCCACAAGGGCTTCATCAACTCCCTCGCCTTCAGTCCGGACGCCCGTACGCTCGCCAGCGGCAGCGCGGACGGCACCATACGGCTGTGGGACGTGTCCGACCCGCGTCACCCCGCCCGGTCCGGCGCCCCTCTCCGGGGGCACCTCGGCCCCGTCAACGTGCTCGCCTACAGTCCGGACGGCCGTACGCTGGCCAGCGGCGGCGACGACGACACCGTCCGGCTGTGGAACGTCACGGACCCCCGCAGGACGACACCGCTGGGCCCGCCGCTCACCGGCCACACCGAAGCGGTCGTCTCGCTGACGTTCCACCCGGACGGCCGGACCCTGGCGAGCGGCGGCGACGACAACTCGATCCGGTTCTGGAACGTCTCGTTCCCTTCCCGGGCCACGCCCATCGGCCAGGCGACCAGCCCCAACGCCAAAACGGGCAATTTCCTGTCGTTCGGCCCCAAGAGCCACCTGCTCGCGGTGTCGAGCGGCGCCGGCACCGTCCGGCTGTGGAGCCTGGACCCCGACCCGGCGATCCGCCGCATCTGCTCGACCACACGGGGCGTCCTGACACCGGAGAAATGGCGCGAGTACCTGCCCCACCTCTCGTACGAGCCACCGTGCGGCGCGTGACGACTACCTGGGCTTACGACGACCTGGACCTACGTGACTCCGATCACAACTAAGGGTCCGGGTTAAGCAGTTGACTCCCGTCGTGCTGACAGCCTTGCTACTCTTGGCGGCAGCCCGATCGCTGGTGCATCCCCCGTCGCCAGCGATCGGGCGCTTTCATGCCCACTGTTACCGATTCATGCCTGTTCATCCCGGTTTCCCGGCTCGCCCTCTCCTCAACTCGTCAACACCTCTTTATGAGTCGTAACCTGGTGTTGTCCGGCCGCCCGGCCGCGATCGACCCGCCGACCGAGGCACCTCAGCACCTGAGCAACAGAGCACCGAACGACGGGACGGTGAGAGGCGATGGCAGTGGCGTACGAGCAGATCGCCGACCAGCTTCGGTGGTCCATCCGCGCAGGCCGGCTGAGGCCCGGGGACCGCCTGCCCGCCGAGTCGAAGCTCGCCGAAGAGTTCAGACGCAGCGTGCCGACCGTCCGGGACGCGCTCCGGGTGCTGCGCGACGAGGGCCTGATCGAGAAGCAGCACGGGCGCGGCAATTTCGTCCGGCGCGCCCGCACCACGACCGTACGCACCAATCTTCGCCACCAGTGGGAGAAGAACCGCGCCCGCCGCCCCCTGGAGGAGCGGGCCCGGACCGGCGCGACCGAGCACGAGACCGGCCTGCAGGTCGACGACCTGATCTTCCATGCCGCCTACCGCGAGACCACGGCGGACCAGGACCTCGCGGCGGCATTCGGCCTCCCCGAGGGCACCCCGCTCCTCGCCCGCTCCTACCGGACGCGTTGCGCGGCCGAGAGCGCCCCCTTCAGCCTGGTGACGTCCTACCTCGTCCACGACCTGATCGCGGCGAACCCGGATCTGCTCGACCCGGCCAACGAGCCGTGGCCGGGCGGCTCGCAGGCCCAGCTCTGCACGGTCGGCATCGAGGTCGACCGCATCGAGGAGCGGGTCACCGCCCGCCCGCCGACGCCCGAGGAAGCGGCGGAGCTGGAACTCCCGCCCGGCACCTCGGTCCTCGTACTCCGCAAGACGTCGATCGACATCCAGGACCGGGCCGTTGACGTCTCGCACGTCGTCCTGCCCGGCGACCGCACGGAAATGCTGTTCACCACTCCCCTGGAAAGGTGGTGAGTGCCGTGCGCCGGCGCATCATCATCGTCACGGCCGTCCACGCCCCCTCGGCCCCTTTCCTCCCGGAGGCGTACAAGTCCCTCCGGGAACAGGAACTTTCCGAAGGATGGGAGTGGCACTGGGTCGTCCAGGAGGACGGCCACACCGACGGCGTCGCCCCGTATGTCCCCGACGACACGCGGGTGACCTTCCGCCAGGGGCGGGCCGGCGGCCCCGGTGTCGCCCGCACGCTCGCGCTGGCCCATGCCGAGGGTGAGTACCTCAAGGTCCTGGACGCCGACGACCAGTTGGCGCCCGGCGGGCTCGCCCGCGACCTGGCCGCCCTGGAGGCTGACCGCGGCCTCGGCTGGGCGACGTCCCGCGCCCTCGACCTGCTGCCCGACGGCTCGACCGCCGGTTTCCCGGGCGACCCGGAAACGGGGCCGATCGAGCGCGGCGCCGTCCTCGACTTCTGGAAGGCGAACGACTTCCGCGCCCAGGTCCACCCGGCCACCCTCTTCGTGCGCCGCGACCTGCTCCTCGCCCTCGGCGGCTGGATGGCCCTCCCCGCCTCGGAGGACACCGGTCTGCTGCTCGCCCTGAACGCCACCAGCCGTGGCTGGTTCTCCTCGGAGGTGGGCCTGCTGTACCGCAAGTGGCCGGGCCAGGCGACCAGCCAGCCTTCCCACACGGACACCGCGGAGCGCCATGCACGGATGGCGATCGCCGAGGCCCGGGCACGCGCCCTCGCGCACGTCAACTGGCGCTATCCCGGGGCCGATGGCTGAGGGTCGACGGCTGGGGGGCGATGGCTGAGGGTCGACGACTGAGGGGCGATGGCCGAGAGCCGTTCGCTGGCGGCCGGCGGCTGAGGGGCCATGACGGCGAGATGAGGAGATCGTGCAGCGGTTCCGCAGCCGCGTCTCTGGCCTGTTGATGCCCGGCGTGCCACCCTGCGCGGCACCCGTTGGCCGGCCCCGGCGGACGCCGTACCGCGGCCGACGACGACAGCCGATGCAGGCAAGGAGACCGCCATGACCGAGCTCCGTGGAGACGAGCAACGCCGGAGGAACACCTCGCAGGACACCCTCAGGGAGCGGCACACCGCCCGCGCCCGAAGCGCTTCCGCCCGTACGGCCGGCGCCTGCCGCTTCGCCGGTTTCGCGGCCGACCCCGGCTCCGTGGTGGCCGTGCCGGCGGCGGCCTCCGCGAAGGCCGCCAATGCCCTCCGTCTGTCCGCCGACGCCGTCGCCGCGCTGACCGCGGGCAGCCCGGACCCCGCCGCGGACGCCCGGCACGCACGCAACGCGGCCGCGGCCGCCGTCCTCGCCGCCCAGATAGCCCGTTCCCACGGCGTCAACCAGCTCTGCGACGCCGCGTACGACGCCGCCGTCAAGGCATCCCTGGCGGCGGGCAGGGCCGCCGGGCGGGACAGCCTGGGTGCCAGTGCCCCGCTGAACGCCGAAGCGGAGGCGGCCGAGGCCGACGCCGTCGCCGCCGCCACGGCCGCCGGCTGGACGTAGGCCCTCGTCCCCTCCCCTCCCCACCTGTCCGGCACCGCAAGGCGGTGCCGGACCGCGCCCCTCCGGAACACCCCGGACCACCCCGGAACGCCCCGGAACGCGCCCTCACCCCTGGTCGAAGGGAAGCTCCAGCATCCGGATCGCGTTCCCGCGCAAGAGCTTGTACGTCACCTCGTCCGGCAGCCCCGCCATGTGTTCGGCCGCCACCTGCTTCGTGTGCGGCCAGGTCGAGTCGACGTGGGGGTAATCGGTCTCGAACGTCGCGTTGTCGACCCCCACCGTCTCGATCGCCTCGACCCCGTGCTTGTCCCGGAAGAAGCAGCAGAAGACCTGCCGGTAGTAGTACGACGAGGGCGGTTCGGGGATCAGGTCCTTCACCCCGCCCCAGGCCCGGTGCTCCTCCCAGACGTCGTCGGCGCGCTCCAGGGCGTACGGGATCCAGCCCATCTGGCCCTCGCTGTACGCGAGTTTCAGCCGCGGGAACTTCACCAGCACGCCGCTGAACAGGAAGTCCATCATCGACGCCATCGCGTTGTTGAAGGAGAGCGCGGCCTGGACGGCGGGCGGGGCGTCCGGTGAGGCCGCCGGCATCTGCGACGACGACCCGATGTGCATGTTCACCACCGTCCCGGTCTCCTCGCACGCCGCGAAGAACGGGTCCCAGTACCCGGAGTGGATCGACGGCAGCCCCAGATAGGTGGGGATCTCGCTGAAGGTCACCGCCCGCACCCCGCGGGCGGCATTGCGCCGGATCTCCGCGACCGCCAGGTCGATGTCCCACAACGGGATGAGGCACAGCGGAATCAGCCGGCCGCCGCTGTCCCCGCACCACTCCTCCACCATCCAGTCGTTGTACGCCCGGACGCAGGCGAGCCCGACCTCCTTGTCCTGCGCCTCGGCGAAGGTCTGGCCGCAGAAGCGCGGGAACGTCGGGAAGCAGAGCGACGCCTCCACGTGATTGAGGTCCATGTCCGCGAGCCGCGCCTTGGGGTCCCAGCAGCCGCGCCGCATCTGCTCCCGGGTGATCCCGTCCAGCGTCATCTCGTCCCGGGAGAACCCCACGGCCGCGATGATGCGCTTGTACGGGAAGATCTGCCCGTCGTACTCCCACCAGTCCGTGATCTGACCGTCCGGGTCCGTGGTGAACCGGTACTTCCCGCCCACGTACGCCAGCTCCCCGATGCCCGCGGTGAACGGCTTCGGCCCCCTGTCCTGGTACTTCTTCGGGAGCCAGGTCTCGAAGAGGTGCGCCGGCTCGATCACGTGATCGTCCACGCTGATGACCTTGGGAAGCTCCGCCGTGCCGCTCTCGTTGCTGATCACGCTGTACCCCCAACTGCCCGCCGGTGAGTCACTACGGGCCCCGAATCTGACGACCCATCAGTTCCGAGGCTATGACCTCCCCCTCGCGACGACAAGGCACGCCCGGCAACTCCCCGCCCGGCAATCGCCCCGCGGGAACGGCCGACCCTCACGGCCCGCGCCGCACCCCTTGCGGGATGAGCCGTCGCCCGCTGAACTTGCACACGCCGAACTGATCTGACACACCATCAGCTCGCGCTTTCCGTTGCGGACGAATCGAGAGGCGACAGGGACATGGCCATGCACACGTTCTGGCTCAGCGGCGCCGAGTGGTTCGCGGTCCTCCGGATCGGCCTCGGGCTGTGGTGGCTGGAGAGCTGGCGGCACAAGGACAAGAAGACCTGGTTCGCCGGCGGTGGCATCAACTGGGCGGCCGGCATCGCGGCCGAACACCGGTGGCCGGTCGTCCGCACGGGCTTCGACCGCTTCGTGAAGCCGCACCCCCGCCTGATGGCGCACCTCGTCGCCCACGCCGAACTCGCCCTCGGCCTCGGCCTGGTCACGGGCTTCCTCACGCCGATAGCCCTGGTCGCGGGCGCCGTGCTCAATCTGATCTACCTGGCGCTGATGATCCACGACTGGGCGGAACAGGGCCAGAACCTGATGATGGCGCTGATCTCGGTCGCCGGCCTTCCGGCGATGAGCTGGCAGAGCTGGTCGCTCGACGAGGCTTTGGGCCTGTTCCTGTAGCGATACTCGGCTCGACGCGAGTCGCGGGGGGCCGGCCTGGCGACGCGCTCGGCTCCTCGTGCCCGTCCAGCCCCCACCCCGTATCCCCCACCCCAACCGGCCATCCTCCATCCCCCATCCCCCAACCCTCATCGCCCAGCCCTCCTCCCCTGTCCGGAAAGTGCCTTACGGGGGCCGCACCGCCGTACCTAACCTGGTTTTTGTGACCGGATTTCAGATCTGGTCACGGGGTCACGGTCAGCGATCAGCAGCCGGGCTCCGGGGGCAGGCGCAGAGCCGATCGGGTGCGGGGGAGGGGGAAGTAGTCGTGGAGCGGGCGGAGCGCGGCGAGCGGATCCTGGAGGCGGCCGGGGAGTTGCTGCTCGCCTGGGGGTACGCGCGGGTGACGATCGAGGAGATCGCCCGGCGCGCCAAGGTGGGCAAGGGAACGGTCTACCTGCACTGGAGGACCAAGGACGCACTGCTCCTGGCCGTCATGCTGAAGGCGCAGGCCCGCAGCCAGCAACGGCACGTGGCGCGGCTCCGCGCCGATCCGCTGGAGGTCCTGCCGAGCCGGATGATGCGGGAGCGCTTCCAGGATTTCCTGGACGAGCCCGTGCTGCGCGCCCTGTACACCGACGACTCCGACATCCTCGGCCGGCTCAACGACCACGCCAAGAAGGAGTGCGCGGAGCTGATCGTCGAGGCCGACCGGACCCTGCGGCGCCATCTCGAGGTGCTGCGCGCACACGGTCTGGTGCGCACCGACATGGAGGTCCGCCACCAGCAGTACGCGCTGCTGGCAATCGCCACCGGGTTCTTCACCGCCGAGACGCTGCTCGACGAGCGGGCCCCGGACACCCCGGAAACGCGTGCCGAGATCCTGGCCCGAACGGTCCGGAGCACACTCGAAACCGCCCCCGACCACGCACACCGCGCCGCCACGGCGGCCGCTACCAAAGTCATCCCCCTCTACGAGCAGTTGGCGGACCTCGCTGCCCGTGAGATCAACCGCCAGGTGCGCCGCTGAGACCCAGCGGCAGACGCGTCGCCGCCGCGGGCGCGGTGGTGGCCGGAGACGGCGGCCGGTGACCGACCTCAGCCGCCTCACCCACTCCCGACCGGAGGAGAACGAAAGATGTCGGCATTACCCCGCTCCCCGCTCACCGCGCACGCCGGGAAACACCCGGGCGAGCCACAGCTGATGGACCCCGCGCTGATCAGCGACCCCTACGGCGGATACGGGGCGCTGCGCGAGCAGGGGCCGGTGGTCCGCGGCCGGTTCATGGACGACTCGCCCGCATGGTTCGTGACCCGTTTCGAGGAGGTCCGGCAGGTCCTGCGCGACCCGCGGTTCGCGAACAATCCGGTCGCCTCCTCTCTGGGCACCAGGCCCGAGGACTCGCCCACGGTGCGGCTGTTGGACATGCTCGGCTTCCCCGAGCACCTTCGGGTCTACCTGCTCGGCTCGATCCTCAACAACGACGCCCCGGACCACACCCGGCTGCGCCGGCTCGTCACCCGGGCGTTCACCGCACGCAAGATCACCAACCTGCGGCCGCGCGTCGAGGAGATCACGGACGCCCTGCTGGACCGGCTTCCCGAGCACGCCGAGGACGGCGTCGTCGACCTGATCCAGCACTTCGCGTACCCGCTGCCCATCACGGTCATCTGTGAACTGGTCGGCATACCGGAAGCCGACCGTCCGCAATGGCGTCAATGGGGTGCCGACCTCGTCTCACTCCACCCGGACCGGCTCAGCGTCTCGTTCCCCGCGATGATCGACCACATCCACGAGCTGATCCGGGAACGGCGCGGCGCGCTCACCGACGACCTGCTCAGCGAGCTGATCCGCACCCATGACGACGACGGCGGCCGGCTGAGTGACGTCGAGATGGTGACCATGGTCCTCACCCTCGTCCTGGCCGGTCACGAGACCACCGCCCACCTGATAGGCAACGGCACGGCGGCACTGCTCACCCATCCCGGCCAACTGCGCCTCCTCAAGGACGACCCGGCCCTGCTCCCGCGGGCCGTACACGAGCTGATGCGGTGGTGCGGACCGGTGCACCTGACGCAACTGCGGTACGCCACCGAGGACGTCGAGCTCGCCGGCACCCGGATCCGCAGGGGCGACGCCGTGCAGCTCATCCTGGTGTCGGCGAACCACGATCCCCGCCACTACACCGACCCGGAACGCCTCGATCTGACCCGCCATCCCGCGGGCCACGCCGAGAACCACGTGGGGTTCGGCCACGGACCGCATTACTGCCTCGGCGCCACGCTGGCCAAACAGGAGGGCGAGGTCGCCCTCGGGAAGCTGCTCGCACGCTTCCCCGACATCTCATTGGCCGTCGAACCGGAACACCTGGAACGTGCGCAGGTCCCGGGCAGTTGGCGGCTGGTGTCCTTGCCAATGCGGTTGAACTGAGATTCGCGGACGAACCGGGGCGGGGGGCGGAACCGCACCCCGGAGGTGGCGGGCCGGCCGGCCGCCCCGCCACCTCTCTCAGCTCGTATGTCGGTCGGTACTCCGGTTGGTATTCCGGTTCGCGTTCCGGTTCGCGTTCCGCTGCGTAGCGCTACTTGCCGGCCACCGAGACCCGCCAGGTGACCTGGTGCGAGCCCTCTCCCTCACCGCTGAAGATCACTGCTTTCGGCGCGTCGCCCTTCGGCAGCAGGTGGATGGAGCACTCGGTGACCATGCCGTTCGGCTTCACCATCTTGTTGGGGACGGCCTCCGGGCACTGGCTGACGCCGGGGCCGCCGATGTCGATCAGCGTCAGCTTCTGCACGGTCTGGCCGGCCGCGGTCTGCAGCGTCACCCCGTCGCTCATGCTGGGCAGCAGGTCGTACTTGCCGCTGTTCCGGTACTGCATGGTCACGTAGTACGGGACCATCTTCTTCTGATCCGCGTCCAGGTCGAAGCGGCTCAGGTCGGCGAGGGAGCCGACACGCACGCCCTTCGGGGTGATCCGCAGCGAGACGGGCCGCTTGTTGCTGTCTTCCGTGACCCCGTCGGCCGGCTTGCCCGCCGGCAGGATCCCGTCGGACGAACCGCCCGCGGCGCCGCCCTCACCCACCTTCCAGATAAGGGTGTCACCCCCGTCGTCCTTGTAGGAGACGGTCGTCGGCGGCTGTCCCTTGGGCAGCATGTAGATCTGGCAGATCGCGGCCGAGGCGCCGGCCGCCAGCTGCGACGTGCCGCCCTCACGGCACTCCGGCGGCAAGCCGGAGCTGGTGGCCAACGGGTTGGACTGGAACAGCGAGACCGGCTGGGCGGGCTGGCCGTCGGCCCCGTTGACGGAGAAGTTCCGCTCCGGGGACAGGTCCTTCACCGTCTTCTTGCCGGTGTTCGTGTAGGAGAAGGTGAGGTAGTACGGCACCTTCCCCTTCAGGTCGTCGTCCAGCCGGATGTGCGAGAGGTCGGAGTCCGAGCCGCGGGCCAGCCGCGTCGGGGTGATCCGCAGCGGGTGCGCCTTGTCGTCGGAGTCGGTCCAGGTGGCCTGACGGGGCGTGGCCTTCATCGGCAGCGGCTTGGCGGGCGTCACGGCCTCCGACGGCCCCGGCGCCGCCTTGCCGTTACCGGGCCCGCCACATCCCACGGCCAGCAGCATGAGCGCGCTGAGACCCGCGGCACCCGCGATACGTATCGGCTTCCGCACGGCAAATCCCCCGTTGTTCTGCGATGTTCCGCGTCATCCTGCAATGTTCTGCGGTGTTTCTGCGGTGCTCTGTGTTTCCTGCGACGTTGTGCGTCGGTGCCCGTCGTTGCCGTCTGACCGGCCGGGACCGGTCCGACACACTAGTCGGGGCGGTACGGCCGAACGGCACCGCCCCCGGGGCCCGCGCCGACGGGCCGGAAGGAACGCACCTCCACGAGGACGACCGGCCCGAAGCGAGTACAGGAGGGGCACGGGGGGCGGTCCCCGGGAAAGTGGCAGTAGCCGTCGTCGCCTCGAAGTCCGTGTACGTACCGGGTACTTCGTCGGCCGAGGCGTCACGGCTGAAACCGCCGGGGCCGGGGCCTGCTTTCCCGGGCGCACCGCGGCGCCGCCCGCGTCGTCGGCCTGGACTTCTCCGAACCGGCCGTGGAGGCCGCCCGCGAGCTCGCCGCCGAACTCGGCTACGGCCCGGACCTGACGCGCTGGGCCGACGCCGCCGCCTCACTCGTCGCGAAGCACTCCTGGTCATAAAAATCGCTCGCGCTGTGGATGGCCACCCGCCCGTCCCACCTCACGCGATGGGTCTCCCGCCAGTCGTCGGGACCGGTATGTCTTCGCATATCGCGAAGTTATCCACAGGGTTGTGGCCCTCACCGACGCATTTCGAGCGCCGGGCGCAGAATGGGCCCATGACTGACGAGACGACCGCAGGCCCCGACCGCTCCCCCGCCCCGACCCCTTCCTCGGCCGACCCCGACCGCTCCGACCGCTCCTCCGGGACGCAGACGGGCTCGGCCGACCCCATAACGGGCCCGGGAGCGTCGACACCTGACCCGGCCGGCTCGCCGATGACGGACACCGCTGACCTGCCTCCCACGGACACCGCGGACATGCCCCACTGGGAGAAGCGCTTCCGCGCCCCGCGGATCGGGCTGCCGGACTGGGCCGAGGACGCCCCGGACCGCTCGCTGTTCGTCTCGAACGCCACCGGCACCTTCGAGCTGTACGCCTGGGACCGGGCGACCGGTGCCCAGCGGCAGGCCACGGACCGGCCGAACGGCACGACGGACGGGACGCTCTCGCCGGACGGCGAATGGATCTGGTGGTTCTCGGACACCGACGGGGACGAGTTCGGCGTCTGGATGCGGCAGCCGTTCGCCGGCGGCCCGGACGAGCCGGCCACCCCCGGGCTCGCCCCCTCCTATCCGGGCGGGCTGGCCATCGGCCGCGACGGCACCGCGATCGTCGGCCGCTCCACGGACGACGACGGCTCGACGATCCACGTCGTACGCCCGGGAGAGCCCCCGGCGGAGATCTACCGCCACCGCGAGTCGGCGGGCGTCGGCGATCTCGCGCACGACGGCTCCCTGATCGCCATCGAGCACACCGAGCACGGCGACGCGATGCACTCCGCGATCCGCGTCGTCCGGCCCGACGGCTCCACGGTCGCCGAGCTGGACGACACCAACGGCGGCACCGAGGAGCTGGGCCTGTCGGTGCTGGGCTTCGCACCGGTGGACGGTGACTCCCGGCTGCTGGTCGGGCACCAGCGCCGGGGCCGCTGGGAGCCGATGATCTGGGACCCGCTGACCGGCAAGGAGACGGCCCTGGAGATCGACCTCCCGGGAGACGTCGGCGCCGACTGGTACCCGGACGGCTCGGCACTCCTCGTGGAGCACGAGTACCAGGCCCGGAGCGAGCTGTGGCGGTACGACCTCGGAGAGGAGCCGACGGGCGCGATACTGGCCCGCGTCGAGACCCCGGCCGGCACGGTCTCGGGCTCGACGGCACGGCCGGACGGAACGGTCGAGTTCCTGTGGTCGTCGGCCGCGCAGCCCCCGGAGGTGCGCTCGACGAGCGGTGCGGTCGTGCTGGACCCGCCCGGCATGAAGGCGCCCGGGTCGGTGCCGGTGCGCGACGTCTGGGTGGAAGGCCCCGGCGGCCGTATCCACGCACTGGTGCAGCAGCCTGCCGGTGACGGCCCCTTCCCGACGGTGTTCGACATCCACGGCGGCCCGACCTGGCACGACAGCGACTCCTTCGCCTCGTCCCCGGCGGCGTGGGTCGACCACGGCTTCGCGGTCGTCCGCGTCAACTACCGCGGCTCGACGGGATACGGCCGCGCCTGGACGGACGCACTCAAGCACCGCGTCGGGCTGATCGAGCTCGAGGACATCTCCGCGGTGCGCGAGTGGGCGGTCGACTCCGGCCTGGCGGACCCGGAGCAGCTGGTCCTGGCCGGCGGCTCCTGGGGCGGCTACCTCACACTGCTCGGACTCGGCACCCAGCCGGAGGCCTGGGCACTGGGCCTCGCGGCAGTACCGGTGGCGGACTACGTCACGGCCTACAACGACGAGATGGAAGCCCTCAAGGCCATGGACCGCACCCTCCTGGGCGGCACCCCCGAGGAGGTCCCGGAGCGCTTCGAGGCCTCGTCCCCCCTGACGTACGTGGACGCGGTGCGGGCCCCGGTCTACATCTCCGCCGGCGTCAACGACCCGCGCTGCCCGATCCGGCAGGTGGAGAACTACGTCCAGCGCCTGGAACAGCGCAGCCACCCGCACGAGGTCTACCGCTACGACGCGGGCCACGGCTCCCTCGTCGTCGAGGAACGCATCAAGCAGGTCCGCCTGGAACTCGACTTCACCCAGCGCTACCTGACCGCCCGGCGCCAGACCGCCTGACCGGCAGACCGCCAGACCGCCAGACCGGCAGACCGCCTGACCGGCAGACACCCGAAGGCAACAAGGCAGGAAAGCAAGAACGCCGGGCCGCCAGGCCGCCCCAGCCAGGCCGCAAGCAAATAAGACGGAAAGCAAGACGCCAGAAAGAGGAGTGATCTACCCGAAAGGAGAACAGAAGAGCACGGCTCAGGCCACCGCGTGATGAGCGAGGGCGGCATGCGGATCGGCGATCCCGGTGCCCTCGGTCGTGTGATCCGTGTGGACGGTCGCGGCGGTGAGCCGGGGGACGGCGTGGATGAGTGCGTGCTCGGCGGCGACGGCGAGGGCGTGGGCCTGCACCACGGTCAGCTGGGAGTCGACGACGATGTCGGCCTCGGCACGCAGCGTGTGACCGATCCAGCGCATGCGGACCTGGCCCACGCCACGGACCCCGGCCACCGTGCGCAGGGCGGTCTCCGCGGTGTCGAGGAGCTCGGGTTCGACGGAGTCCATCAGCCGCCGGTAGACCTCGCGGGCCGCGTCGCGCAGGACGACCAGGATGGCGGCGGTGATCAGCAGACCGATGAGGGGGTCGGCAAGGCGCCAGCCGAGAGCTGCGCCTCCGGCACCGAGGAGGACAGCGAGGGAGGTGAAACCGTCGGTGCGGGCGTGCAGCCCGTCGGCGACCAGGGCCGCGGAGCCGATCTTGCGGCCGGTACGGATGCGGTAGCGGGCCACCCATTCGTTACCGAAGAACCCGACGACGGCGGCCACGGCCACCGCCCCGAGATGGGTCACGTCACGGGGGTGCAGCAAGCGGTCAACGGCCTCGTAAGCGGCCAGGAGGGAGGAGGCGGCGATGGTCAGAACGATGGCGATACCGGCGAGGTCCTCGGCGCGGCCGTAGCCGTAGGTGTAACGGCGGTTCGCCGCACGGCGGCCGAGCACGAAGGCGATGCCGAGGGGCACCGCGGTCAGGGCGTCCGCGGCGTTGTGCAGGGTGTCACCGAGCAGTGCCACCGAGCCCGACAGCGCGACGACGACCGCCTGAACCAGCCCGGTCCCCCCGAGGATCCCGAGCGAGAGCCACAGCGTGCGCATGCCCTCCCGGGAGGTCTCCATCGCGGCATCAACCTTGTCCGCCGCCGCATGGCTGTGCGGGGTGAGCAGATGCCCAAGCTGATGCCGCACTCGCCCCCAGCGCCCGGGCGGGGACGTCAGGCTGGGGTGGGAGTGGCTAGGGGCATGGCCGTGGGTGTGGCTGTGGCCGTGGGTGTGGCCGTGGGTGTGGCCGTGGTTGCTGTCGCCGTGGCCGTCCGCCGGGTGGGCGGGACCTTCGCCATGGCCGTCACCGGCACGCGCGGGATGGGCGTGGTCATGGCTGTGCGGGTGGGGGTGGCCAGGTCGTTGCGAGGGGGTGCGGTTGCCTGCCATGGGGCTACCGTGGCACACCGATTCCATTGCGGCTACAACGGTCGTACACCCTCTGACCAGGTGCAATGGCGTTGCAGGTACCGATTGCAGGCTGAGGGGGGCGGGCCCGCGACGGGGAGGGGAGTGGGGTGGGGTGGGGTGGGGTGGGGGCCGGGGGGGGCGGCCCCCGGGGGGAGAGCAGCCTCCGCCCCCACAGCCCCCCCCCCCCCCCCCCCCCCCCCCCCCCCCCCCGGCCCCCCCCCCCCCCCCCCCCCCCCCCCCCCCCCCCCCCCCCCCCCCCCCCCCCCGCATACGGGGGGGGGGGGGGGGGGGGGGGGGGGGGGGGGGGGGGGGGGGGGCGGGGGGGGGGCGGGGGGGGGGGGGGGCGCCCCCGGGGGGGTAGAGCAGCCTCCGCCCCCTCAGCCCCGCCCCACCCCCGCACCCCCGCCCCGCTCCTGGCCAGTCAGCCCACCCGCCGCCCCAGCCGCCACATCCGAAGCACCAGCCGGCACATCCGCCGCCTCAACGGGCCCGTCCGCCACCCCAGCCGAGGCATCCGGAGCCCCAACCGGCGCGTCTGCCTCCCCAACTGGCGCGTCTGCCTCCCCAGCCGACCCGTTCGCCCCCACACGCCCGTCCGCCTCCGGGAGGAGGCCCAGGGCTGCGTCCTTGGCGGTTTCGGAATCGCGGCGGAAGAGGCGGAACCACATGAAGACCACGAAGCCGGCGAAGACGAACCACTCGCCGGTGTAGCCGAGGTTCTGGAAGGCCTTGAGGTCCAGGCCGCTGCCCTCGGCGGCGGCCGGGGGGACGGGCTGCAGCGGGGCCTGCGGGTCGGTCAGGGTGATCCAGGCGTCGTAGACGTCGTACGGCGCGATGTTGACCAGCGACGCCGCGCTGATCATGCCGAGCTGGCCGTGCGGCAGTCCGCCGCCCGCCTGGACACCGTCGGTGCCCTGGTTCTCGGAGGCCTGCAGCGCGCCGGTGACGGTGACCTCGCCCTTGGGCGGTGCGGGCACCTTCGCCGTGTCGGCCTTCGCATCGGCGTCACCGGGCAGCCAGCCGCGTACGACCGGGAGCGCCTTGCCGTGGTCCGTGCGCAGGAGGGTGAGGACGTAGAAGCCCTGCCGCTCGCCGTGCTTGTCCTTCAGCGTGCGGTCCGGTACGAGCAGTTGGTGCTCGGTGTCGTAGTGCCCGCGGGCGCTGGCCTGGCGTCCGGAGGTCACCTTGTCGACGGGCAGCAGGCTGTCGAGGGGCCGGGCGGCCGCGGCCTTCGCCTGGGCCGAACGGTCCTCCTGCTGCCGGTGGGTGTCGACGCGGTCCTCGAAGCGGCTCAGCTGCCAGCTGCCCATGAAGATGCAGAAGGGAATCGCCAGTACGGCGAAGACGTTGATTCCCCACCACCGCGGGGTCAGCAGGAACCGGTACACCCCATCAACGGTACGGGGCCCGCACCGCGAGGCCTCACCGCCCCCTCACCGGCCCCATCGCCGACCGCTCGCCGCCCGCTCAACGGGCCGCCGGACCGCCGGTACGCCACACCCCACAGCGACGTACTCAGACCTCTGCGCCACCCCGGCCACTACTCGGCCTCTACTCGGCCGCTACCGCCTCCGTGCGGTAAACCGTTCCGGCGCAGGCGTCGGCGATCTTGGCGTCGGTTGCGGCGGGCTCGCCGGCCTCCGGCGTATGGCTGAGAACGATCCCTCCGGACGCGGCTCCGCCACCGCCGGCACCGCCGTCGTCGCCACCCGCCTGACCGCCGGTGTCCGTGCCCGTCGTGGCCCCCGCGTCCGGGGACTGCCCCGGGTCCTTGGAGGGGTCGGGAGTGGGCGAGGGCCCCGGGTTGACGCACCCGGTCGGGCCGCCGCCGGCCTGCGGGATCCAGGCGAACTTCACCTCGTACGCCTCGCCCGGCTTGAGCACCAGCTGGTCGGGGGTGGTGGCCGGATCGGGCAGACCGGTGGCCTCGTCACCTGAGGTGTGGTCGACCACGTGGATGTGGTCGGGATTCGTGGAGCCCTGCGCGGAAGCCACGACGACCGTGCCGCCGCCCTGCACGGAACAGGGCATGGCGGACGTGTTGACCACCCGGAACGCACCGTAGACGCGGCCGTCGGCGTCCGCCGGGCCGACCTTGCTCGTTCCCTGGCCGAGCTGATCACGCCCGCAGACCGGCGAGGTGACGTCCATGGTCTCGTCGGGGGCGGGGGTTCCGGCACCCGGGCCGTGGCCGGTGCCGTTCTTCTCCCTCGTCTTGCCCTTGCCCGCGGGTTGCCCGCCGCCCGGCCTGGCGCCGCCCTGGTCGGTCGGGCGCGGCCCGGCCTGCTCGGTGCCCTCGCCGTGCGTACCCCCGTCGGCGTCGTGGGCGCGCTGGCTGTTCGCGGCGTTGGCGGGCCGGTCGGGGGAGCCGTCGGCGAGGTTCGCGACGTGCAGCATGGCGGGGATCGACGTACCGCCGAGCAGCAGTGCGGCGGCCGCGCCGACGACGGCGTGCCGACGGCGCTGGCGGCGGGCAGGTACGGCGCGGCGCAGGTGATCGAGGGCGTCCGGGGACGGTTCGAGGCCGTCGACGCTGGACTGCAGGAGGCGCCTCAGGTCGTCCTCGTCGCCGAAGCCGCCACCGAATCCGCCGCCGGTGGGGTGGCTGCGCCCGTGGTCGTCCCCGTCACCGTCGTCACCACTGCCCGCGGAGGCAGAACCGGCAGCGGCCGGAACCGCGGACACCGAGCCGTCGAACGCCCCACCGGCATGGGCATCGTTGTCGCGGACGCCCCCACGGGAACGGGTATCGCCGGGCTCGCCCCCACGGGAACGAGTCTCACCGGGCTCGCCACTACGGGACCGGGTCCCACCGGGCTCGCCCCCACGGGACCGGGTCTCCTCGGACACCTCAGCCTCACGGGCCCGCGTCTCAGGGTCCCGCACCCCACGGTCGTACTCATGACTCTCGCGGGCTTCACGGCTCCCGCAGGTCTCGCGGGCCCCATGGCCCTCGCGAAGCCCCTGGTTCTCGTCGTTCTCGTCGTTCTCGTGGATCGCGTGGATCGCGTGGATCGCGTGGATCGCGTGGATCTCGTGGGTCTCGCGGCTCGCGTAGCCACTCCGACCGCCACTCCGGCCGCCGCCCTGCCCGCCACGCTGACCGCTGTCCCGGCCGCCGCCCGGGCCGCCGTCCTGCGCCTCGCGTACGAGGTACAGCCCTTGCGGCCCATGGCCCGACGCGCCGCGCGTGCGGTACGGGGCGTCGTCCACCCCGGCAAACCCCGACGCCCAGCCCGGAACCGCGCGCCCGCCGGTCATGCCACCCGGACCACCCTCAGCACCGCCTGAACCAACCGGACCAACCGGACCGATCGAACCGATCGAACCGATCGAACCGATCGAACCGCCTGAGCCGCCCGAACCAACCGGCCCAGCCGCACCCCACGTCCCAGCCGCGCCCCCCGGAGAACCCGTGCCGAACGGCCCGGACCGGCCGTACCTGTTGCCATTCATGCCGGAGCCTCCATCGCGACGCGGAGCGCCGCGATGCCCCGCGACCCGTACGCCTTGACCGAGCCGAGCGATATGCCCAGCGTCTGCGCCACCTGCGCCTCGGTCATATCGGCGAAATAGCGCAGCACCAGCACCTCGCGCTGGCGGCGCTGCAGCCCGCGCATCGCCTTGATCAGCTGGTCCCGCTCCAGCAGGTCGTACGCGCCCTCTTCCGCACTGGCCATGTCGGGCATCGGCTTGGAGAGCAGCTTGAGGCCGAGGATGCGGCGGCGCAGCGCGGAGCGCGAGAGGTTGACGACCGTCTGCCGGAGGTAGGCGAGGGTCTTCTCGGGGTCGCGCACCCGGCCGCGCGCGGAGTGCACCCGGATGAAGGCTTCCTGTACGACGTCCTCGCAGGAGGCGGTGTCGTCGAGGAGCAGCGCGGCGAGACCGAGCAGGGAGCGGTAGTGCGCGCGGTAGGTCTCGGTGAGGTGGTCGACTGTGGTGCCCACGGCCATCGCGTCGTCAGTGTCCCCACGCTGAGAAGGAATCTGCGCGGGACGCGTGGTGGGCCAGGGCGCGATCACTGGCATGCCCCCGACTGCGCGGGGCCGCTGCGGACGCACTGCCGCGCCTGCCGCGCCCGCCGGGGCGATGGTGAATCCGAGTACCTCTGCCACGCCTGTTGGACACGCTTCCCCCCATAAGGGTTGTACGCGCAAGGCACCGCTTTTGACGATGCATCAAATGCCCTCATGCGTACCAGCTCTTCCCGAATGCCCCATTTATCCAATTGAGTTCGCCCCGACACCCGAGGGCTCACATGTGCAGACCCGCAGGCATCCCGGACCACCCTCCGGGATGGCCACAAAGACGCTCCCCGCCGAACTGCCGGTTGCAGTGTGGCGGGGAGCGAATGGTCGAACAGATCGTCAGCCCAGATCAAGAGGTACGGACCAGCGATTCGCTCACAGGATCTTCACACGTCCGTCAAAGTATCCCCCAGACGGTCGGCCCGCCACGGCCAATCCCGCCAAGTCACCCCTCCACAGAGCCGAGTAACGACCCCCACCGGGCTGACCGACAACCCCTACCGGACCTACCGGACCGGCCAACAACCCCACCGGGCCGAGCTTTGAGCCCAAAGACCCCACAAGTCCCAAGGCCGCCCGCGGGCCGCACCCCACCCGCGGGGCCTCACTCCCCCCGAGCGCCCCGCTCCGCCCGAGCCCCCCGCATCCCAGACATCCCCGACATCTCCCGCAGCTCCCCCGCCACCAACTCCCCGATCTGGGCCGTGTTGAGGGCCGCGCCCTTGCGGAGGTTGTCGCCGCACACGAACAGTTCCAGCGCCCGCGGATCGTCCAGGGAGCGCCGTACGCGGCCGACCCAGGTGGGGTCCGTGCCGACGACGTCGGACGGTGTGGGGTACTCGTCCTCCTCGGGGACGTCGCACAGCACGACGCCGGGGGCCGCCGCCAGGATCTCGTGGGCGCCGCCGACCGTGACCTCGTTCTCGAAACGGGCGTGGACGGTCAGCGAATGGGTCGTGATCACCGGCACCCGCACGCAGGTCGCGGCGACCGGCAGGTCCGGCAGTCCGAGGACCTTGCGGGACTCGTGCCGGACGTCGAGCTCCTCCGAGGACCAGCCGTCCTCCTGGAGCGTGCCGGCCCAGGGCACGACGTTGAGCGCGAGCGGCGCCGGGAACGGCCCCAGGGTGTCGCCGACGGCCCGGCGTACGTCACCGGGCGTGGCTCCCAGGTCCGTACCGGACACCGCGGACAGCTGGGCCCGCAGCGTCTCGGCGCCGGCCCGGCCGGCCGCGGAGGCGGCGTGGTACGAGGAGACGATCAGCTCGCTCAGTCCGTACTCGGCGTGCAGCGCACCCAGCGCGACGATCATCGCGAGGGTGGTGCAGCCGGGACCGGCGAGAATGCCGCGCGGGCGCACCCGTGCCGTGTGCGCGTTGATCTCGGGGACGACCAGCGGC
Organism: Streptomyces sp. NPDC048197; assembly: GCF_043202395.1. NCBI lineage: Bacteria > Bacillati > Actinomycetota > Actinomycetes > Kitasatosporales > Streptomycetaceae > Streptomyces > Streptomyces sp. NPDC048197. Next base: position 232,749 of record NZ_JBIDAJ010000001.1, read on the forward strand.
ACGTCCGGGTCCCGCCGGAACGCGCGCGAGGAGTCGATGACCACCGCGCCCTTGGACACCGCGACCGGCGCCCACTGCGCGGCGACCTCGTCCGGGACGGCGAACATCGCCACGTCGATGCCGTCGAGGGCGTCCTCGCTCAGCGGGACGACCTCGACCTCCGCGCCCCGCACGGTCAGCTTGCGGCCGCCCGGGCACGGGTCCGGGTCCCCCCTGCCCGAACGCAGGTGGGGGCTCGCGTGGGGGTCCCCCCTGCCCGAACGCGGTGGAGAGCTTGGGGGAGGAGCGATCAGCCGGATCTCGCCCCAGATGTCGGCCCGCTCGGACAGGATGCCGAGCAGGACCGAGCCGACGGCGCCGGTGGCACCGACGACGGCGAGATCCGGCTTGCCGGCCGGCTCCCGGGCCGTGCGGGCCTGTGCCCCCGCCGTATCAGCGAGGGACGGGCGGCCCGCTTCGGCCGGAATCATCGACCGGTGCCGCCATAGACCACGGCCTCGTCGCTCTCCGAGTCCAGACCGAACGCGGTGTGCACGGCGCGCACGGCCTCGTTGACGTCATCGGCGCGGGTGACGACCGAGATGCGGATCTCGGAGGTCGAGATGAGCTCGATGTTCACATCGGCGTTCGACAGCGCCTCGAAGAACGTCGCGGTGACGCCCGGGTTGGTCTTCATGCCCGCGCCGACCAGCGAGATCTTGGCGATCTGGTCGTCGTAGCGCAGCGAGTCGAAGCCCACCGTGGCGCGGGTCTTCTCCAGGGCCGCCACGGCCTTGCGGCCCTCGGCCTTGGGGAGGGTGAAGGAGATGTCGGTCAGACCGGTCGACGCGGCGGACACGTTCTGCACGACCATGTCGATGTTGACCTCGGAGTCCGCGATTGCACGGAAGATGCGCGCGGCCTCGCCCGGCTTGTCCGGGACTCCGACGACCGTGACCTTCGCCTCGGAGGTGTCGTGTGCGACGCCCGAGATGATTGCCTGCTCCATCGGCTGGTCCCCTTGCGGTTCGTTGCTGACCCACGTGCCCTGCAGCCCGGAGAAGGACGAGCGGACGTGGATCGGGATGTTGTAACGGCGTGCGTACTCGACGCAGCGGTGCAGCAGCACCTTGGAGCCGGAGCTGGCGAGCTCCAGCATGTCCTCGAAGGAGATCCAGTCGATCTTCCGGGCCTTCTTGACGACCCGGGGGTCGGCGGTGAAGACGCCGTCCACATCGGTGTAGATCTCACAGACGTCGGCGTTCAGCGCGGCGGCCAGCGCCACCGCGGTGGTGTCCGAGCCACCGCGCCCCAGCGTGGTGATGTCCTTCTTGTCCTGGGACACGCCCTGGAAACCGGCGACGATGGCGATGTTGCCCTCGTCGATGGAGGCCTGGATACGGCCCGGGGTGACATCGATGATCCGTGCCTTGTTGTGCACGGAGTCGGTGATGACACCGGCCTGGCTACCGGTGAAGGACTGCGCCTCGTGACCGAGGTTTTTGATCGCCATCGCCAGCAGGGCCATGGAGATCCGCTCTCCGGCGGTCAGCAGCATGTCGAACTCGCGCCCCGACGGGATCGGGGACACTTCCTGCGCGAGATCGATCAGCTCGTCCGTCGTGTCGCCCATCGCCGAAACCACCACGACAACCTGGTTGCCGTTCTTCTTGGCCTCGACGATTCGCTTGGCAACGCGCTTGATGCCCTCGGCATCCGCAACGGATGAGCCGCCGTACTTCTGCACGACAAGGCCCACGTGCGCTCCTCGCAACTGTCTCTTCGGGAGTTTCCTCCCGGACCCCCGGACATGGGGGTACTGCGGTCGGCTCAGTCTAACGAGCAAGCGGAGTCCGCCCTGCTGTTATCACATGGTGAGACGCGTCCGTGAGACGGACCGTCCGCGCCGTACGTCGGGAGACGCCCGGCCCACCGCGTGATGATCTCCCGCCGGTCGGTTCCGCGTGGCGCACCGTCGCGCCCGCTCGGCGAGCACATGCCCGCTACGGGCCGGTACACACGGAAAGGTAACCCAGGTCACAGCCACCGGCCCGGCAGCCCGGCCCCCGCGGGCCCAGGGACGCCCCACAGCTCCCGGGCTCATCAGATGCCCCGCAGCTCCCGGGCTCAGGTGCCCCGCAGCTCCCGCAGCCCCAGCGGCCCGGCGATCTCCGCCGCCATGACCTTGCCGGCCTCCTCCGCGAGCCGCTCCTCGTCACCGTCGCCGTTGACGCCGCTGTCGGTGTCCAGCCCGTCCAGCTCGTCCAGCGGCTGGTCCAGGCGTACGTGGGCGACCAGCGACTGCAGCGCCCGCAGGGCGGCCGAGGCGGTCGGGCCCCAGTTGGTCAGGTAGGAGAACTGCCACCACCACAACGCCTCGACGATCCGCCCGGCGCGGTAGTGCGCCAGCCCGTGCCGCAGGTCGGTGATGATGTCCGCCAGGTCGTCCGAGATCCGGCAGGCCACCGGCTCGCTGCGCGGCACGTACGGGTCGAAGACCTCGGAGTACACGTCCACCGGGTCGAGCAGGACGGCGAAACGCTCCCGCAGCTCGTCCACATCGGGCTCCGGCCCGGTGTCCGGCTCGTAGCGCTCCTCGGGGACGATGTCCTCGTGCGCACCCAGCCGGCCGCCGGTGAGCAGCAGCTGGGAGACCTCCAGGAGGAGGAAGGGCACCGCGCTGTCCGGCTCGTCCCCCTTGGCGACCTCCGTGACCGCGACGATGAAGCTCTCGATCGAGTCGGAGATCGAAACGGCGAAGTCGTCCGGGTTCTGTCGCGCGTTGTGCAGCGTGGCATCAGACATCGAGAAGTCTCCTCCCTTCGAAGGCCCGCCCGAGCGTGACCTCGTCGGCATACTCCAGATCGCCTCCGACCGGCAGACCGCTCGCCAGTCGTGTCACCCTCAAACCCATGGGTTTGATCATGCGGGCCAGATACGTGGCCGTGGCCTCGCCCTCCAGATTCGGGTCGGTGGCCAGGATCAGCTCCGTGACGGTGCCGTCCGCGAGCCTGGCCAGCAGTTCCCGGATCCGCAGGTCGTCGGGGCCGACGCCCTCGATGGGGCTGATCGCGCCACCGAGGACGTGGTAGCGGCCGCGGAACTCGCGGGTCCGCTCGATCGCCACGACGTCCTTGGGCTCCTCCACGACACAGATGACCGCCGGGTCACGCCGCGGGTCCAGGCAGACCCGGCACTGCTCCTCCTGCGCCACGTTGCCGCAGACGCTGCAGAACCGGACCTTCGCCTTGACCTCCATCAGCGCGTTCGCGAGCCGGCGGACATCGGTCGGCTCGGCCTGAAGGATGTGGAAGGCGATCCGCTGCGCGCTCTTGGGACCGACGCCGGGCAGCCTGCCCAACTCGTCGATCAGGTCCTGGACCACGCCTTCATACACGGAACGTCTTCTCTCTCTTCTGCCGTGATGCGTACGCTAGTTGGCTACTCCTCAGAAAGGGAGACCGGGGATTCCTCAGAACGTGAGGCCGGGGATGCCGCCGCCACCCAGACCCTGGGCGAGCGGACCGAGCTTCTGCTGCTGGAGCTGCTGGGCCTTGGCGTTGGCGTCCCGGACCGCCGCGAGCACGAGGTCGGCGATGGTCTCGGCCGTCTCCTCCGCGGAGTCGGTGTCGACCGCCTTGGGGTCGATGACCAGGCCCTTGAGCTCACCGGAGCCGGTCACCGTCGCCTTGACCAGGCCGCCGCCCGCGGAACCCTCCACGGGCGTCTCCGCCAGCTCCTGCTGGGCGGCCGCAAGGTCCTGCTGCATCTTCTGGGCCTGCTGGAGCAGCTGCTGCATATTGGGCTGACCACCGGGGATCACGACGTGACTCCTGCCATACGACAACGATTGTGCGGTAGCCCGAGCCTACGTGTTTCGACGCCCCGGCGCCCTACGCCGCAGGGAGGAGCACAGGTGTACGTCCGGTGTACGTACCGCTCCCCGGCCACACACCGTCACCACCCCTGACGCACCGCTTCTCCTGCCGTGCGCCAGGCCCTGTGACCTGCCGTACGTCCTGCCGTACGTCCTGCTGTTCCTCCCGCCGTTTCCGGCCCACGCGGCGTCGTCCTACTCGTTGTTGAACTCCTCGATCACCGTCGCGCCCAGCTCGCGGACGATGAGGTCGTGCCCGCTGAGCGCGGAGTCGACGAGGTCGGGGTCGTCCTCGGCCGGCATGTCGTACTCGATCGACATCGGCGGGGGCTCGGGGGTGTACGAGGGCTCCACGGCGGGTGCGCCCGGGGCGCCCCCCGCGGACGCGGACGGGGCCACGGCCTCACGCGCCATCCGGGCGCCCTGACCGCCCCCGCCGGCACCGCCGCCGGAGCCACCGGCCGGCCCGCCGCCCTGGCCGTACGACCCGCCGTACGCCCCGCCGGATGCTGCCGGCGCCGCCGGGCCGCCCTGCGAGGACGGTGCCTGGGGCGCGGACGGCTGCGCCGGCGCACCGCCGAAGCCGCCGCCGCCGCTCCGGGGCGCGCCACCGGCCGGCGGATTCGCGCCGCCCGACGGGTCGACGATCGCCTCCACCCGCCACTGCACCTGGAACCGCTCGGCCAGGACGTCCTTCAGCACGTCCTCGCTGCCGCCGTTGGCGAAGCTGTCGCGGGCTCCGGCATTGGGGAAGCCGATCTGCAGGGTCGTGCCGTCGAAGCCGGAGACCTGGGCGTTCTGGCTCAGCAGGATCCAGGTGAAGCGCCGGCGGGCCTTCACCGCATCCAGGATGTCCGGCCACATCTGACGCACCTGGGCGGCACCCTGCGCCGCCCCCGGAGCCGCTCCTACGGCCTGCGGTCCGGGCCCCGACACTCCTCCGGGCGCGCCACCGGGCACACCACCGGCCGGGCCGCTCGCGGCCGGCGGCCCGGCGGGCGTCCGGCCGCCCTGCGGCGCCGGCACCTGGCCGCCGCCCTGCCCCGGCGCCACGGCCGTGGGCCAGCCCCCGGGCTGCCGCGCCGCACCACCGACACCGGCTCCGCCGCCGCTGCCGTTGCTCGCGCCACCGGGGGCCGCACCCCCGGAGGCAGCACCACCAGGACCGGCGCCGGCACCCGCGCCCGCACCCCCCCGGCCTGTCCCTCCGGGCCACGCACCGGGCCGCGCCGGGCCCCCCTCACGGTCATCGGCCGGCCCACCGGCCTGCGGGGCCACGCCCTCGCCGCCCTGCGCGCCCCCGGCAGCCGGGGCGTCCGGCACCGAGGGAGCAGCGGGAGCAGGAGGAGGCGTAGGAGCCGAGGGGGCAGCGCCCGCCCCCGTGCCCCGTACCGCGGCCCGCGCGGCAGCCGGTCCCGACGGGCCGCCGGGTGCCGGCATCGGCGGATGCGCCTCCGGACCCGGTACGTATCCGGCCGCGGGCCCGCCACCGGACGCCACGACCGGCGCCGGCTCGCCCCCGAGGCCCGCACCGGGGCCGCCGGGCACGCCACCGAGGCCGCCCGTACCCGCTCCGCCCAGCAGCGCCGCGCCCGCGCCGCGCTCCAGACGGTCCAGCCGCGCCTGCAGCGACCGCTCGTCGTCGTACGCCGCGGGCAGCAGCACCCGCGCACAGATCAGCTCCAGCTGGAGCCGCGGCGAGGTCGCGCCGCGCATCTCCGTCAGCCCGGTGTTGACCAGGTCGGCGGCGCGGCTCAGCTCCGCCGCCCCGAACACCGAGGCCTGCGCCGTCATCCGCTCCACGACGTCCGCGGGGGCGTCGATCAGCCCCTTCTCCCCCGCATCCGGCACGGCAGCCAGAATCACCAGGTCCCGCAACCGCTCCAGCAGGTCCGCCACGAACCGGCGCGGATCGTTGCCGCCCTCGATGACGCGGTCCACGACCTCGAACGCCGCCGCCCCGTCCCCCGCGGCGAACGCCTCCACGATGGAGTCCAGCAGCGAACCGTCGGTGTACCCGAGCAGGGCCGTGGCCATGGCATACGTCACACCGTCGGCGCCCGCCCCGGCGAGCAGCTGGTCCATCACCGACATCGAGTCACGCACGGACCCGGCACCGGCCCGTACGACCAGCGGCAGCACCCCGTCCTCGACCGGAATGTCCTCCTGCCCGCAGACCTGTCCCAGGTACTCGCGCAGCGTCCCGGGCGGCACCAGCCGGAAGGGATAGTGATGGGTCCGCGACCGGATCGTCCCGATGACCTTCTCGGGCTCGGTCGTGGCGAAGATGAACTTCAGATGCTCCGGCGGCTCCTCGACGACCTTCAGCAGCGCGTTGAAGCCCGCCGACGTGACCATGTGGGCCTCGTCGATGATGTAGATCTTGTACCGGCTGCTGGCCGGCCCGAAGAACGCCTTCTCCCTCAGCTCACGCGCGTCGTCGACACCACCGTGGGACGCCGCGTCGATCTCGATCACATCGATCGAGCCGCGCCCGTTCCTGGCCAGGTCCACGCACGACTGGCACGTCCCGCAGGGCGTGGGAGTGGGACCTTCCTCACAGTTGAGGCAGCGGGCCAGGATGCGCGCACTGGTCGTCTTGCCGCAGCCGCGCGGACCGCTGAACAGATACGCGTGGTTGACGCGGTTGTTCCGCAGCGCCTGCTGCAGCGGATCGGTCACGTGCTCTTGCCCGATGACCTCGGCGAAGGTCTCGGGGCGGTAGCGGCGGTACAGCGCAAGGGACGACACGCTTACGACGATATCGGGCCCCACCGACAATCGACCGGCCCGCAAGCGACCGGCCCCGCAAACGCAAGCGCCCCTCACGCACCCGCCAGAGCCGACCTACCCTTGCTGCCTTCCGGCCCTGGGGGAGTTCAGTCAGATAGCGCCACGTGAGGGGCTGCGACCCACCCTAGCGGATCCCACCCCCAACCCACGAACCCGTCCCCCACCCCGTCCCTCCTCCACCCCCCTCCCGAACCCCGCCCCCGGATCATGTTCGCGAGCACTCCCCAACGTCTTGTATTGTTTGCGGCGGAGGATTCGCCTAGTGGCCTAGGGCGCACGCTTGGAAAGCGTGTTGGGGGCAACCCCTCACGAGTTCGAATCTCGTATCCTCCGCACTCGCCCATCAGGGCAAACGAAGGTCCCGGCCGCTCAGCGGCCGGGACCTTCGTTGTTCCGTGGTCTCACTTCTGGTCTCAGTAGGCTGCGACCTGGCAGAGCTCGGGGCCGCGACGACCGCTGCCTGGGGTCTCCTGCCCGAATCATGGTGTCCCCCAAGACACTGGCAGCCAGCCCAGATACGTGACACCTCGGCGAGACCGCGCAGCCCGGCCGGAGTAGGCAGCGCGCTGCGGTCGACATGATCGCCAGAGCTTGCGCTGCTGGGTGACCAATCCGACTGATCACGGCCGCGGCCTCTGACATGCTTGCCCAATAACACCGGCAGTCAGAGAGCAGGACCCTGAATTGAGCACCCTGGGTGGCCTCGTCTGGTCGATCGCCGACCAGCTGCGAGGCGTCTACAGGCCGCATCAGTACGGCGGCATCATCCTCCCGTTCACGATCCTGCGTCGCTTGGACTGCCTGCTCGAGCCCACCCGTGACGAGGTCCGCGCTCTCGCCAAGGAGTACGAGGGCGGCGCCCTGGACGTCCAGGTCAAGCGCAGGACCGGCCTGACCTTCTACAACACGTCTCAGTACGACTTCGCCCGACTGCTCCTGGACCCAGCGGGCATCCGCGCCAACCTGATCGACTACATCTCGCGCTTCTCAGGGAACATCGACGTCTTCGAGCGTTTCGGCTTCGAGGCGGAGATCAACAAGCTCGACGAGAAAAACCGGCTGTACCTGATCGTCTCCAAGTTCGCCAAGGTTGACCTGCACCCTGACACAGTCCCCAACGCGGAAATGGGCGACCTGTACGAGCACCTGATCTACAAGTTCGCGGAAGCATCCAACGAGGAGGCCGGCGAACACTACACGCCTCGCGACGCGATCCGTCTCATGGTCGACCTGCTGTTCGCGGAGGAGAGCGAGGCTCTACTTGAGCCTGGCACCATCCGCACCATCTATGACCCCACGGCAGGTACGGGCGGCATGCTCTCGGTGGCCGAGGAGCGCCTACTCGAGCGCAACCCTCAGGCTCGTCTGCGCCTGTATGGTCAAGAGATCAACGACCTGTCCTATGCCATCTGCAAATCGGACATGATCGGCAAAGGGCAGGACGTCGGCAACATCCGGCTCGGAGACACCCTGGCCGATGACAAGTTCTTCGATAAGACCTTCGACTTCTGCCTGTCCAATCCGCCCTATGGCGTGGACTGGAAAGCCTCGGAGGCAGCAGTCAAGGACGAGTGCAAGAAGGGCGGGCGGAACGGTCGCTTCGCTCCCGGTCTTCCGCCGGTCACCGACGGCCAGATGCTGTTCTTGATCCACTTGGCTCACAAGATGCGACCCAGGAACGAGGGCGGTGGCCGTGCGGGCATCGTCCTGAACAGCTCCCCACTGTTCAACGGAGCCGCCGAATCCGGCCAATCGGAGATCCGCCGTTGGCTGCTGGAGAACGACATGGTGGACGCCATCATCGCGCTCCCCACCGACATGTTCTTCAACACCAACATCTCCACCTACATCTGGGTTCTGGACAACGCCAAGCAGGCCGAGCGTCGAGGACGGGTCCAGCTGATCGATGCCTCCGACATGTGGACCAAGATGCGCAAGGGTATGGGGTCTAAGCGCAAGGAAGTCGACGCAGCCGCCCGCGAGAGGATCGTGAAGCTGTATGACACATTCGCCGAGGCCGAGGACTCCAAGATCCTCCGAAACTCCGACTTCGGATACTGGGCGATCACCGTCGAGCGCCCTCTCCGTCTGAACTTTGTTGCTTCCCGCGCCGCTGGATTGGATGACAAAGCACTAGCCAAGGTATTCGGGAAGGGCGCAGACCCAGCCCCGTTCGTCGCTGTACTGGCGGGCATGGGCAAGCAGATGTACCTGAGCCAGGAGAAGTTCGTCGAGGATGTCCGTGGGGAGTTCGTTGCTGCTGGCCTCAGGCTGACCTCCACCCAGTACCGCCACTTGGCCGTGGCCCTCGGCGAACCCGATGAGTCTGCAGAGATCGTCACGGACGCAAAGGGCAACCCTGAGCCTGACACGTCCAAGCGGGACACGGAACACATCCCGTTCACCTACGCTGGCAACACCCTCGGCGAGACCGCCCGAGACGAGATCATTCGGTCCTACTTCGAGACCGAGGTGACCCCGCACGCCCCGGATGCCTGGATCGACACGAAGAAGACGAAGGTCGGCTACGAGATCCCGTTCAACCGGATCTTCTACAAGTACGCCCCGCCGCGCCCACTAGCAGAGATCGACCGCGATCTGGAGGAACAGATCGCCAAGATCATGGGACTGCTGCGGGAGGTTGAGGCGTGACTGACCGCAACACGGATGTCGTGGACTCCAAGATCCCTTGGGTCGGGGAGATCCCAATCGGTTGGAGTGTGAGACCACTCTGGTCAATGTACGAACGCATTAAGGACGTCAATCACCCCGACGAGCAGATGCTCTCAGTATTTCGCGACTACGGTGTAGTCGCGAAGGACTCCCGCGAAAATACCAACCAGACAGCGGACAACAAGAGCATCTACCAACTCGTACACCCAGGCTGGCTCGTCACCAACCGGATGAAAGCGTGGCAGGGGTCCCTCGGTATTTCACGCCTCAGGGGAATCGTTTCCGGGCACTACATCTGCTTCGCTCCACGCCACGAAGAAAGCCACGACTACCTAAATTGGCTCTTCCGATCGCCCCCCTATATCGCCGGATATAATACGATTTCGCGTGGTGTTCGCCCCGGCCAAGCCGAAATTGACAACGACCACTATCGACTCCTACCGGTAATCGTCCCTCCTGTTCCTGAGCAGAAAGCAATCGCCGCCTACCTCGATCACGAAACCGAGCAGATCGACACGCTGATCAACGAGCAGCGGCGGCTAGTGGAGATGCTTCGCGAGCGCCGTCAGGCGGTGATCGACCACGCGTTTGCCGAGCTCCCCAAGGAACGTATCCAACTTCGAAGGTTCACCAGGTTCTTGACCAGTGGATCACGCGGATGGGGGGCATACTACGCGGACTCGGGTGACGTTTTCATCCGAATTGGAAACTTGCCCAGAGGATCTCTTTCGCTCGGCGGAGAGGTGCAGCGCGTGGACCTTCCTCCCGACGTCAATGAGGGGTATCGCACCAAAGTCGAAGTGGGCGATCTTCTATTTTCCATCACTGCCTACATCGGCTCAGTCGCAGTGGTCGACGAGGAATGGGCTCACTCCTATGTCAGCCAGCACGTCGCTCTATGCCGGTTGGACTGGTCCGTTCTAGACCCCGAGTTCACCGGCTATTTCATGCTCACCACAGAGGGGCAAGACCAGCTTTCCGAAGGGGCAGTCGGCGGCACAAAGGTACAACTTGCGCTCGATGATATCCGCGCGCTCCGGGTAGCCGTCCCACCTCTTGATGATCAGCGGCAGATCGTAAAGCACCTGAACCGCGAGACTTGCCGGATTGACACACTTATCGCCGAGTCCGAGCGACTGATCGAACTGTCCAAGGAGCGGCGCGCCGCTCTCATCTCTGCGGCCGTCACCGGCCAGATCAAGGTCAGCTAGGAGCGCTGATGGCCCAGCACGACGAGGGTGAGTTCGAGAAGGAACTATGCGAGCACCTTGCCACCCACGGCTGGCTGTACTCCGGGAACGATGCCGGCTACGACCGTGACCGTGCGATCTTCCCGGAGGACACCTTCGGGTGGCTTCAGGACACTCAGCCCGGCGAGCTGGCCAAGGTCGTCAAGGCTGGTGCGACGGACGAGGCCAAACAGCGCAAGCAAGTCCTGGACCGTCTCGTGAAGTTACTGGCGATCGACGTGGAGAACGGTGGCGGCACGCTCAACGTGCTGCGCCACGGGTTCAAGCATCTGTCGGCCAGATTCCGCATGTGCCAGTTCATGCCCGAGTCCACCCTGAACGCCAAGACAGTGGAGGACTACGGGAAGGTCCGCCTGCGCGTGATGCGGCAGGTCCACTTCTCCACGGCTGACCAGCGCAGCGTTGACCTGGTGTTCTTCATCAACGGCCTGCCGGTGGCCACTGCCGAGCTGAAGACCGACTTCACGCAGACGGTCGAGAACGCCAAGCAGCAGTACAGGACCAGTCGGCACCCGAAGGACCCCGGCACGAAGCATGTGCAGCCGCTGTTCACCTCTGGGCGCGGCGCGCTGGTGCACTTCGCGGTGTCCAACGACGAGGTCTGGATGACCACGAAGCTGGCCGGCGAGAAAACGGTCTTCCTACCGTTCAACCGGGGCACCGAGGATGGTGGGGCCGGCAACCCGCTCAACTCGGAGGGATCGCCATCGTCGTACCTGTGGGAGCGCGTGCTGCAGCGGGACGCGTGGCTGAACATCTTCGGCCGGTTCATGTACATCAAGCACGACCAGCACACCGATCCGATCACCGGCAAGAAGACCCGCTCAGCAACACTGCGCTTCCCCCGATTCCATCAATGGGAGACGGTCACCGAGGTGACCAATAAGGTCATCGAGGAGGGCGCTGGCCACCGGTACCTGATCCAGCACTCGGCGGGCTCGGGCAAGACCGACTCGATCTCCTGGCTGGCTCACCGCTTGGCGCGGCTGCAGGTGGACAACACCAAGGTTTTCGATTCCGTCATCGTGGTCACCGACCGCAACGTGCTGGACGGGCAGTTGCAGGACGCGATCAAGCAGATCGACAACGATCAGGGCATCGTGTTGGCCATCGACCGGAAGCTGGCCGCCCGTGAGGGCTCCTCCAAGTCGGGGGTGCTGGCCAAGGCCCTGGCCGAGGGCAAGCTGATCATCGTGGTCACGATCCAGACTTTCCCCCACGCGATGGACGAGATCCGGCAGTCCAAGGGGCTGAAGGGCAAGAGGTTCGCCGTCATCGCCGACGAGGCGCACTCCTCTCAGTCCGGGCAGGTGGCCAACAAGCTGAAGTCTGTGTTGACATCCGAGGAGCTGAAGGAGATCGAGGAGGGCGGCGAGGTCGACGTCGAGTCGGTCCTCGCCGCCGAGGCATCCGAGCGGGCGGCCAGCGAGAACATCTCGTACTTCGCATTCACCGCCACGCCCAAGGGTAAGACGTTGGAGCTGTTCGGCCGGGTGCCCGAGGGCACGACTCTGCCACCGCAGGCTTTCCACGTGTACTCGATGAAGCAGGCCATCGAGGAGGGTTTCATCCTCGACGTACTGCGGGGCTACCACTCCTTCAAGCTCGCCTTCCAGGTCGGACAGAAAGCGGCCGGCGGCGACTCGGAGGTCGACCAGAGCGAGGCGACCAAGCAGGTCATGCGGTGGGTGAAGCTCAATCCGCAGACCATCGCGCAGAAGGCCGCGATCATCGTCGAGCACTTCCGTTCCAACGTCGCGCACCTACTGGACGGTCACGCCAAGGCCATGGTCGTGGCCGACTCCCGCAAGGCGGCTGTGCGCTTCAAGCTGGCGATCGACGACTACATAGCCAAGAAGGGCCTCGGTTACGGCACCCTGGTGGCTTTCTCCGGCAAGGTCGACGACCCCGAGTCCGGCCCGACGGACTTCACCGAAGCCTCGATGAACCCGGGGATATGCGACCTGCGCACCGCGTTCCAGGGCGATGAGTACAAGGTAATGATCGTCGCCAACAAGTTCCAGACTGGCTTCGACCAGCCGCTGTTGTGCGCCATGTACGTCGACAGGCCGCTGTCGGGCGTCACGGCTGTGCAGACGCTGTCCCGCCTCAATCGCACGTACGTCACCCCCTCGGGCATCCACAAGACCTCGGCGATGACGCAGATCGTGGACTTCGTGAACCCTCCGAACATCATCCAGGAGGCATTCGAGCCGTACTACACCGACGCGCACCTGGAACAGTCGACCGATCCGAACCTGGTTCACGACCTGTCCGCCAAGCTGGACACCTTCGGAATCTACACGCTGACCGAGATCGACCAGTGCGCCGAAGCGTTTGTGAAGAACAAAGGCAACAACGCCCTGACGGCCGCAGTAAACCCCGGAAAGAAGCGATTCCAGGATGCGTATACCGCCGCTCTTCTCGCGAACGGCGGCGAGGGGGACAAGGCCGTCCTGGAAGAGCTCGACATGTTCCGAAAAGACGTCGGAACCTTCGTGCGCCTCTACGACTTCATGAGCCAGATCATCGATTACGGCGACGCGGACCTGGAGAAGCGCAGCATCTACCTGCGGCTGTTGTCCCGCCGGATCCAGCCCGACAACTACACCGCCCCGATCGACCTGTCCGACGTGGTGCTTCGAAACGTCAAGCAGATCGACAAGGGCAAGGCCGACATTTCCCTGGGCAGCCAGGACGTCGCGCTCAAGGGCATGACGGGTGCGGGGTCGGCGAGCAAGAAGGACCCCAAGGTGGTTGCGTTCCAGACCGTCCTGGATCGGCTCAATGACCTCTTCGGCAACGAAGATTTCACGGCCACCCAGAAGGTGTCCTTCCTTGAGGCGCTCCTCGGGTATCTGCTCGAAGATGAGGACCTCGTGCAGCAGGCCAAGGTCAACACCCCGAGTCAGTTCGCCGAATCCCCAGACTTCGACGATGCCGTCACAGGGGCGGTTGCGGACAATCAGGGCGCCCACAACAAGATGAGCGACTACTTCTTCACAAGCAGCTCTGGGCGGACGCAGTTGGTCGCCGAAATCGCGAAATGGTTCTATGCCGTTGCCGTTGGCCAAGCCGAGCGGGACATTGAGGTCGCAGAGGAGGCCAGACGCTGATACACAGCAAGGTGCTCGTCGGAAGAGCCCACCGGGCACGGGCCCTGCGGCGCCAGTGCACCATCTGAGCTGCCAAGCCGAGCCGTCCGATCAACTCGCAGCCGTGGAGTTCAGCCGGCGGCAGGGTTGGTACGGGCGGCGATGCCACCCGTACCAACCCGACTGCTCACAGCAGCCGAAACCCAGCGATGGGGCTACCAGTCATCGGCATCACCGTATTTCCCTGGGTTCCGAGCACGATCCACAGCCTCCGCACAGGCATCGGCCAATGCAACGGTGACAGCCGCCTGGTCCGTGCCGCGGACCTGCGCCTCGACCTCTTGGCCGGGTCGCCGTGTGGTGTGCCAGCGCACCGGGAGGTCCGTGTAGAGGTCGGTTTCGAACTCCCAAGCCGACACGGACCATTGCTCATCACGGCCAATATTGAGTCGTTCGCCGCCGGGCAGGAAGACAGCGTTGGCGTGGTGAACAATTCGGCGGTCGGGCATCCGATCGCGGATGGCCCGCATTCCGCCGACGCCTTCTTGCTCCCACTTCCGCCGATCCCTCTCCTCGACCTCCGCAAGGCGGCCGGGCTGGCCAGTGCGCCACTGGGCGACCACGGCCTCGGCATGCTCGCGGTGCAGGAACGGGATACGGCGCTCGCCGAGGAGAGCCACGTACACCGTCGGCGCCCCCGGGACAGGCGCCTGACTCAGGCCAGGCCCTGGACCTCCTGGGACCGGTTCGAGCGCATGCGCCCCCGTGCCCCACAGCAAGCCTCCGACCTTCGCAGCGGTCTGCTGCAGCACGGGACCGGTGAGGTGCTGGTAGCGGCGGCGCATGCGGGCGGACTTGCCGGGCTCCCAGCCCATGATGCGGTCGACGACCGCATCGGGGACGCCGAGGATCAGCAGGACGGTTGCGGCAGTGTGGCGGGCGGCGTGCAGGCGGCCGTCGCGAACCTTCGCCGCCTTCAGCAGGTCCTTCCACCTGTGGAAGTCGGTGTTGGGGTTGAGCGGTTCGCCGGTCGGCGAGGTGAAGACGTACCCCTTCTCCACCCACAGGTCACGTGCGAGGGCCCGCTCGCGTTCTTGCTGCTCCTTGTGCCGTCGTAGCAGCTTGAGCAGTTCCTCCGGCACGCCGATCGGGCGCTTGCCGGCGCGAGTCTTGGTGTCCTTTGTCTCGCGCCGGATGTTGATTTTCTGTGGGCAGTAACCGGGCTTGCGTCCACAGCGGTTGCCGCAACCGTGCTTGTAGCGGGGCCGCAGCCGTCCACGTCGGACGAGGATCACGCCCGCCTCGAAATCGACGTCCTCCCACTTCAGGCCGAGCGCCTCGCCCTGGCGCAGGCCGAGTGCGAGCGCGATGACCCAGCGAGCGGTGTTGCGCACCTTGGCGGCCTCGGCGAGGAGGCGCTGGACCTCCTCCAGCGAGTACGGCTCGACCTCCTCCTCTTCGACCTTGGGCGACTTGGCGATGGAGGCCGGGTTGGTGGTGAGATGGCGGCGGCGTACGGCCTCGTTGAGCGCTGTGTTGACGGTGCGGTGCGCCTGGTGGGCGGTGCCGGCGGCGCTGCCGTTGGCCCGCATCTTCTGGTAGAAGCGTTCCAGGTGCTCCGGCTCCAGCTTCTCCAGCCGGTGGGCGCCGAGGCCCGGTATGAGGTGGTGGTAGACCGCGACGCGGTAGCCATCAATGGTGTTCTCGCCGACGTTGGGCGCGGCGATGTTCTCCACCCAGTGGGTCAGCCAGGTCTTGACGGTCCAGGTCTGGCCGGCCTTGCGGACGCCGGTGGAGTCGCGCTGCCGCTCCAGCTCGCGGACCGCCTTGGTGACCTCGGCGCGGGTCCTGCGGGAGAGGTGTCGGCGGTCGGGGGTGCCGTCGTCCTTGACTCCGACGGTGACGCGGCCGTGCCAGCGGCCGTCCTTGCCGAGGTAGATGGACGACGCCCCATTGGGCTGTCGGTTCTTTGCCATGTCCGCCGCCTTCAGGCCGCAGCCACGAAGTCGCCGGCGCTCAGACGCCTGGCAAGGAACTCGTTCACCGCCTCAGCAGGGATGCGGCGAAGGCTTCCGATCTTGACAGAAGGGATCTCGCCGGAGCTGACGTACTCGTACATCTTGGTGCGGCCGATGCCGATGCGGCGGGCGGCTTCGGCGACGGTAAGCCCGACAAGGGTGGGGTCACCTTGGGAGCCGTCACGCTCCTCCATCAGGGCTCGGAGGTTCTCCTCCGGTACGCCGAGGAGGTGGGCGATCTGGGGTATGGGCAGGTTGTGCTGGGGCAAGGGGGATCCTCGTCTCGGCGGGCCTTATGGGGCGGCAACCCCGGCCATGCCGTACTGGTCGTTCAGGGATGGGCGTTGGTGTTGGTGTGGCCTGGTGTCCGGTGTTCGTAGCACCGGATGACAGGTGGTCCGTCTACTCGGCGTCGGGCTTGGCAGGGGCGTCGTCGCCGATGAGGCTTCTGTGTGAATGGGGAACGTCGCGGTGGCGCCTGAAGTCGTTGCCGGAGGCGCCGGAGACCTCGTAGGTGAGCAGGGCCTTGACCATGTCTTCCTGGTCGGGGTGGGCCTTGATGTACTCGTCGATGTCGTCTCTGGCGCGGTCCATCGGCTTGCGCGCGGCCCGCCAGTCCTTCCATCTCTCGACGTATTCGCCGATGAGCCTGCGGACCTCGGCGTTGGAAACGTGGCCCGGAGGGCTGGTCAAATCGTCGAGGGGGATGTCGAAGACCTTGCAGAAGCCGAGTGCCTCGTCGAGGTTGACCCTCCGGCGTGGTTTGCCGCTCTCGATGCGCCAGATCGCGGACTGGTTCACCGGGTGGCCGACCTCGGCCATCCTCTCGGCGAGCTTCTGCGTGCTCCAGCCGCGGATCTCGCGTTCGAGCTTGATGCGCTCGGCCACGTTGTTCTCCGGCAGGGGCCGCTCGGGGCCGGCGCGGGAGGCGCCGTCGTCACTGCTCACTCTCACACCTCCTCGCGGGCATGCCTCGGCCGGACCGCTGTGGCACGGGGTGAACAGGTAACCTCATTTCGGAGCCGAATGCAACTCGTTCGGGAACGCATCAGATGGGGTAGTGTTGTGGGCGTCCGCCGCCGAACGGCTTCGGACATGCGAAAACCCCCGGTGCTACGACACCGGGGGCCCGAATCAGAAACCTCACGACCGCCCATCCCTGAACGACCTACCGGCCCGGCCGGGGTTGCCGCCCCATATGGCCCGCCGGGTGAGGAGTTTCCTTGGCACAGCCTACGGCCCAGCCGCGGCAGACGCCATCCCGCCAGGCAGCAGGAGCCGCTCCGCCCGCCGACATCACCGCGGTTCCACCGCATGACATGGACGCCGAGGCAGCGGTTCTCGGCGCCTGCATGCACGACGCGGCAGTGGTCAACGCCGTACGCAACCTCCTCGACGGCGCCGACTTCTACCGCCCGGCCCACGAGACGATCTGGCGCGCCATCCTTGTCCTGCGCAGCGAGGAGAAGCCCACCGACCCGATCGTCCTGTGCGACCGCCTGCATGAGCAGGACGACTTGGAGCGCGTGGGCGGCAGGGTCTACGTGCACCGGCTCGCAGACGCCCCACCCTCCGTCAGCGGAGCGGCCCACTACGCCAGCATCGTGCGCAAGATGGCCGACCTGCGCCGATTGCGCGCGTCCGGCCTCCGCACCGTGCAGCGCACCATGGAGCCGGGCGCCGATCCCGACCTGATCCGCAGTGATGTCGAGTCGGATGTGCGCGCCGAGCGGGAACGGGCACTGGCCTCCGGGCAGGGACGCCTGTCCCGCTTCGCCGTCGACGGCTGGCGGTTCCTTACCGAGACCGGCGCGGCGACCGCCCCTCTGTGGGGGACGCCCGAGCAGACCGCATGGTCCTCGGGCGAGAGCCTGATGATCGTCGGACCGCCCGGTGTCGGGAAGACCACGATCGCCCACCAAGTGGTCCTCGCCCGCTTGGGCCTCGCCGGCAGCGTCCTGGACATGCCCGTCGCACCCAGCAAGCGCGTGCTGTACCTGGCGATGGACCGCCCCAAGCAGATCGCCAAGGCCATGGTCCGCCGCATCCGGCCCGAGCACGAGAAGCGGATACGGGACGGGCTCATCGTCTGGCAGGGCCCGCTGCCCGCCACGCTCGACAAGGAGCCCGACCTCCTCGCCGACCTCGCCGCCGCCCACCAGGCCGACACGATTGTGATCGACAGCCTCAAGGACGCGGTCAGCACGATGGTCGACGACGCGCTCGCCGTCGCCTTCCACAACGCCCGCCAGCGCACCTTGCGTGAAGACGTGGAGATCATGGAGATCCACCACTGCCGCAAGGCCACCGCAGAGTCCCCACGCGCCCAGCAGCCCACCATGGACCAGGTCTACGGCTCCACCTGGTACACCTCCGGCGCGGGCAGCGTCCTGTTCGTCAACGGCAAGGCCGGCGACCCCGCGGTCACCGTGCACCACCTCAAGACCCCGACCGGGGAGGTCGGCCCTCTCCAGGTGATCCACGACCACGAGCGTGGTACCACCACGGTCGGCCCCGCCCTCGACCCCGTCGCGATCCTGCGCTCCCGGCCCGACGGACTGACCGTCCGCGACCTCGCCACCATCCAGAGTGGCAGCGCAGCCCCGGACCGCGCCGCCACCGAGAAGGCCAGGCGCACCCTGGACCGACTCGTCAAGGCCGGGCTCGCCGCCAAGGCAGAGGGCACAGCAGGCGGAACCGGAGGCGGACAGCAGGCACGGTACTGCGCCTCCGTCCGCCACATCGGCGTCGTCTCCTGACCTGGCCCCAAGACCGGCAGGACCGTACACGGAGGCGTACACGCGCCCCTGTCACCACCCCAGGTCCACGCCACGCCCCACGCGCCCACGCTGACCGCAAATCCGCAGGTCAAACGTTCACGCGACCGTACACGCCGTACACGCGCCCCAGCGTTCACGCGCGAGCCCCCCTTTAGAAGGGGGCTCGCGTGTACGCCCCCTCCGTGAACGCCGTGATCGACCGCCCAGAAGCACCCGGAGCACTCCCGCATGACCGCGCTCGCCATACCCGCCGGCACCACTGGCCACCACGTCACCAGCTGGGACCGCGCCGCGATCCTCACTCTCGGCGCCGCCGCGTGCGCTCTCTCGTACGACGCCCTCCAGCAGATGGCCGTAGCCATTCACATCCGCGGCCTGCTTACCTACCTCTTCCCGCTCGTGATCGACGGGTTCATCGCCTACGGCGTCCGCGCCCTCCTCGTCCTGCGCACCGCCCCTTTCCGGGCCCGCCTCTACGTATGGACACTCTTCGGTACCGCCACCGCCGCGAGCATCTGGGCCAACGCCCTCCATGCCATCCGCCTCAATCAGCAGGGCACCTCAGGCGAACTGCACTTGGGAGATGCCACCGTCGGCCTCTTGTCCACCATCGCCCCGCTCGCCCTGGCCGGAGCCGTCCATCTCCACATCCTCGTCACCCGCGAAGCCACCGACGATGGCTCGTCGGAACCGGTCGCCGCGGTTCAGGACACCCGGGTTCGGGGCGCGGGAGTTCAAGAGGCCAAGCGCCGAGGCGGCCGTCCGGCCGACGCCACCCTGGACGAGCTCCTGGAGGTCGGGCGCATTGCCGCTGGCGAGCAGGGGCGCCTCTCCCGTGCGGTCGTCCTGAAAGCCGTACGGGGCAAGGGCCTCAAGGTCGGCGGCGAACGCCTGACCGAGGTCATGAACATCCTGCGGACCGAACTCGGGACCGACGCGAACGGCCACTGACCGCAGGGTGACCGGAACCCTTCCGACAACCCCACCAACGGCCGTCCCCGCTTTCCCAGCGCCTGTCCACACCTGTGGACCGGAGCTGGGACCGCTCAAGCGACACCGAACCGAAGTGCCTGCCCGTCCCCACCAGCCCGCCTGCCCTACTCAACGCCTCCCCGCCCGTACCGGAGAACCATCCATGCCGCACCCCCCACACCACCCTGACCACACCGACAACGCGCCCGCGCCCCTGACGAAGTCCCCTAAGCTGATCGCCGGTTTGCGGCGGGCGTTCGGAAGGACGGCCCCTGGCGGAGCCAGTAGTACCCCGAGTCCGACTCAAGGCCGGACTTCGGGGATCTCCGCCCCAGGGGTGGCGGAGACGGCCCAGCGCCAGGGGGCGCCGGGCCAAGAGGGCGGGGCCGAGGGCGGCCCCGCCCCGGACACGCTCCACGCCGTCCAGCGCGAGACCCTTCGCCCCGCCCGTGCCGCCGAGACCGCCATCGGTGAGCCCGTCGTGAAGAGCGCCCAGACCACGATCCGTCGCTTCAGCGGCAACAAGCGCACCGTCCGCGTCGGCCCGCTGCGGTTCACCGACGACGAGCACGCTGGCCTTCACGAGGCTGCTGCCGAGCACGGCTACAAGGGTGAATCCGGCTTTGCCGCCGACGTCGTCCTGGCCTTCATCGCCGGCCGGTTCACTGCCAACCTGCCCCTGTCCGAGGACCGCCGCCGCACGCACATGTTCCGCGCCCAGGTCCTGCGCCAGCTCAACCGCATCGGCGTCAACGTCAACCAGATCGCCCGCGCCCTCAACAGCGACCTCACACCACCCGACATACGCCACCGCCTCGACGAACTCCACCACCTGCTGGAACTGATAGCCCAGGCCCTGCGCCAGCCCGCCATCGAGGAGGAGGTCTCCGCATGATCGCCGCCATCAAGCGACAGGGTTCGAACACCCGCGGTCTGCTCGCCTACCTCTACGGCCGGGGAACCCACGACGAACACTTCGACCCGCACATCGTCGCCGGCTTCGCCACGCTCGGCATGCCCGACCCCGGCCGCGACGAGAAGGCCACCCTCACCGAACTCGCCCGCCACCTCGACGAGCCCGTGCGCCTGCGCAACAGCGAGTTCGGCAAGCCCGTCACCGACCACGTCTGGCATTGCCCCGTCCGCGCCGCCCCCGAAGACCACCACCTCTCCGACACCGAATGGGGCGAGATCGCCCAGCGCATGGTGGCCGCCGCCGGCATCGCTGCCGAAGGCGACGACCTGGCCTGCCGCTGGATCGCTGTGCGCCACGCCGACGACCACATCCACATCCTCGCCACCACCGTCCGCGAAGACGGCCGACGCCCCAAACTCCACGACAGCGGCATACGCGTCGGCGACGCATGCCGCGAGATCGAGAAGGACTACGGCCTGCGCCGCCTGAAGAAGGGCGACCGCACCGGCACACGCCGCCCGACCCAGGCCGAGATGCACAAGGCCGAACGCCTCGGCTGGGAACAGCCCGCCCAGGAGTGGCTCGAAGACCGCATCCGCGCCGCCATCCCGCACGTCACCGATACCGAGGAACTCCTCACCTACCTCGAAGCCGACGGCGTCCTGCTCCAGGTCAAGCGCGGCCCCTCCGGCGACCCCCTCGGCTACGCCGCAGGCCGCCCCGGCGACCTCAACGGCAAACAGGAACAGATCTTCCACCCCGGCGGGGGGATCTCCCCTGACCTCTCCCTGCCCAACCTGAAGAAACGGCTGGAGACCGCCACGCCGGAGGAACACCCCACCGCCCGCCGCAACCGGCCCAGCACCCCCTGGCACCAGGCCACCAACGCCCTCGACACCCTCCACACCGAGCTCGCCGACACGAGCGCAGGTGATGACGGGGACGCGCGGGCCCAGGCCCACATCGCCGCCCTCGGCGAAATAATCGAGGCCACCGCACAACGGATGCCGACGGATCTGCGCGTAGAACTTCAAGCCGCCGCGAAGGCGTTCGCACGCGCCCAGCGGTCCCAGATCCGAGCAGAAGATCGCGCCGCCGACGCCGTGCGCATCGCCGCCCGCGACATCATCAACACCGCCACCGGCCCAGACGGCAGCGCACTGGCCGCCCTGCTCTCGGCCATGGTCTGGGCGACCATCCTCGCCAGCCGCTGGCACGAGGCGAAGCAACACGCCCACCAGGCCGACGCCGCCCGCAGTGCCCTCCAGCACCTCCAGGCAGCCGCCGACCGCGCCCTCACACCGGTACTCACCGAACTACAGCACCGTCAGCCCAAGGAGCAGATCCGCCGCACCCTGGCCAGCGACGTCCGCTCAGCCGTCCCCGACCACGCCCAGCGGATCCTCGCCGACCCCGCCTGGCCCGCCCTCGCTACGGCTCTCGCCGACGCCGAGGCCGGCGGCCACAAGCCACACCAGCTCCTCAAGGAGGCCGCCGGCCAGCGTGAACTGGACACTGCCCGCCAGCCCGCCCGCGTCCTGATCACCCGCATCCAGCACACGAGCCGCAACCCCGTACCCAACCGCCGCGCCGAAGCCGCCCGGCGTCGTACAACCATGGCAGCAGACATCAATTCCTGGCAGGTTCAGGTCCCGCAGCCCATAGCGGCCACGCCCCCCACCAGCCAGCAGCACCGGCAGCGTCGGTAGATCCGACACCCTCGTGGGGCCGGCCGGCGGCAGTACGGACGGCCCCAGAAGGGCTCTGCCCCAGAGCTGGGCCGGATTCAGGCCCCAGCGGGCCGCCAGTGCTTCGGAGGCTTACAGGGTGCCGATTCCGGTGAGCACGCACCGACTGCACCGTGGCTGAATTGCGCACCCGCCAGGTCCCTTGTCAGTGCTGTATGTCATCGTCACTAACGGTGAGCTGAACGTATCGTCAGCGGCTCACGATGGGTTACGAGAAGAGAGCCAAGGGGGAGGCATGGCCGGCGACGGCTTTGACGTAGACACCGACCAACTCAAGTCCGCCGCTCCGACGTTCCACCGAGAGTCTGTTGCCCTGGAACGGGCGACGGCCCAGCTTCGCCACACTCTCGGTGGGCTGGGGGAGCCGTGGGGCGGTGACGAGCAGGGCAAGAAGTTCGAGCACGCCTACGCCCCGCACCAGGCGCAGATCGAGAAGGCGGCCGCGGCCCTGGTCAAGGGTCTGTCCAGCATCACCAAGGCCATAAACGACATGGCCGCCAACCACGAAGACGCTGACCACTCGGCCAAGTCCGGCTTCGAAGGTGGTAAGTGATGGGCGCTGCCGACAAGGCCAAGGAGATCGTCCAGGACCTCACCGGCATGTGGTGGCCGGAGGGCGACGAGGACGAACTCCGGGAAGCCGCCCGCGCTTGGCGCACCTTCGCGGACGATGTCGAGGACTGCACTGCCGCCTGCCACAAGAAGGCCCAGGATGTGATCGACAACAACAAGGGCAAGTCGATCGATGCGTTCGGGGAGTTCTGGCGCAAGTACCACGGCGGTAGCAAGGGTTACCTCGACGACGTGGCCAGCGCAGCCCGCGACATGGCCAAGGCCCTGGACAAGTACGCCGACCAGGTCGCCGAGGCCAAGAAGAAGATCGAGCACGAGCTGGAGATCGCCGGCGCGGTCCTGGTCGCCGGTACGGCCCTGGCCCTCTTCACCGGAGGCATCAGCGAGGTCGCGGCAGCCGGCGCCACCGAGGCGATCGTCGCCGCAGCAAGTACGGCGGGCGTCGCAGTCTCCGCCACTGTCGCCGAAATCGCCGGAACCGTCCTGGCCACCGCAGCCATCGGCAGCATCGAGGCCATCACGGTGGACGTGGTCGTTGCCCAAGGTGGCCGAAACCTGCTGGGGGACCAGAAAGGGTTCAACCTGTCAGAGGCCGCTGAAGCCGGCGTGGTTGGTGGAGCTCTCGGAGGCGTTTTCGGGGGCGTAGCCCGTGGGGCAAGGGTCCTCAAGGACGCGCGTCTCCCCGAGGTCTCGGTAGCCGAACTCCGTCTGGCATCCAAGGATGAATGGATCACTGGTGCTCGGCGACGCCCGCGCGATCTGTTGGACGTCGATCAACAAAGCAAGTGGGCAGATGACGCCTACGCCAATTTCATGCAAGACTCTCGCGACATCGGAGCTATCAGCAAATATACCCGAGATGTCGTACGAGGAGACGGGACCAAAGGGTTCTCTGAAGAGGAAATCGCCAGCGTTAAGAAACATGTCTTCGATACCGAGCACCCCATCGAAGACTACGAAACCGGCCGGGTCGTTACTCGAAAATTTGATGCCGATCCCGAAATCGCTGACGCTTGGATTCGCCTGCGGTCTGGCATCTCCCTACCTGAAGATCACATCTTGCTAGAGCATGAGCTGACAGAGCTTAAATACCTTCGCGAGAATCCAGGGGCGACCTACCAAGAGGCGCACAGAGTAACAAATGAGACGTATAATTGGGAAAGAAACATTCCGTTGAACAAGCGCCAAGACTTTGAAAGCGAGTGGGGCTAGTGGCTTCGCTGGTATATTTTAAGAAGCTCTCAGAGGACTCCGACTCCATTGTCTACTCATTCGGCCCAGAGCCTTCCGAGATGGATCGGAAGTTGACGATGGACCGGACTACGCATAGGCCGCAGCCGGGCGACGGGGACATCGACTACTTGTTCCTCAAAGCGTCGTGGAAGATCGCTGCTATCTATAACGAACGGAATGAATGGCCTGAGCGCGGGATGAGTGCCAGCTGACCTTTCGTCCCCCTCGCAGATCTCAGTGACGACGCGCCTCCGATCCGGCATGTGGCCGGATCGGAGGCGCTTTTCGCTTTGCGGCCGTGGCTGCTCTGAACCCTAGGATGCCCAGCCCGCGTCGACGGCAGTGGACACTGCCGAAGGCCCGGGAAAGTCCGCAGGCAGGGCATCCGTGATCACTTCATCGACGCACTTCCCGAGCCAGTAGCCCGCCTGTCGGAGTCGCCCGGCTGGACGGAACCCAGCCTTCTCATAGGCCGTGATGCCGGCCTGGTTCGGCCGCCCCAGGACCTTGAGCCACACCATGCGCAGCGAGCCGAGGTGGAACGCCCAGTCGAGCGTTAGACGGGTGGCCTCGGCTGCGTAGCCCTTCCCCCGCGACTCGGGGGCGACGAGCATGATGTACTGCGCCGTGCGGACAGCCTGGTCGACGTACAGGACCGTCATACCGACCGGTTGCTGTCTTCCTCCGGTGCCGCCCGGGCTTCGGGTGCGGTGAGCCCCGGGCTTCACGCGGCACGGTGTGGACGTGGCGCACCGGGGCAACGAGGAACGGATCGGCTGGCAACCTCCTCCTCCATGGCACTGCAGATCAGGGGCCACGGCACCTGAAGATTCGCGCTGGCCGCCCAATGCTGGTGGAACGCTCGAACAATGGCGCTAGACCCAAGCCGTATAAGCCCCGGCGGGATGTTCGCGATCACTCGCCGGGCGACGCCGCCAGCGCCCCTCGCCGAGGGCATGATGCCGCTCCCCAGGAGCAGAGTCGCCGTACGGATCGCGTCTAGGACAGAGACCGGCGCAGCGTCAACGAACGGGCCGAAAACCAGCTTGTTCCAGTCCCGACGCGTCCGCGCCCAAGCGAGGCGTTCGAGCCCTGTGCCCAGATCCAAAGCCATGCGGTCGGGATTCTCCCTGTCCCACAGAAGGACGAGGTCGCCGACGGTGAGGTACAGGTGGTTGAACATTAGGGTCACTCCGGCGACCTGCCTGCGCTGCCACACCTCGACACGCCCGTGGACCTCTATGTGCCGTGCGTGAAAGCCGAGTTGGGAGAGGACGAAGAGCCAGTCGTCCAGCGCCTCGGCGTAGTCGTCAAGGCCGGCGATGGGCTGAACCTGGGAGACGTTGACGAATGCGGTCAGGAAGCCGTCGAGCAGGTCTCCGTGTTCATCACGGTCTCCGGTGAAGCGGACCACGGGCTGCGGAAGGAAGCCCTTGCGATAGGGGTTGACACGGCCGTCCTTGAGCACGGGATCGAGCGCCTGCACCGCGGAGATCGTCAGTTCTGTCTCGCGGCCCCAGCGCAGGGGCAGGCAGTCGTCCCGTGTGACACCTCGGGCCGCAAAGGCCGTGGTCAGGGTCGACAGCAGCTGATCCCATGAAGGAACCGAGCGCGGCGGGATGTATGGAGTGCCGCGGTCACGGTGACGAATCTCGAAGGTGCGGTTGGCAGGGGCGGTAAGGGAGAACTCCCATTGAGGGCCGAGAACGTGGCGTAAGGCTGAAACTGCCTGGTGAGCGCGCGAGTGGCTCTCCATCAGAGCGCCGCCAGAGCCTTGAAGTGGCTCGTGGGGTCGAAGCGCGCCAATCCTGTTGCTTGTACGTCGAAGTGGTCGAGTGCGGAGGCACGCTCGATGGCCTCGGCAAGCGCTTGGGCTGCGCTCTCGTCGTCGTCTGCGGGGTCTGCAACGACCGTGGCGCCTGTGCGGTCGCAGATCGCCGCTTGGGCGCAGGTGCCGTCACGCCAGGTCAAGGCGGCGATGGGGGTTCCGGCACGCAAGGACTCGCCGAAGACGGCAGCGCCGGCCTCCACGTAATGCCGCGCGTAGGTGTAAACGAAGACTGAGCCCTCGGCAATGGCGGCGGTTTTGGCCGCCCCTCCCAGTTCACCGACCCATTCCACGTGGTCCGCCGCGAAAGTCCTCTCGAAGCGGCGGACGTAGTCCTCATCGAAGACGGGGCCGACGATGCGTATCCGGCGGCCGAGAATCTGTGCCGCCCGTACGGCGAGGTGGGGCGCCTTGTCCTCGTCTATACGACCGAGCCACACGAGGTCGCGGCCCTTCACGGCCGGAGGCTCCTCTTCGTCGAGCCCCAGGTGGACGGCGAGCTCGGCGGTCGGGTTGTGGGTGGCGTACCGCTCGACCATCTCGGGCGAGTAGCAGTAGAGCCGTGAGCGATCGCCGTCGAAGGCAGTGGGGGTGTGCTGGAACGTCGGCGAGTGCTGGAAGGTGGCAACGTCGCAGTCCAGCTCGCGCCAGGTTCTGACCCATGACGGCCGGGATGGGTATTCGTGGCCGACGACGAGGAGCTCGTAGTCGGCGGACTTCAGGTCGCGCTCGGCGAGGGAGCCTGCGGTGATGTCCTCAAGGCGGACCGGCTTGCGGACCCATTGGTCTTCGAGGTCCGCAAGCCAGCCCGGCCCGAGGAGATGCACGTCGGCGCCTGCGGTGCGGGCTCCTACAGCGACTGCCCAGAGCCATCGTTCGATCCCGCCGTATCCGGCCGGGGGGAATGCGTAACTACCGGGGAAGTCGCAGACGCCGACCAGCACTTATTCCTCCGAGGGGGTTCCGTCCGCCTTGATCCGGCGGAAGCCGAGGTACTTCACGAGGGATTCGGGCAGCAGGACCGAGCCATCGGCCTGCTGGTGTTGCTCAAGGACGGCCGCGAGGGTGCGGCCGATCGGCAGTCCGGAACCGTTGACCGTGGCTGCCGGGGTGGGCTTGCCGTTCTCGTCACGGGTGCGGATCCCCGCGCGGCGGCCCTGGAAGGTGCCGAAGTCGGAGACCGAGGAAATCTCGCGGTAGGTGGCCTGGCTGGGCAGCCAGACTTCGAGGTCGTACGTGAGCTGGGCGGAGAAGCCGGTGTCGCCGGCGGCGAGCGTGACCACTCGGTAGGCGAGGTCCAGTTCCTTCAGGCACGCCTCGGCGTGGCCGACCATCTTCTCCATCTCGGCGCGGGCCTGGTCCGGTGCGGCGATACGCACCATCTCGACCTTGGCGAACTGGTGCTGGCGGATCAGGCCGCGAGTGTCGCGGCCGTACGAGCCGGCCTCCGAGCGGAAGCACGGGGTGTGCGCGGTCAGCGCGACCGGGAGCTCAGTCGGCGGGATGATCTCGTCCGCGTACAGGTTCGTGAGCGGGACCTCGGCCGTGGGGATCAGGAACAGGTCCCGGTCCGCGACGCCCGTCTTGAACAGGTCCTCCTCGAACTTCGGCAACTGGCCCGTCCCGGTCATCGTCTTACGGCTGACCAGGAACGGCACCGAGTGCTCGACGTAGCCGTGACGGCGGGTGTGCAGGTCCAGGAACAGCGTCGCCAGCGCGCGTTCAAGGGCCGCGCCGACACCGCGCAGGACGCTGAAGCGTGGCCCGGACAGCTTGGTCGCCCGGCCGAAGTCCAGGATGCCCATGGCCTCGCCGAGGTCGACGTGGTCCTTGGACTCGAAGGAGAGGGCCGGCGGGGTGCCGACGCGGCGCTGTTCGACCGCGAACTCCTCCGAGTCGCCGTCGGGCGCCTCGTCGGCGGGCAGGTTGGGGATGGTGAGCAGCAGCTCGGTCAGCTCCTGCTGGATGCGCTCCTGCTCGGCCTCGGTCTCCCGGATCTGCTCCTTGAGCTTGCGCGCGGTCTCCTTGAGGGCGGAGATGTCACCGCCCGCCTTCGCCGTTTGCTGGACCTCCTGCGCGATGCGCTTGGACTCGGAGCGCAGCTCGTCAGCGGACTGAATGCTCTTGTTCCGACGGGACTGGAGGCTCTCCAGAGAGGAGAGGTCCAGCGTGTAGCCACGGCGGGCCAGGCGACGGACGGCGTCCTCGCCCATGTCGATCAGAACGCGAGCATCATGCATCGGGAAGATCCCTCTGTGCGTGCGGATGGTTTACCCGATCGAAGGTAGCAACATCCGGTTCTGGCTCCGCTCGGGTTTTCTCCGCATCACACCGCGGTTCCGAAATGCTGTCGGGCTCTGCGGCAATCTCGGATAGGAGACTCTTCACGCAGCGCAGCAGATCCTCGTCCTCGAACGAGATCGGCTGTGCGTAGGGCGCCTCAGGGAAGAACAGCGGCATGGAGTCGCCGGCGGACCGCTCCCGGTACCAGTGGAGGACCGAGACGAGTAGCCCATGGCAGACGATCACCCGTGGGCTGGGGTGCTCCACGGCCGCCTGAAGCCCCTTGAGCATGCGCTTGATGCCCTCCCGCTGGGATTCGCGCGCTCCTGGTGGCCGGCGCCGTCCTCCGTGCTGCTCCAGCCAGGAGGCGTACTTCAAAAACGGGCCTCCTTCGAAGTCGCCGTAGTCCAGCTCGTTGAGCTGCGGGTCGACGATCGGGCCCGGCTCCGGGACGCCCATCAGCCTCGAAGCCGTCTGACGCGCCCGCGGAAACTCGCTGGAGAGCCATGTGGACACCTGCCGCAAGGGCAGCGTGTGCCAGACCAGGCCGCAGGACAGGAGGCCGTCCTTGCTGAGCGGGACCGGTCGTGTCGGATCGCCGTTCACGAGGTACTGACGGCTGTAGTGGGTCTCAGCGTGGCGCAGGATGTGCGTCGTCATGCCTGCCTCACCCCTCCAAGCCTGATGCCATCAGCGCGGCCAGGACGTCTGCGGCCAGTTCCTGAGCCTGATCGCCGATCTCCGTGTAATAGAGGAGCCCGTCCAGGGCGACAGCCCGACACCATGCGGAGATCTCCGGAACCGGGATCCGGGATATCCGTGACGCGATAGCCATACGCTGGAAAGTCGCCTGACCGAGGCCGTAATAGACGCTCCAGAACGCCCAGTCGTATACCGCGTCACCGACCATCGGATGCGGATCAATGAGCCTGGCGTTCCGCCGGGCATCGAAGACCACGTTCTCCCGGTAGAGATCGGCATGGAGGACCGTCGTACGGGCGGGCGACTCCCTGAGCGCGTGAAGCTCGGGCACTGCCTCCCGTACGAGCCACTCACGCCGTCCGAGATCCAGGGCCGCCGCCCGTCGGGCCACGCGTGGCAGCACCGTGTGCTGGAGATGATCTCCCAGCCGGGGGAGCGCCGGCCGGCCCTGCTTCGCGCCAACCGCATGCAGCCCCTGGATCACCGCGGCCACCATCTGGACTTCCCGCTCGGGTCTGGCCGTGCCGCCCGGCCGGCCGCCCACCAGTTCCATCGAGGCCACTGACAGGTCGTCCGCGGTCTCGATGACGTCCGCCGTCGGGCCACTGCCCCACAGCCGTAGCGCAGTGACCTCGTCGCGATAGCGGGCGGATTCGTACCAGGCTTTGAGCAGGACGGGGACATCATGAATGTCTCTGGCCACGGCGACGACCGAGGAGTGCCCTGCGTCGTAGTAGCCCCGTAGCCTCAGCTTCCATCGCTCGGCGGCCTTCTCCAGGAGCTGCGGGGCGGTGTCGAGCCACTTGCCGGCAGCGGGACCGTAGTGAGCCAGAAGTCGGTCCCGTGCTCCCGGGAGGACGCTGCCGAGCGATCCTGCCGTCATCAGCTCAGCACCAGCCCGTATGAGACGAGCTCGTCGGTCAGGGCAGGGAACTCGTCCATGGCCTCGTTGACGAGGGCTTGCACCTTGTCGACCTCCACATCGGGAGACGAGAGTCGCACCAGAATGCGCCATGGCTGATCGAGCCGCTGGCCGGTTGTGCTGACGAGGTGGACCTCGGCATGCTCGCCCGTGGCTTCGTGCAGACGGTGCGCCAGCCGTTGCGCCGCGATGTTGTAGAGCTTGCCGACGTGGTAGACGGGGTTCTTGCCGTTGACACCCTCTAGGTTCATGGGTCGCAGGGGCGTGATCAGACCGTTGACCCGGTTCCCCCGACCGACGACTCCCTCGTCCCCGGACTCGATCGAACTGCCTGTGTAGGTGAGATACAGCTCGTCCTTCTCGGGGACGTCACGGGCGTTGAGCCGGAAGCCGACCGTGGCGCCGGAAAGCCTTAGTGCGGCCATGCGGCGGCACTCGTCGAGCACGGTCTCGGCGTTACGGATGTACTCCGCCCGGCTAGGGACATGGCGGGACTTCTGGGGCACGCACAGTACGACGTCGGCCTGCTCTCCGTCCCAATAGCCCATGAGCTTGACGTCGGAGCCACACCAGGAGTGAGCGCGGGTGAAGTCGCTGTCGCCGGAGAAGTGGTTCACGAGCTCCCGCACGAACGACTCGAAGGCGTTCTCCGGCGCCCATCCCGTCCCCAGCGACGTGTCGTTCGACAGCCGTACCCGCCGCTCGCGCAGGTCATCGATCGAGCGCGGGTTGAACCACCGCGTGCGGTCGGGGACTGCGTCACCGGTGAGCACGGCTCCGGGGCTGGAGTTGCTGGTGACGTTGAAGACGATGTCGAGATGATCGGAGACCTCTGGGAGCCGCTCGGCGAAAAACGCCCGGATCTCGGCCTCAACGATCTCGGTAGTCGGGATGCGCTCGCCGCCGCACATGGACGCCGCCCTGCCGTTGACCAGAACCCGGACGGGCGCGGTCATACCCCCACCGCCGTACCGGACCTCGCTGGCCCCGCCGAGCAGGGCGAGCTTGTCGAAGTTGTGGTGCAGGACGGCGCCGAAGTGGCGAACGGTGTAGCGGCTGTAGGCCCGGGACAGCCTCTCGGCCAGGTGGTCGGCGAGGGTGTCCGGGTGACCGAGACCCTTGCGCTCCACGATCGTGGTCGCGTCGGGCCGGGCGGCACCGGTTTCGATCACCAGATGGCTGTTGCCGAAGGTCGTGCTCGTGCGGGGCATGAACGTGCTCCCATCTCAAGGTCGACGGCTGAGCGACTGATGATGAGTGAAGCCGTCTGGCGATCGGGCGGGAACGTTTCTAGGGGGTTTCTCTCGGCGTCGAGGGCTCTCATGCGCACGTCAGCATGGGTAACCTGCCCATCACTGCACGCAGTTGACGGGAGGCATGTCGTGACTGGTGAGTCGTTAGCAATGCACCCACTGACCTTCGTCCGCCAGTCGAGCGGATGGGGGAAGGCTGAGCTCGCCCGACTCATGCAGGCGCGGGGGAAGGAGCTGGGCATCTCTCTGGCGACCAACCGCACCACCGTGTGGAAGTGGGAGCAGGGCCAGGAACCGGACGCCGACGCTCAGCTCGTCCTCGCCGACCTGCTGTGCGTTCCGTACGAACGGGCCCAGGAGGAAGGATGGCCGCGGTGGCTGCCCGTGTGGGAGGTCACCGGGCTTACTGCCCCCTGGACAGAGGCCGGTACCGTCGAGGCGCTGGCTGACCTGGTGGGGAGCGGCCGCATGGACCGTCGGGGGTTCCTCACCATCACCGGCGCCGCCCTGACGGGGCTTGCGGCGAGCTGGGCCGAGGCGCCCTCCGCCTTCGCCTCCGCCCTCAACGGAGACCGGGTCACCGACACGATGGTCTCGACGATCGAGCAGCGCATCAGCACGCTCCGCACGCTCGATGACCAACTCGGAGGCGCCCGACTCCTGGAACAGGCACGAGGCGATCTCGCCCTGATCACCAGCCTCCTGGGCACCGGCCGATACACCGACAAGATCCGTCTCCGTCTGTACTCGTTGGCGGCCCGAGTGTCACATCTGACGGGCTGGATGGCCTACGACGCAGGGCTGCGCTCCGCGGGACAGCGGTACTACATCGGGGCCATGCGCAGCGCCCGAACCGCCGGCGACGACGCCTTCGGGGCCTTCGTCCTGGCGGAGATGGGTGTCCACGTCTCCGAGGCCGGACGGACCGCCGAGCGAGTCGACCTCATTTCGACCGCCATCGACAACGCGCCTAGAACGCTGTCGCCTTACGCTCAATCCTTCCTCTACCTGCACAAAGCTGAGGCGCTTTCCCGCGACGGCGATCACCAGAGGGCAGGTACGGCGCTCAACCGTGCCGCTTTCCTCTGGGAGCGCCACACGGTGGAGGAGAATCCGGACTGGCTCGACTGGTTCGGCGAGGCACAACTGAAGTCGACCGAGGGCAAAGTTCTTTTGCGTTCTGGCCAGTTGGACCGCGCGACAGCCTCCCTGGAGACTTCCGTAAAGAAGGCCGCCCCTCGCGACAAGGCTGTACGGTCCGCCCGTCTGGCCGAGGCCCGCCTCGCCGGCCACGACCTGGAGGGGGCCCTCGACGCCGCCAACTACGGTGCCGAGCTCCTCGAAGACAAGGTCAGCTCCGTGCGTGCCACGGACCGCCTGAAGGAGTTCTCCGAGCAGCTCCAACCCCACAAGTCCGTCCCGGCTGTCCGTGAATTCCGCGAGCGCCTCCATGCGCTGCCCGATGCCGCCTGATTGGTACGGACTGCTCGCTCCCAAGGAGCCCCTCGGAGCAGGCGGCTGCAATGTCAGGATGGAACGCATGACGACGATCAACGGTGAGGTCGCAGCCGGGTTCGAGCCAGTACGCGAAGCCTTCGCGGCGAACTTCGATCACCACGGGGACATCGGTGCGGCAGTGTGCGTGTACAAGGATAGCTGGCCGGTAGTGGACCTGTGGGGTGGGATGGCCGACCCCGCCACCGGTCGTCCGTGGGAGCGGGACACCCTGCAACTGGTCTACTCGGCAACCAAGGGCGCCACGGCCACCGCAGCGCATTTGCTAGTCCAGCGAGGCGCGCTCGACCTGGATGCCCCTGTGGCCAAGTATTGGCCGGAATTCGCCGTGAACGGCAAGGCGGAGATCCCGGTGCGGTGGCTGTTGTCCCACCAGGCCGGCTTGGTCGCACTGGACCAACCGGTGCCGCTGGCCGATGCGCTGGCCTGGCAGCCAATGGCAGACGCACTAGCCGCTCAGCGTCCTCTGTGGACCCCAGGCACGGCGCACGGGTACCACGGCCGGACCTGGGGCTGGTTGGTCGGCGAGGTCATCCGCCGCGTATCCGGCCGTACGCCAGGCCGTTTCTTCGCCGAGGAGGTCGCCACCCCCCTGAGCCTTGACTTCTTCATCGGGTTGCCAGCGAGTGAACGCGACCGTGTCAGTCGGATGGTGTACCAGCAGCCCGAGATCGACCTCACCACCCTGCCCACGGAGTCGATCCCCGAGGAGCTCCGCGAACAGGTCACGGCCTGGCGCGACCCGAACTCATTCAGCAACAGGGCGTACCAGGTCACCGACCCGGCCGCGATCGACTTCAACTCCCCTGAGGTGCAGGCCGCGGAACTCCCGGCCTCCAACGGCATCAGCACCGCACGCGGACTGGCTCGGATGTACGCCACGGTGATCGGCGAGGTAGACGGCGTGCGCTTGCTCAGCCCGGAGACCCTGGTGTCGGCGACCGAGGAGCAGGCCAGCGGCAGGGACCAGGTGTTGGTGGCACCAAGCCGGTTCAGCTCCGGTTACATGCTGCCCACCGAGACCAACCCCATGATCGGACCGAACTCCTTCGGCCACACAGGCCGAGGAGGCTCACTCGGCTTCGCCGACCCAGAACATGGCATCGCGTTCGGCTACGCAATGAACCACATCATCGGGGGCCCTGACGATATCCGTGCGCCGTTGCTGGTGGACGCAGTACGGAGGTCGCTGGCGTAACGGACAAGGGCAGCACTCTTCTGCTCCAGGGCATAGCCATGGCGGCCGATTGTCTTCGTTGGCACGGATTGACCTCGCAGCGATCGCCTGAGCTCTTCAAGCTCCTGTCTGTAACCTCATCGGCAGTGGCCGTGATCTGAGAGTGGGCGGGGAGATCATGACGGACGAGGAGATTCGGCAAGCCCTGGATCGGGCGCGCAAAGCCCTCGACAAGATGGGGGTGTTTGAGCGCCCGCATGGCCTCCGCTGGGCAGCAGCCCACGGGATTGTGCTTTCCGTCTGGCGCAATGGTCCCATTGAGGACGCCCATGCCTCTCCGCCGACCAAACGGCGCAAGCGCCTGCATGACGGCGTGATGTTTGCCCGCAACACATGGCTGACACAACAGGCGTTTGACGTCCTGGGGAGCAGCAAGAGCTACCGCCTGCTACGCCTCGAACGTGTGATCTTGGATGGTGACGCGATCTGGCCCGGGACCGACGGGACGCTGACGGACTTCGGCTGGGGCTTCCTCGGCGAGATCAAGAACCACGTCAAGCAGCGCATCAACACACTGCTGCATTTTGAAGATCAGCTCTCTCCGGACGACTTCCTGGTCTTCGCGGGTGCCCCACAGATCGGAACCCATGTCGGCCACTTCGGCATGCCGAAGTGGCCTGCATGCGTGAACGCGGCAGTGCACCGTCTCCGCGGCGAGGACGAGGAGTTCTTCCGCGAGTGGGATGATCTGATGCAGCGCGTCGGGCCGGCGCCGGATACGGTCACCTCCGACCTTGAGGCGACGGAGAAGGTGCTGCTGAACGCGCCTTGGGAACTCGGCGCCGAGGTCCTCAAATGGTTCGCCTGGAACCCGATCCTGCACTTGGAATAGCGGCCCTCCCCTCCACCACGGACGGCATGGCCAAGGGCGTATAGAGCACGCTCGACAACCAGCATCGTCGTCCGAGCCGAACGCTCCCGCCAAAGAAACCTGCCGAGGGACCGAGGCCCATGTACTGGATGCTTGGAAAACGTGCGATCGAGCTTCTCAGCACACTTCGATGTGCTCTGCCGACTGAGCTGACCTGGGAAGCACGGGGCACACCCCTGCAGCGTTTTCGCGAGCACGGGGTCGAGGGCCTGCCCGTCCGGTCGTCGAGACGCTCGGGCAGCGGAATGCGGGAACATCACCATTCTGGTTGTAGGAGCTCGACGGGACCGGTACCACGGTCACCATGTACCGATGGTCGCCGCTCAACGATCGACAGCTGGCCTTGCTCACCCGAATCGGAGAGGGAACGAATCCTGTTACCTCCGAGAGTTCGGAACTCGCCGTCACCGCCCGTGCCCTCAAGAGCCGTGGCCTCATCACCATGCCCAAGCATGGGGGGAAGTGGCAGGCGGAGATCACCAATGACGGTCGCTTCTACCTGGAACACGGTCACCACCCGGACCGGCCCGAGCCGGCCCCGCGCAAGCAACGACCGGTAGCCGCCGAGCCCAAGCCGACGGTTGCGGCACCTCGCCCCCAGCGAGTGGTGCCCCCACCTGCGCCGAAGCCGACACCAACGCGTGCCGCGAAGCCTCCCCGGCAGTCGCCAGCGGAGGTCGGCGCGGCCTTAATCGCGCAGGTGCAGAAGGCCGGTCGGTTCCTTCGAATCCCCGACCCGAGCACCGAGGAGCGGGCCCGCTATCGACGGGCGTTCGACGCAGCGCGGCAGTGTGCGCCGGAGGGCTACCACCTGAAGTACAGCGGGCGGGCGAAGGGGGACTTCTTCCTCGGCCTCCTCCGGGTGACAGGCGAGGACGACACCGAATGGAACCGGATCCGCCTGGCACGCAGCCGAGTGATCACCGACGTCGAGGATGTCATCGCGGCGGTCACCGCGGACCACAGCGCCTTCGAGATCTCGGA
Source organism: Streptomyces sp. NPDC048197 (assembly GCF_043202395.1). NCBI lineage: Bacteria > Bacillati > Actinomycetota > Actinomycetes > Kitasatosporales > Streptomycetaceae > Streptomyces > Streptomyces sp. NPDC048197. The sequence goes on from NZ_JBIDAJ010000001.1 coordinate 268,251, forward strand.
CGAGGTACTCCCACGGGTGGTCTCCCTTCTTCGGCTCCTCGCCGAGCAGGCCCTCGCACGGCATGGCGAGATCGCGGTGTCCAAGAAGCGCAGGCAGCCGAGGCCGCTGCTCACGATCCATGGCAGAACGTACGAGATCAGTTTCAGTGAGCGACAGAAGCAGGTCAGGTACGTGCCTAAGCAGCCGGGAAGACGAACGTATGACTGGCAGCGGGTCACCCCGGCGCACCGGTTCGAACCGTCCGGCGAACTGGAACTGGTCGTGAGCCATGCCTCGGCCTACAGCAGCGGCTACCACTACGGCTGGAAGAAGGAGTGGGGCGACACAGCCAAGAAACCGTTGGAGAACCAGATCAGCTCGATCTTCCGGGCGCTGAAGGCCCGCGCGGAGGAAGAGGAGCGGGCTCGGCTGGCGCGGGAGGCGGAGCAGCAGCGTCTGCGTGAGGAGCGGGAGCGCCTGGCAGAGGAACGTCGCCTGCGAGAGGCCAAGGAGCAGGAGGAGCGCCGTCGGCGGGAGGCTGAGGCGGAAGAGCGCACGCGGCGGGAGTGGGAAGCGGCGGTCAGCGTCGCGACGATCAAGGCAATGGACGCCGTGCGGGTCGATCGGTTCGGCACCGCCCTGGCGCAGTGGCGGGCCGCCGGGGAGATGCGGGCCTTCTGCGCCGCGCTCGATGAGGCCGCCTCCGTCTCGGATGACGCTCACGAAGCCGGGCGGCTAAGAGAGTGGTCAGCGTGGGGGAACGCTGAAGCCGACCGGCTCGACCCGACCGTGGCCGGCAGGGGCCTGACCGGCCACAGCCTCCACGCGAAGCCCACGGACGACCAACTACGACCCTTCCTCGATGGATGGCACTCCCAACGGCCGGAGAAAGAGAAACCTCCGAAGAAGGAGGAACCCAAGGCGGAAGCTGAGCCGCCCAAGCCGGAGCCGGAGCGGTGGCGCAGCTTCACCGACGAACGTCTGGATCAAGGCTGGAGATATGGGTCCCGAGGTCGCGCTCAATGGTGGAGGCGATGACACCGTGCCCACGGTCGCGCAGGGCCTTCACCGACTTCTCCACGAGCTTCCCGAGCCGGACGACCTCGTCGCGCAGGGCGACCAACTCGTCGTAACGATCCGCCTTGTCCTGGCCGCACCACTCCCGGACGGTCCGCAGGACGGCCGCTTCCTCGTCCAGCTTGCGGTCGTCCCTGCGGCTGTAGGAGTACCAGGAGGATTGGGTGCGCTCCTGATCGACAGCCTGCTGTCTGCGGTCCACCTCGGGGAGGATGTCGTCGGCAAGTCGGCCGGCCACGTGACGCGCGAGCCGCTCAGTGACCGGCCACCCGGCCAGACACTGCCCCTCGCGATTCTCGTGGACCATCGGATCACCCCGAAGCTCCGCGGGTTCCAGCCCGACAAGCCTGGCGCCTTCGTCGAGACAGCTCATCTCCAAGATCCCAGCGTCAGCAGCGCCGCGCCGCAGGCGCAGCTTGCTCTTCGGGCGGACAAATCCAAGCACGAACCGCGCCGCCTCAAATTCGGCACTTCCTCGGACGCTCCGCGACGCTGCGGCCAGCGCTCGCTCGCGCGCATCGTCCGCGCGGAACGCCTCGACGTCCTCCCACCGCGCCACGAGAGAATTCGGGTTGACCCACTCCTGCAGTCCCGCGTCATCACCTTCGAGAAACCGCACGTGGAGCCATCCAGACCTGCCGCTCCCACCCACCCGAACGATCTCAACTTGGCGAACCGCGGCGCCCAGCTCCTTCGGCCGGGCGCGGTAGGCCCAGTTCTCACCAATCTCCATGTGCCTATTCAGCCAGGTCTGTCACTCCCGTCGCCCAGCCATTGCGAAAAGAAGCAGGAGATGGAGAGCAGGGCCCCCTGATGTTCCCAGCCACGGCCGCCTGTCCGTCCCAGTTGGCCGAACGGTACTCACGGCGGCAACCGTCCAAGCTTCAATGGTCAAGCCAGGACGATCGCAGCGGCCGCAACGTCGTGAGACGTGCATGCCGGGCGACTCCCCAGTAGCCAGCCCGTTCACCGGAGGATCCCGCATTGACGCCCGTGACACAGAGCTTCCCGATCGGATCGATCGTCCTGTACATGGGGAACCGCGCCAACGTCACCGGGCACACAGCCGACGGCGACGTCGAGATATGCATGCTCAACACGGGAAGCGAACTCTCCGTCTCTCCAGACAGGCTGTCGCCCCTGACGCCCTCTGCCCCGCCGCGGCCCTCCCGGACCGGGCTGATCTTCGGCACCGGAGTAGCCGGGGTGTTCGCCCTGGCAATGATCTACGGGCTCTTCGACACCGCCGCCAGCGAGCCCAAATCGGCAGTCCCGCAGACATCGCCGTCGGCGGACGCGTCCGTTCCCTCTTTAGAGGCAACGCCAACAACGCCGGCCGCCCCTCGCTCTCGTGACGCCACCCCGTCCGTGGCCCCCAGCTACGGGGCAGGAGTGCCCGCGTGGGTCAAGCGCCTCCGGGGCGTGAAGGCCGCGTACATCCAGCCTGGCAACCCCGAAGAAGCGAACCCAGCCGACCGTCGCGACTCGATTCAGATCGAGTTCACCGGCGGCGACGCCGGCCAACACTGCACCGCAGCGAGGGACCTGGCTGAGACCCAATACGGCATTATCGTCACCACCCCCACCGGCATAGCGGTGGACTCAAACGACTGCCTCAGCGTGAACCTCGATACGCCCTGAGAGCCATGCTTGTGGTCTCAGTTCTGGTCTCTTTCGCGTCCGTCCGGCCCCGTCCGAACGGGGCCACCCCCGACGCTCCGCCGCAGGTCAGGACACCCACGTCCCCCGCCGGACTCCCAGACGAACATTTGGAAAGCGTGTTGGGGGCAACCCCTCACGAGTTCGAATCTCGTATCCTCCGCCTGATGGAAGGCCCCGACCGGTTCGCCGGTCGGGGCCTTCGTCGTTCTCCCGGCTCGGTTTCCGTCTCAGTCGGGTCGACCTCAGGGGATGCCCAGAGCGCGTCCCCGATCTGCGCCGCGACCTTCAGGAGCATCGGACCGGTGATGTGCATGTACCGAGCGCGCATCGTGCCGCTCCCCTCGGCTCCAAGCCCATGATCGCGTCGACCACGACGTCCCGGACGCCGAGGAGCAGCGGGAGGCTCCCCGGTGCCACCGCCAGGGCGACCACCCACCGCGCTCCGTTGCGGAGCCTGGCAGCCTCAACGAGGAGGCTCAGCACCTCCTCGATCGTGAAGGATTCGGTATGCACCTCTTGGCGTCGCAGCGCTTGGCGATCCGGGCGACGTTCGTGGACAGGCGTTTACGCCATACCGTCTCGCTCAGGGTGGTGCGAATGGCCCGATGGACTGGCGGGCAGCACTGGCCGAGCTCCCGGAGCCCTGCATCTTCCGGTAGAAGGCGCTACAGGGGTGCTCCAAGCAATGCAGCTTGGAGTTTCCGGGCCGAGCGCTCCAACTCGAAGGGTGCCTTGTCTGAGGCCTGGGAAGAGACAGGCATCCACGCCGAGGTGACGAGCTCACGGAGTTCTACAGGAACACGACCCGAAGCATCGTCGCCTTGGTCTTCCGCCGCAAGTCCATGTCCGAGGTCTATGCGCCCCGTTCCTGAACGCCCTGAGCGGAGCATTCCTCACGTACGAAGTCATGACGGCAAGCGCCTGACACCGCGCGCTAGAACTTTCCCTACTCCTCAAGGCCCGCGCACGACGCGGGGCGCACCGCCTCGGCGGCGCGGCCTGCCTCCTGTCTTCGCCCCGCTTACCGCCCGGCGGCGCACTCGCGGCGGGCACATCGTGTGGAGAAGCCCTCGCTGGCTGGGGCTGTCGGCTCCAAGGCTTTAAGGCAGCCAATTTGGCGCGAGCCTCGAAGATCACGACGCAAAGATCGAACACTAACGGGCAGGCTCACAAACCTGCCCGATCCGCTGGCTAGCGAAATGGACCATGATCGCTCGCGCCACATCAGATCAGAACAAAGCCGCTCCACCGACCTCGCTGAAGAGCATGACAGGTTGCGATTCTAAGCCGTTACTCGATCTCAGGAAGCGAATTCCAGCTTCCAGCAATCCGGAAGGCGTCTTGGAGTTTGTTAATGCCGATTCGAGCCGGCTTGAGCGATTTCCTTAGGGGGGAGCTCATTACCTCGAAAAGCGTCAGCATGGAGAGTACGCCCGACATTTGCGTGATCAGCGATTGAAGCTCCGAGGGCTCTCCGCGTAGACTTTCAGCGAATTGTCTTGCGGCTTCACGCGCTTCAGGATGCCCAGTTCGAGACAGCTGCTCAATCATGAGTCGCATAAGGGCATCCGTCTCGGCTGCCGTATCGGCGAGTGCCGTTCCGGCGTTTCTGAGACGGATCGAAGGATCTTTTGCTTTGCTTGCCATGCGAAGAGAAACGGCTTGCATTTGCTGAGGTGTTTTCTGGTTCGAAAAGGACTCCATATCTTCGGAGATGGCCTCCACCCATGCTTCAACAGCATGGCCGGCTTCCTCCATCTCCTCCTCGACTCGCGCTGAGAGAGTTCCTAGGTCCGACATCCCTTGCAGCAGGTCGCCATCCTCACCATCAATGGCAGCATCTGAGGGGAGTGCGGGTTGGCCAGCTTCCCTACGCGCCTCCTGTTCGGCCTCAGCCGTCCCTACGATGTCGATGAGCTCGTCGGTGAGCTTGCTGAGGGTGGTCCGCCACTCCGGCGTTCCCGGGCCAGCAAGAAATGCAGACTCAAGGTTGCGATATTGCAACGCCTCAATAATGCGCACTTCCGGGATCTGATGGTCGGCGGTGATTGATTTAGCGCCAGCAATCACGACCGGAAGGATCAACTCTTTGACCCCCAGACGCTCTGCGCTGCTTTTGAATGCGATCAGCTCGTCGCGACAAGCGGCGCGATTGAAATACTGCATCGTAATGATTGGCATAAAGATCATGGCATTGTTGAGATCATGATCAATCTCTGCGCGCCAATTCTCGCCCCAGCCAATGCTTTGCCTATCAAAGAAAACCGCGAGCGAATTCCCTGTCTTAGCCGAATAAAAGTTGCTAAGATCCTTCGCGAAGATGGCGACTGCCTCATCGAACAGTTCATTATCTTTATGGGCATAACTAATGAATAGCCGGTGGGACTGCTCAATGCTAGGCACGGTGACCATCGCTAACTCCTTGTTGTGCCAACTGATCAAGGGAGAGCCGCCAAGTAGCCCCGCAGCTTAGTGCCTGTCGGAGCAGCGTGGCCCGGTAACCGCGAAAGAAAGCGAGCGTCATCCGGTACCGTGCCAGTTGGCGAATGCGTGATCTGCGGTGAGCGGCCGCCACCTGGTTCCGGTGCCGCGACTGGCATGATCGCCCCTGGGCCGTCTCTGGGTTGTGCGAGGGTGCCCGAGGCCGATCAGTGGTGGCCGACAGTGACAGGGAAAACCCAGGTCAGAGCTCCCCAGCCTGACAGGCTTCCCCGGGGGTGACGATCAGGCAAGATGCAGGCTTGGATTCCCGCCCCAACCAGTTGGATGAGGCTGGTTGGTTGGTGGGTGACCACGAGCATTGCCCCAGGGGCATCTGCAAGCTCAACCGCGACGTGCATGGCGTCCGCTCCACGGCCTGAGGACAGGTCGGTCTGCGACGCAGCCGCCGGCGATAGGCCGTACCGTCAACAACGATGCGTCGCGCTCCCCTGCGGTCCAGTGCCATGGCCCCGCCCCGACAGCGAGGATGCTAACGATTCCGGCTCTGCTGATCGTCTCAGTTTCCGTCTCATTCAGCGCCGTTCGGAGCCGTTCGGACAAGACCGAAGTCGATAGCCGCTCCCACGGCCGACCTCCCATGAACGCAGGTGAATAGCCCCCGATGACGCATCCAGACTCACCAACAGACTTGAAAGCGTGTTGGGGGCAACCCCTCACGAGTTCGAATCTCGTATCCTCCGCCTGATGGAAGGCCCCGACCGGTTCGCCGGTCGGGGCCTTCGTCGTTCTTCCGGCTTCCGGTGGTGGGCTGCTCCGGTGGCTGGGATCGACGCGCTGAGTTTTTTGGGGTCCGTGTACAACCCCTGGGCTGTCTTGTGGGTCTTGGGGGCGCTGATCATCCCGTGGCCGCATGGGCAAGTCCGGGCGAATGCGGGAGATCCGGTCCGCCCGTACGAGGGGTGCTTGCCCGGCACCCCGCATGTTTCAGGAGAGCGTCGATGCAGAAGAAGCTCCGCACCGCCCTGGCCGCCGCATCGGTCGCCGCGCTGACCGGTGGCCTGCTGGTGGTCACCGCCGCGCCGTCTACGGCGGCCTCCGCCAAGTTCGCGGACGACTTCAACGGTGACGGGTATCGCGATCTCGCGGTTTCCGCGCCGGGCACAGTCGTCGGGGGGCACGACCAGGCGGGAGCGGTGGTCATCACCTATGGCTCGGCCGGCGGCCTGCAGAGCGGCAGGACGCAGGTCGTCTCGCAGAGCTCCAGCGGGGTGCCCGGCGCGTCCGAAGAAGGAGACCGTTTCGGCGCGGCCACCGCGGCCGGCGATTTCAACAACGACGGTTACGCGGACCTCGCCGTCGGTGCCCCCGGCGAAGACACCACCGCGGGGTCGGGCACCGGTGAGAACGTCGGGGCGGTCACCGTGCTGTGGGGCAGTCGCACGGGACTGTCCGGTGGGACCGCTCTGGAGACTCCCCCGGTGGCCCACCCGGCAGGCTACGGCCAAGTTCTCGCCAGTGGTGACTTCGACGGTGACGGCCTCCACGACGACGTCGCGGTCGGCCTGTCCGGGGACAACTCGGTCTTCCTCTACCGGGGCGGCACCACCAAGAGCAGCACCCTCGGGGGACGAACGGGCTTCCCCGCCACGTCCCTGACCGAGGTCATCTCGCTGGCCGCGGGTGACGTCGACGCCGACGGTGTCGACGACCTCGTGGTCGGCGGGCACAACAGCGACAGCCGGGAGCTCTACAAGCAGTCCCTGTATCTCGGACGTGCCTCGTCCCGGCCCGAGTACGCGGGCGATGCGGGACACGGCCAGACAGCCGCAGTCGGAGATGTGGACGGCGACGGGTACGCCGACATCGTCACCGGTCACCCGTGGGATCAGCGGTCCTCGATGGCGGGCACGACTCTGGGGGGCAACGTTTCCCTCACCTACGGCTCGGCCGGCGGCCGTGACACCTCGCGCCCCACCGTGACCATCACCCAGAACACCGAGGGGATCCCCGGCGCCTCGGAAACGAACGACAACTTCGGGCACGCGGTGGCCCTCGACGACATCAACGGGGACGGCAGGGCAGACCTCGTCGTCGGCGCTCCCTACGAGTCGATCGGCGCGGCGGAGTCCACGGGCTCCGTCACGGTGATCCCGGGTTCCGCCAGTGGTCTCGCCACGACCTCGGCACACGCGTACGACCAAGGAACCACCGGGGTCCCGGGCGCGGCGGAGGGCGGTGACCATTTCGGGGAGGCCGTGGCACTGACGGACACCAACGGTGACGGGAAGGCGGACCTCGCCGTCGGCGCCTCCGGGGAGAACAACATGGACGGCGCTGTGTGGTCCCTCAAGGGACGTGCTTCCGGGCTGACCACGACCGGTGCGGTGAGCTTCGGCGCGGGAACGGCCGGGCTGCCGACGAGCCAGTGGCCGGAGTTCGGAGTCCTGATCACGGGGTGACGACGGCTGAGGTGCGCACCGCTCCCGGCACCTCGCCCACCGGCCGCATCCTCACTTCGAGCGGCCCGCCCCCAACGGCCACCCACCCCCACTCACTCCTTCCTTATTGCATACAGTTCGCAAGTGCGTAGTGCAGGCAACTACCCTGGCCGGGGAGGTGGAGGACCGTATGTGTGCGGCACCCGTAGTGCTGGGGATCGAGTCGTCCTGTGACGAGACGGGGGCGGGGCTCGTCAGGGGCGGGCGGCTGTTGGGGCATGCTGTGGCGTCGAGCATGGACGAGCATGCGCGGTTCGGTGGGGTGGTGCCGGAGATCGCGGCGCGGGCCCATGTGCACGCCCTCGGGCCGGTCCTCCGGCGCGCGCTGGGCGAGGCGGGGCTGCGGACGGCGGACATCGGGGCGGTCGCGGTGACGACCGGGCCGGGGCTGTCGGGGGCGCTCCAGGTCGGGCTGGCGGGCGCCAAGGGGCTGGCGTACGCGCTCGGAGTGCCGCTGTACGGCGTGCACCACCTGGCCGGGCATGTCGCCGCCGACACCCTCGCGCACGGGCCGCTGCCCGACCCCTGTGTCGTACTGATCGTCTCCGGCGGCCACACCTCCCTGCTCCTCGTCCGTGATCTGGCCCGCGACCGCATCGTGCACCTCGGCGACACCCTGGACGACGCCGCCGGCGAGTGCTTCGACAAGGTCGCCCGGGTCTTCGGGCTGCCGTATCCCGGCGGGCCGGCCATCGACCGGGCAGCGCGCGTGGGGGATCCGCGCGCTGTCGCCTTCCCCCGCCCGCTCACCGGACCGCGCGACGATCCGTACGGCTTCTCCTTCTCGGGGCTGAAGACGGCCGCCGCGCGGTGGGCCGAGCGGCACCAGGGGCGGGTGCTGCCGGTGGCGGACGGTGCCGCCTCGCTGCAGGAGGCGGTCGCCGACGTGCTGACCCGTAAGGCGGTGGCGGCCTGTACCGACCATGGTGTCGGCACCCTCGTCGTGGTCGGCGGGGTGGCCGCCAATTCCCGGGTCCGGGGGCTGGCGGAGGAGCGGTGCGCGGCGGCCGGGATCACCCTGCGCGTGCCGCCGCCGAAGCTGTGCACGGACAACGGCGCGATGATCGCCGCCGTCGGGGACCTGCTGGTCCGGGCGGGCGCGGAACCTGCCCCACTGGATGTCTCGGTCGATCCGTCGGCTCCCTTGGAGTACGCCGCGCTGCACCCGGTCGCCCGCCCTGCACCTGCCGCGGCGGCCGGCGCTCGGTGACGGCGTAGCACTGTCGCGCGCTGCTACCGGCCCCGCGCGCTGCCACCGGCTCGCGCGTCTCAGCCGTGCCAGGACGGCGCACCCGGCTGGCCCGCCAGGCTGTGCGGCGGGGCCGGCCGGCCGTTGTGGCCAGGCGGATGGGCGTGGAAGAGGGTGGAGTACAGGCCGTCGTGGGCGAGGAGTTCGGGGTGGGTGCCGGATTCGACGAGGCGGCCCTGGTCGAGGACGAGGATGCGGTCGGCGTCGGCGGCGAGGTCCAGGTCGTGGGAGATCACGAGGGTGGTGCGGCCCTCGGCGAGGCGCCGCAGGGGGCCGAGGATGCGCTGGGTGGCCAGGATGTCCAGGCCCGTCGTGGGCTCGTCCAGGACGAGGACCGGGGCGTCGCGCAGCATGGCGCGGGCGATGGCGATGCGCTGCAGCTGGCCGCCCGAGAGGCGGGCGGTGCCCGGGGCGATGACCGTGCGGTAGCCGTCGGGGAGGGCGGCGATGAAGGTGTCGGCGTCGGCGGCGCGGGCGGCGCGGACCACGTCCTGGTGGGTGGCGTGCGGGCGGCCGCAGCCGATGTTCTCCTCGATGGTGTCGTGCAGGACGAGGGTGTCCTGGGGGAGCAGGGTGATGTTGCGGCGCAGCTGGGCGAGCGGCATCTGGTTGACGGGGATGTCGTCGAGGCGGACGGTGCCGGTGTCCGGGTCGTAGAACCGCAGCAGCAGGGCGGCCAGGGTGGACTTCCCGGCGCCGCTGGGGCCGGTGAGGACCAGCAGCTCGCCGGGGACCGCGGTGAAGGACAGGTCGTGCAGGACCTCGTCGGGGTTGTCGGGGTAGCGGAAGCCGACGTGCCGGACCTCGATCTCGCCGAGGGCGCGGGTGAAGCGCGGCGGGGCGACGAGGGACGGCGGCGGGTCGGTGACCGCGGGGCGGGCGTCGAGGATCTCCAGCAGGCGCTCGGAGCCGGCGGTGGCCTCGGTGGCGGTGAGGCCCAGCTGTCCCAGGGAGCGGATGGGCGGGTAGAGGTAGCCGATGAACGCGGCGAAGGCGAGCAGCTGGCCCAGGGTCATCCGGCCGGCGGAGATCTCCCACGCGCCGAGGCCGATGATCGCCAGCACGCAGAGCGTTTCGAGCAGCTCGACGACCTGCGCGTACAGCTCGTTGAGGCGGGCGCTGGTCACCGACGCCCTGAACCAGGCGCGGGCCTGCCGGTCCAGGCGCTGCTCCTCCGCGTGCCGGCGGTTGTACGCCTGGGTGAGTACGACGTTGACCAGGCCCTCCTCGACGACCGAGGTGATCGCGCCGTCCGCCGCGCGCTCCCGGCGGGACACCTCCTTGACCCGGCCGGTGAAGCGGCGGGTGGCGCTCCAGAACACCGGTGCCAGTACGAACGTGGCCAGCGCGAGGTCCCAGCGCAGCCAGAGGGCCGCACCGGCGTAGAAGACGATGCCGAACAGGGCGGCGACCGCCTGGACGAGACCGGAGACCACCATCTGCTCGATGGCGTCGACGTCACCGGTCAGCCGCTCGACCAGGTCACCGCGCCGGTTGCGCTGGAAGAAGTGCGGCGGCAGCGTCTGGAGATGGGCGAAGACCCGGGCCCGTAGGCGCATCACGAAGCGCTCGGCGGTCCACGCGGCGAGCGAGTTGCCGAGGTAGCCCACCACCGCGCCGATGACGGCCACGGCCAGCCACAGCCCGGCCGGCTGCCAGAAGGCGCTGACCGAGCCCTTCTGCAGGGCGTTGTCGGTGAGTTGGGCGAAGAGCAGGATGGCCGCGGTCTCGGCGAGCGCGGCGGCCACGGCGCACAGGCAGACCAGAATCAGCCAGCGCCGGTCACCCTTCGTCAGCGGCCAGAAGCGGCGGACGGATTCCTTGAGCCCGACGCGCCGGGTGCGGATGCTGGGGTCGGCCAGCGGGCCCCACAGGCCGCGGCCCAATCCTTCGGACGCGGGCTGCGCTTCCGGAACTTCGGGCCGCATCGGCGGTGTTGGTTGCGTCGGCTGCGTCGGCTGTGTAGGCCGTGTCGACTGGGTTGATGCTGTCGGCGGTGCGAAGGCTTCGGTCGGCGCCGGGGCCGGTGGCGTCTCGGTGCGCACCGGCCGCCGTCGCGAGCTGCGCAGATGCATGATGGCTACGCCGTATCAGTCAGCTGGTCGGACCGGGCGGAAAGGCCGCTGAGGGGCCCTCACGCACACCCGCTCGCAAACGCACGAGGCGGACCCGCGCGCCACGCGAGCCAGCCTCGAACTCAGTGCTTCGGGTCAGTCAGTCGTCGTAGTCGAAGAAACGGCGCCTGTTGTGCCGGCGGCCGTGCCTGCGGCGACGCCTCCTGTAGCGGTCCCGGTCGTGGTCCCAGTCGCGCCTGTGCCTGCGCGGGAAGACTTTCCGGAAGCTCATGCTGCCTCCTTGATTGATTCCTTCCGACGCCCCGTTACCGGTGGCGTCAACTCCCAAGCTACGTCGCCGACCTACTGACAACAAGGAAAATACGTGAAATTTCAGACGAAAGCTGAAATTCTTAATATTTCTGCACAGAGTGGACAATTCATCACTCTCCGCAGACGCCTCCCGCCGGCGCCGGACCGTCCGTTCACCGATCACCCGCCGTAGCCACCACGGGACTTGGCCGCATACGGGCCGCGGCGACGACGGTGCAGGCGAGCAGGGCGACCGCGACCCCGAAGGCATCGCGTACGCCGTGCAGTGCCGCGAGCGCGCCGGGGCCGCCGGCCGGCGAGGCCGCGTGGACGGCGGGGACGGCGTGGACCGAGGGAAGCCCGGGGGTGCCGAACGCATGGAAGAAGACCGCGCCGAGCAGTGCGGTGCCGAGCGTGCCGCCGAGCTGCTGGGCGGCGTTGAGCAGCCCGGCCGCCGAGCCCGTCTCGTGCGGCCGGACCCGGTGCAGCGCGGTGGTGAAGAACGGGACGGCGAACAGCCCCTGTCCCAGTCCGCAGACCGCCAGCGCCACCGGCAGCGGCCACGGGTAGGAGGCCGCGGGGGCGGTGGCGTAGACGGCGACCGCGCCCAGCGTGCCGGCGAGCAGTGCGGCGAGCCCGGCGAACATCACCCGGGAGCCGTAGCGGGGCACCAGCCGGGTGCCGGCGCACCAGGACGCCACCGCCATCGCGGCCGACCAGGGCAGCAGGGTGAGCCCGGACGACCGGGCGTCGGTGTGCAGGCCGAGCTGGAGCTGCAGCACGACGACCATCATCAGGCCGCCCACCACCGCGAAGAACAGCAGCGAGGCGGCCAGCGCGGCGGGGAAGCCGCGGCCGCGGAACAGTCCCGCCTCGACCAGCGCGCTACGGCCCTCCCGGGCGCGGCGGCGCTGCTGCCGCCCGAAGACGGCCAGCACGGCGAGCCCGGTGGCCAGGACGGCCCAGGGCCGCGGCGCGAACCGGGTCAGCCCGCCGTCGAGCAGCGGCTGGACGAGCAGTCCGGTGCCGAGCACGGCCAGCACGGTGCCGGTGAGGTCCAGCCGCGACCGCCGCTCCGAGCGGTCCTCGGGCAGCAGCGGGGTCGCGGCGAGGACGGCGAGGCCGAGCGGGAGGTTGACGAGGAAGACCGCCCGCCAGGACGAGCCGAGCAGGTCGGCGTGGGTGAGCAGCCCGCCGAGCACCGGCCCACAGACCGCGGCCAGGCCCATCACCGGACCGATGCTGCCCATGGCCCGGGCCAGCGCGTCGCCCTGGAACATGGCCCGGATCAGCCCGATGGTCTGCGGGATGACCAGGGCGGCCGCGGCGCCCTGGACGGCCCGCGCGCCGATCAGCAGCGCCGGGGAGCCGGCCAGCGCGCAGGCCGTGGAGGCCAGGACGAAGCCGGCGACCCCGAGGCGGAGCAGCCGCCGGCGGCCGGCGATGTCACCGAGCCGGCCGCCGGTGATCAGCAGCACCGCGAAGGGCAGCGTGTACGCGGCGCTGTACCAGGGGATGCCGGACGCCGGCCCGCCGAGATCGGCGTGGATCACCGGTGCGGCGACCGTCATGATCGTGGAGTCGAGCAGGTTCATCGCCTCGGCGAGCAGCAGCGCCGCGAGTGCGGCCCACCGGCGGGGGTACGGCGCGGCCGACGGACCGACCGGGCCGGCGGCCGGCAGCGGGCGGGCCGGCCCGCAGCCCTTCGACAACGGACTGTGCGGCAGGGGGTCGTTCGGCATGGGATGTCCCTTCGGCCGTGACGGATGTACGGCCGAGCCTGCGGGCGCGTACCGTGGACGTTCCAGCCAGGGCGCTCGGCTCGCAGCTTCTTTCCATCTCGCGCCCCTCCAGTGAAGAATTCGTCCATCCGCCAGCCGTCCGTTCTCGGCCAGGAGGCCCGGGCATGCCGCTCGACGAGATCGACCGCGGGCTGATCCACGCCCTGCACATCGACGGCCGGGCGCCGTTCAGCCGGATCGCCGAGGTGCTCGGCGTCTCCACGCAGACCGTGGCCCGCCGCTACCGGCGGCTGTCCGCCGAGGCCGGCCTGCGGGTCGTCGGGCTGGCCGATCCGCACCGCGCGGGCCGGGCCCAGTGGCTGGTCCGGCTCACCGCGACCCCGCACAGCGCCCAGGACCTCGCCCGTGCGCTGGCCCGGCGGTCGGACACCTCCTGGGTGAAGCTCGCCTCCGGCGGGACGGAGATCATCGCCGTGGTGCACACCCCGGCCGGCGGCGCCGACGGCCGGTCCCTCCTGCTGCACGACATTCCGCGCACCGCCGGCATCACCGCGGTCTCCGCGCACTACCTGCTTCACACCTACCTCGGCGGCCCCACCGCCTGGCGCGGTCGCGCGAACGTCCTCGATCCGCGGCAGCGCCGCCAACTCACGCCACCGGCAAGGGAGAACGCCGCCCCCTCCCCCGCCACGGCCGCCACGCCGACCGACGACGACCGGGCGCTGCTGTCCGCGCTGCAGCGGGACGGCCGGGCCGGCCAGGGCGAACTGGCCGCGGCCACCGGCTGGTCACCGGCCACCGTGGCCCGCCGGCTGGCCGCCCTGCGGGCCTCGGGTGCGCTGTTCTTCGACGTCGAATGCGATGACACGCTGTTCGGCGCCACCACGCAGGCGCTGCTGTGGATGACGGTGGCCCCGGCCCGCCTGGAGCAGGTCGCCACCGCCCTGGCCCGGCACGAGGAACTCGCCTTCGTCGCCGCCACCACCGGACGGACGAACGTGGTCGCGCACGCCCTCTGCCCGGACCCGGCGGCCCTGCACCACTACCTCACCCACCGCCTCGGCGGTCAGCGTGCGATCCACGCCCTGGAAACCGCACCGGTACTCCGCACCGTCAAGGCAGTCGGTTCCCTCATCTCATCGCCGGGCAGGGCAAGTTGACGTTCCATCGGTCGTGACGGAAGCGCCGCCTCACCACGACTGGCGCTGGGTGACGCCCACCACGTAACCGTTGAGGTCGGTGAAGTGGAAGAGCTTCTGGCCGTGGTGGGTCAGTACGTCCTTGGTGACTGACCAGCGGGCGGATCCGTTCGACAGCCGCGGGCTTCTCGGAGGGATCACCTCGGGCGGCGGCACCGGCACCGAGTCGGTCTACGGCTGGCAGCGGGGGCACCACACCGTGCCCCGGCCGGCGACCCGCGCCCGGCGCAGTGGTGTGCCGCAGCGTGGGCAGGCCGGGCCGGGGTCGTCGCGCCGGCCGGTGAGCCAGGAGTCGCGCGGCGGCACGCAGCCCGCCCGGACCGCCGCCCGCAGGGTGCGGCGCAGCTCGGCGTGCAGCCGGTCGCAGTCGTCGGCGGAGAGGTCACCGGCCGGGCGGCCGGGGGGAAAGCCGGTGCGCCAGAGGATCTCGTCGACGAGCAGATTGCCCAGCCCGGCCAGCACCGACTGGTCCATCAGGACGGCCTTGAGGCTGCCGCGCCGCCCGGCGAGCGCGGCCCGGAAGTCCGCCCGGCCCACCTTCCCCGCGTCCGGGCCCTGACGGCTCAGGATCCGCTCGGTACCGGCCGGGTCCATGAGCCACAGGCCCTGGAGTTTGCGCTGGTCGCGATAGCGGAGCTGGCGCTCCCGGCCGAGCGTGAACACCACCCGGTCGTGGGGGTGGACCGGCTCGTCCGGGGAGCTGCAGACCAGCCGTCCGGTCATCCCGAAGTGCAGCATCAGGGTGGGGCCGCCGGTGTGGGCGAGCAGCCATTTCCCGTGCCGCTCCGGTTCGGTGAACCGCCGGCCCTCCAGCTCGCCGCGCAGCCGCTGCGGGCTCACCCCGTGCAGCACGCCCTCGTCGTACACCTCGATCCGCCGGATCACCCGGCCCCGCGCGCACGCGACGAGCGTTCGCCGGAACCCCTCGACGTCCGGCAACTCGGGCATCCGGCCCACCGCCCATCCGGTCGTCGGCCCCGTTAGGCGTGCCGTGCCGAGTGTGACGACGGATGGCGTGACGAGGGCCGTGACGAGGGTCGTGACGGATGCCGTGCCGCGTGGGGCGACGAGTGCGCTGACGGGTGGGCTGACGGGTGCCGCGCCGCGTGCGGTGACGCATGCTGTGACGAGTGGGGTGACGAGGGCTTGGCCGCCGGCGGGTGATCGGTGGACGACGGGTCCTGGTCACGTGGCGGGTCCTGGTCACGCGGCGGGTCCTCGTCCCGCGGCGGGTCCTGGTCGCGCGGGTCCTGGTCGCGCGGAGGATCCTCGTCGTAACGCGGCGGGTCGTCGTCCCCGGGGTCGTCCGACGGGACCAGCTGCAGGCTGCCGTAGCGGGCGAACACCGCCTCCGTGCCGGCCCGGACGGTGGCCATGGAACGGCCGGTGCAGTCGCGCGAGGACCACAGCACGAGGTCGAGCGGGGTGTCGTTCACCACCTCGCCGCCCCCGGGCCCGAGGCCGTAGCAGTGGTCGTCGCCGGGGTCGACGATCTGGTACTGCCGGTTGCCCGGCCGCATGTGGAAGATGATGGTGCCGGTCGTGGCCTGCGCCGTGGGTGGTGCGGACACGGCGAGCGCCGCGGTGAGCGCTCCGGTGAGGGCCACGGCGCCGAGAAGAGCGGTCTTGCGTCGCATGGACCCAAGGTTCCCGAGGCCGTTTTGTCCTATTCCTCCTTATTCGCAGATTCACCCGCCGTGCCGCTCGGCCGGACGCTGCCCAGCCACAGCACGTCCCGCGCCCGGGTCATCGCCACGAAGAGCTGGCTCCGCAGCAGTTCGCCCTGCTCACCGGCGGTCCCCGCGTCGTCCCGCGCCTCCTTCGCCGCCGTCAGGTTCGCCTCGTAACGGGGCAGATAGACCCGTTTGAACTCCAGCCCCTTGGCCCGCCGGTAGCTGCCCAGTTTCACCGCCGCGACCGGCCGCCCGTCGTAACTCTCCAGCAGGCACACCCGTACGCCCGCCCGGGTCAGCAGCCGCCGGTAGCGTTCGATGGCGCGGGTGGCGGGGCACAGCACCGCGGAGTCCGCCAGTTCCTGCGGGCTCAGGCCGCGCAGCACGGCCACCAGCGCCGCGTCGTGCGCCGCGGGCGAGGGCAGCACCGCGCGGACCACCTCGCCGTGGTGGTACGTCAGGTCCACGTCCCGCCGGCCCGGGGTCCGCGAGCCGTCGATGTCCTCGAAGGCGTCCTCGGCGACGACGGACAGCGCGGTGTCCACGATCTCCTTGCCGTTGCGGTAGTTGGCGCGCAGCACCTGCCCGCGGTCGCCACGGATGTCGATACCGGCGTCCGAGAGCCGGAACCCGCCGGGATGGACGGCCTGCTGTCCGTCGCCGACCAGCAGCAGCCCGTTGGGGCTGTCCCCCACCAGGGAGTGCAGCAGCCGCACCCCCACCAGGGTGAGGTCCTGGACCTCGTCCACGACCACGGCCGCGTACGGGTGGCCGCCGCGACCGGCCGTCTCGGCGAGCGCGAGGGAGAGCACGTCGTTGAAGTCGTGCACCGCGCGTTCCGTGCGCTGCGCCTCGTACGCCTCGTAGAGCGCCCAGACGGCCTGCCGGTGCGGATGGCGCAGGCTGGTGCGGCGGCGCCGGCGGGGCAGCACGGCGTACTCGTCGAAGGAGGTGATCCCGCGGCCCTTGATGACGTGGTCGATCTCCTCCTTCCAGTAACGGGGCAGCGGATCGATCTCGGCCAGGCAGCTGTCCCGGCCGAGGTGCTTCCAGGCGAGGCTGAAGGCCGTCTCCGCCTTCTCCCGGTGCAGGCGCACCGGCACGTCGCGGGACTGGAGGTACTTCTGCGCCCAGTGGTGCAGGCTGCTGAATTCGATCCGGTCGGCCACCGCGGGGGCCATGGTGGCCAGGAACGTCGCCTGCACCCGCGGCAGGTTGTTGGCGAACGTGACGTACAGGACGCGGCCGCCCGTGCGCTGGGCGAGGTACGCGGCCCGGTGCAGCGCGACGACCGTCTTGCCGGTGCCGGCCGGGCCGCTGATCCGGGCCGGGCCGGCCCAGTTGCGCCGCACCAGCGCGAGCTGGTCGGGGTCGAGGAAGGTCATCCACCGCTCGATGGGGGCCCGCCGGGCCTCGTCCAGGGCGGCCCGGCGCAGCCCGTCGAGGTCGAAGAGGCCGTCGTCCGCCAGGGAGGGTGCGGACGGGGCGGCCGGTGTGGCCGCGGGCCGGTGCTGCGCGGTCCGGGCGTCGGTCCGGTCGGCCGCCGCCGGGTCCTCGTACTCGGGGAAGACCCGGCCCAGGTGCTCGGCGAGCGCCCGTACCGAGCCGGCGGACAGCCGGGTGCGCTCCGACAGCAGCGCCGGGCCGATCTCGTGCTCGCCCAGCAGCCGCAGCCGGCCCAGTTCGGTGTCGACGCGGTGGCCGGCGAAGGCCATCAGCGGGCGGACCGCCACCGGTGACATGCCCAGCGCGGCCACCGCGCCCTCGGCGGCCTTGGTGACCGCGAGGAGTTTGCGCCGGTGCTCGTCGCGGGAGAAACCGCCGGCCCGCAGCCGCCCGCCGGACGGTTCCGGGGCGGCCCGCCAGTTCTTGACGTCGATGACGAAGACCCCGCCGGGCCCGATCAGCAGCATGTCCACGTTGGCCGCCCGGGTGCCCGGCCAGCGCCGGTCCACCAGCAGCCGCCAGCCCCGCTCGGTCAGCATCAGCAGCTGGGCGGCGATCCGCCGCTCCCCCTCGCCCGCCGCCTCCCAGCGTTCCGCCCGCTGACGGGCGGCCCGCCACTGTTCCCGTAACAGCCGCTCCTGGCGCCGGGCCTCCTGGGCCCGCCGTGCCGCCGATCCGCCCGCCGCGCTTCCCGCCGCCGACCCGCCTGACGTCATCCCGCGCCCCCTCACCTCGCCCCGCGTCCCACGGGGTCATGAACCATAGGTCCGTGGCACATGACGCGGTAGTGCGCACAGGAGGGGCACGGGGGCATGGCGCGGGCCCGTGGTCCGCGGTCCACGGGCCCGCCGCGTCAACGGCTATCCGCTGCTCGGTACCGGCCGCCGGGCGGGCCGGAACGCCGAGGTGCCCAGGCCGCCCGGGACGCCCGGCCAGCCGGGCGAGCCCATCGGGTGCCGGAGTTCGGAGGCGACGTAACGGCGGCAGTTGCGGTGCCAGTTGAGGATGCCGGCCATCCAGTTCTCCAGCTCGTGGACGTAGCCGTCGAGCACCGCACGGGCCTCGGCGGACAGCTGGAAGTCGTCGTGGACGACCGGGAGTTCCTTGGCGGCGATGTGCCGGAACTCCTCGATGCGCGAGGTCATGAGGTCATTGATGACGGCCAGCGCGCTCGGGTAGTCACAGTTGAAGAAGGTCTGGACGACGAGGACGCCGTTGTGCACCTCGCCCTCGTACTCGATCTCCTTCTGGTACGAGAAGACGTCGTTCACCAGGCAGGCGAAATCGGCGGCGGAGTTCTCCAGCGCGCGCAGGGTGCCGGTGCGGTAGACCTCGGGCGGCACCCGCCGGCCGTGGCCGATCCGGCACAGGGACATGGTGAGGTCGGACCCGAACGTCGCCCGCCGCATCTCGATGTAGTCGACCGGGTCGGGGATGCGGTGCTGGATCTGGTTGTCGATCTCCCACAGCCAGCTCGCCGTCATGACGTCGACGGCCTGCCGGAAGTCGCGGCGCGCCTCCGGCGTCATCGACACCACCGTGCGGGGCCACAGGTCCGCGAGGCCGCGTTCGAGGGCGTTGGCCGGCTCCGGGACGGGCGCGGTGGCGTCGAGCGGCATGAACGCCGACAGCCGTGCGGTGCAGGCCTTGGCCGAGGCGAGGTCCCGGGTCCGGCCGAAGACCTGTGGGTAGTAGTCGTCGGCGTAGGTGCCCCAGGCCAGCCACTGGGAGCTGAGGTCCAGTTCGTCCGGGGTGGCGTCGGGGTGGATGCCGGCCGCGCACAGCGCCAGGTCGTGGCGGACCATCGCCGGCTCGTCCCAGACGTCGGAGAGCGGCACCCCGGGCTGCGGCCGCAGCATGCCCATCCGGTGGGCCCAGTCGAGGGCCCGGCGGCGGGCGCCGTCCAGGTGGGGGCTCAGGGTGAGCGGGAACGGCATGGTGATCTCGGGGATCCGCGCCGGGCCGACCTTCTGGTGGGGGACGTGGGTGTGGCTGCGGAAGCGGTGGGCGCCGGCGGTGGCCAGCGCGGTCCGCAGGTCCGCCGCCGAGGTGCCCGGACCGGTGAGGGACAACGGCGACCAGGGCCGGGCGGATCCGGCCGCCGCCGTTCCGCCGCCGTTCATGTAGCGGCTGGAGCGCAGGTGCCACTCGTGGCCGCCGGACTGCCAGTCCTGCAGCCCCTTGGCGTACGCCAGCACGTCCGCGCAGGACCGCGCGTCCAGGCCGGCCTCCAGGAACAACGCGGGGAGTTCGGTGACCACGGTGTTCTCGAACTGCTGGAGCCGGGAGGTGATCAGGTCGTTGACCGCGTCCGCGGCCTCCTGGGTGGTGCAGTCCAGGAAGGTCTCCAGCACCAGGACTCCGTTGCTCAGCTCGCCCTCCTCCTCGGTCTCCCGCTGGTAGGAGAAGAGGTCGTTGCGCAGGTGGACGCCGTCGGAGAAGGTGTCGCGCAGCACCCGCAGCGGCCGGGAGCCGGCGACCGCGGCCGGGACCTCGGCGCCGGCCGCGTACTCGACCAGGCCCGCGGACCAGGGGGCGCCGCCGACCTTGCGGCGCATCTCGATGTACTCGACGGGGTTGGGCACCCGGTTGATGTGGATGTTGGACAGTTCCCAGAGGGACTCGTTCAGCAGGTGCTCGGTGCTCTCGGCGAACCGCCGGCGCCAGTCCGTCGACATGTGCGGCACGGTGCGGGCCCACAGGTCGGCCAGGCCCGCCTCGACCGGGTTGGCCGGCTCCGGTACGGGCGCGTGGTCGTCCATCGGCATGAAGGCGGGCAGCCGGTCGAGGTACCGCTTGCCGCCCTCCCGGTCCTGGGTGCGCTTGAACTCCTCCAGGAAGTGGTCGTCGAAGAAGAAGACCCAGACGTACCAGTCCGTCACCAGCGACAGCGCGTCCGCGTCGCAGTCCGGGTGGGTGTACGCGCACAGCAGGGCGTAGTCGTGGGCGTCGAGGTCCGACTGCTCCCAGATGCCCGAGCCCTCCAGCATCCCCATGGCGCGGGCCCATCGGCGGCAGTGCGTGCGCGCCGCCTCCAGGTGCGGGTTCAGCCGCGCCGGGTAGGGCGTGTAGAAGCGGGGCAGTTCGAATGGCTGGGTCACCGTGGCTGGCCTCTCCCCATGCGTGCGGAAGGAGGGCGCGGCGGACCACGCCCCCTGACGGGGCCAGCGCTACCCCGGGGTCCGGCGCTTCAGACGTTGCGGAGTTCGAGCTTCCGCGTCCGCCGCTTTCTGCTCGTTCAGCCCCGCGCCGGTGACCACTTCAGGCGTTTTTCCGACGCCGCCCTTCCGTTTCCCCAGCCGTAGGGGCGGCACCGGCGGTACGGGTGGTAAGGGCGGTGCGGGCGGTGCGCAGGGCGAGGTCCGCCAGGACTTCGGGGGCGCCCGCCTGTCCCCGTATGCCGGGGAAGGCGTTGACGTCGACGACCACCGGCCCGGCCGGGCCGAGCAGCACGTCCACGCCGTAGACGTCCAGGCCGAAGACCCCGCCGGTTCGCAGTGCGAGCTCCGCCCAGCCGGCGGGCAGTTCACCGGGCGGCAGCGGCCGGGTCGGCCCGCGCCCGTCCGGTGCCAGCTCCGAGCGGCGCAGCCCGGCGAAGAGCCGCCGGCCGACCACCCACAGCTTGTGGTCCCAGCCGCTGTTCGCGGTGAAGTCCTGGACAACCACCGGCTCTTCGGGCCAGGCGGCCGCCAGCTCCCGCAGCTGTGCGACGGTGTCGGCGCGGGCCACCAGGTCGCCGCGCCGGCTGTACCGACTCTTGACCACCAGCGGCCCGGCCGGCTCCCCGGCCGCCGCCAGTTCCCCTACCGTGTCCACCGGCCGGGTCACGGCGAACGGCAGCCCCGCCGCCCGCGCCCGCTCCGCCATCAGCACCCGGTCCTGACAACGCGCCGTCGCCGTAGCCGAGTTGAGGACCGGGATGCCGTACGACTCCAGGCGGGCGGCCAGCGCCAGCGCCCGCGGGGTGCGCGCCTTGAGGAGGTACACGTCGGCGAGCGCGCCGCGGTCCGGGCCGGGCGCCGCACCGTCCGGGTGCAGGTGGTCGACCCGGTGGCCGTCCCCGGTCAGCAGACGGCTGGCCGCGGCCAGCAGCGGGTGCGCGGGATCCGCCGTGATCAGGCCGATCCTCACCGGTCGCCGCCGATCGCCGCCAGCGGGACGGTCTCCGGTGCGGCCGGCGCCGCGGCCGGTGCCGCGGCCGGTGGCGCCGCGGCGGCCGGCACCCGATGGTCGCGGCCGGTGCTGTTCCCGCCGTTCCCGCCGGCGAGCCGCAGCACCGCCGCCGACACCCGGGCCACCGCGTCCGGCACCTGACGGAAGCTCGGGAAGTCGTTGATGTCGACGACCACCGGCCCGTCCGGGCCGAGCAGCACGTCCACGCCGTAGAGGTCGAGCCCGAAGACCGCCCCGATCTCCGCCGCGATCCCGGCGACCTCGGCGGTGAGCGGCACCTGACGTTCCGGTACGTCGGCCCCGGGGTGCAGCGGCGAGCACCGCTCGGTGGCGTACAGCTCACCGGCGACGCAGTAGACCTTCAGATCGGTACCGGAGTTGGGGACGTACGGCTGGGCGATCAGCAGCCCGCCGGCGCTCGAAGGCGCGCCCGGCCCGGTCAGCCGGCCGGGGCTCTCGACCAGCCGCACCGCGCGTCCCGAGCTGCCGTCCGCGGGCTTCACCACGAGCGGGAACGCGCTCTCGGGCAGCTGGGCGAACTCCTCGGCCCGGGCCGCCGCGTACGTCACCGGCACCGGCAGGCCGTGGGTGCGGGCGATCACCGCGGCCAGTGCCTTGTCCCGGACGCCGCGGATCGCCCGGGCGTCGTTGACCGTGGTCAGCCCGACCGCGGCGGCGGCCTCCAGCAGGGTCAGCCCCGGCCCGCCCGAGACGGTCTTGAGGACCCAGGCGTCATGGCTGCCCGCACGGACCGACTCGGATATCGGGATCAGCGAACGGCCCGGCCACAGGACGTCCACCTGGTGGCCCCAGGCGCCGAGTTGGCGGATCACGTCCCTGGGCATGCCGTCGTAGCGGTACTGCTCCTCCACCAGGAAGCAGAGTCTCATCGGGGCATCCTCGTCATCGCCGCGCGTCCGTCCACCGTCCGCCCGGCAGATCCATGACGCATCAGGATCCCACGCGGGGCCCGGCAGGGACGGTGAGGGCCCGTGCGCCGCTACGGATCCCCGCCCGCCCCATGTTTCGGCGAGGTTACGCCACCCACCGCGTCCGGCACCCCTGCCCTGACCAGGCGCGCCACCGGCCCCGCCGGGCCCAGCGCCACCCCCTACCCCACCTCGCAAATCCCGCATGCCGGAACCCTTGTTCCGTTTCTGGTGCGGTCCTAGGGTCGGGCCACCCCGGGGACGGATCGACGGACGGTACGCACCACGTACCGCAGTACGGGAAGCAGGCGAGCGGCTTGGCGAACGAACAGCACAGCGGATTCGGCCGGCGGGGATTCCTGGCCGGTATGGGCGGCGTCATCGGCGCATCGGGACTCGGGAGTGCGAGCCCGGCCGCGGCCGCCGCACCCCACCACGGGCCGCGCCCCGAGGACTTCCACGGCCACCGGCAACTGCTCGTCCCCGAGCTGCTGCTCCTGCCCGAGGGCCCGGTGCGCGACCGGGCGGTCCTCGTCTCCGGCGGCACCTTCCGCGCCGTCGGACCGGCCGAACAGCTCGTCAAAGCCCACCGCGACCTCGAACCGGTCCGTCTGGACGGCCACTTGCTGATGCCCGGCTTCGTGGACGCGCACCACCACCTGACCCAGAGCTTCGGCAAGGCCCAGTCCTTCGGCCAGCCCTCGGAGATCTTCAAGACCGTCTGGGAGCCGCTGGAACACGCCCTCGACGAGGAGAGCGCCTACGTCTCCGCCAAACTCGCCGCCCTGGAGGCGCTGCGCGGCGGCTTCACCACCGTCGCCGACGCCGGCACCCGCGCCCCCGTCGACGTGGCGGCGATCGCCCGGGGCACCGAGGAAGCCGGTATCCGCTGCGTACTGGGCAAGATCGTCTCCGACGGCACCGGCGGCCCCGCCCACCTCGAACGGTGGGACGGCCACCCCCTCGTCCACCCCTCCCTGGCCATCGCCGTCCCCGAGGACGCCACCGCCGAGACCCTCAGGAAGACCGCCGCGCTGTGCGCCGAAGCCGGCGCGGTCCTCCAGATCCACGTCAACGAGCACCTCGCCTCCGTGGAACGCTCGTTGAAGAGCGTCGGCCGGCGCCCGGTCGAACACCTCCACCACATCGGCGCGCTGGGCCCGCACACCCTCGGCGCCCACGCCACCCTCCTCACCCCCACCGAGATGCGGCTGCTGGCCGACTCCGGCGCGGCGGTCAGCTACAACCCGGTGGCCAGCGCCTGGAAGGGCAACGGCGTCACCCACGCCACCATGCTGGCCGCCCTGGGCGTCCGCTTCGGCATGGGCACCGACGGCACCCGCGGCGACGGCTTCCGCCTGATGGACGCCGGCGAGACCGCCCAGCGGCTCGCGTACGGCCTGGGCTCGGGCGACTCGGTCTGCGGCGCCGGCCGGACGTGGCTGGACCACGCCACCACCCGCAGCGCCGACGCCCTCGGCCTCGGCAAGGTCACCGGCGAGATCGCCACCGGCAAGGCCGCCGACTACCTCGTCGTGAACCTCGCCGTCCCCGAACTCACCCCCTCCTACGACCTGCGCTGGGAACTCGTCCGGCTCGCGAACCGCGACCAGATCGCCGCCGTCGTCGTGGCCGGCCGCCTCCGCCTGTGGCACGGCCGGCCCACCGACTGGGACGCCCACGCCCTGGTCACCCGCGCCGCGGAACTCGGCCCCCAGGTCGTCGAACGCGCCAAGATCCAACGGGTGGAGCCGGTGTACGAGTCGTAGCGGCTACGGGCGCGGGCCCGCCCGGCCCGCGCCCGCCCCGGCCTCACCGCCCCCGCTCCCCGGGCATCCAGCACCCCACCAGCACCGCCGTGCCCGCCAGCACCGCGGCCAGGGTCAGCGTCGCGCTGTGCAGGCCGTCCGTGAACGCCGCGACGACCGCGTCCCGTACCCCCGGATCGGACGTACGGGCCCTTGCCGCCGCGACCGTCGTCGGTGCGCCCGGCCCGGCCAGCGGCGCGGGCAGCCGCGCGGTGAAGACCGCGGTGGTCACCGTGCCGGTCACCGCGATACCCACCGCGCTGCCCAACTCCCGGCTCAGGCTCTGCAGTCCGGACCCGGTCCCGGCCCGCTCGGGCGGCAGCGCGGCCATCATCGCGTGCGACAGCAGCGGGGTGGCGATCCCGCAGCCCAGCGCGGTCAGCCCGGCACCCAGCGCATAGAGCGGATAGGGCGTACGGGCGTCGGCCGCGGACACCGTGCACAACCCGCCGGCCAGCACCAGCATGCCCACCACGACCGCGCCCCGCCGCCCGCACCACCGCTCCAGCAGCAGCCCGCACCGCGGCCCGGCCAGCAGCGCCCCGGCCATCGGCAGCAGCCGCAGCCCCGCCCCGAGGGGCCCGTACCCCTTCGCGTACTGCAAATACTGGCCGTTGAGGTAGAACAGGCCGAACATGCCGGTGAACAGCGCCGCCATGCCCACCGCCCCGGCCCGCACCGCCGGCCGCGCGAACAGCCGCGGATCCAACAGCGGCCGCACCGAACGGAGTTCACCGCGCGCCCACCCGGCCAGCAGCACTCCGCCCGCGCCGAACGCCCCCAGCACCACCGGACTGCCCCACCCCTCCCCGGGCCCGCTGACGATCCCGTAGAGCAGCGCCAGCAATCCCCCGGTGAACAGGACGCTGCCGCCCGCCGGAACCGAACCCGGCCGGCCGCCGGCCGCCGCGGCCGGGGCCACCGCGGCGACCAGCAGCAGCGCACCGAGCGCCAGCGGCACCACACAGCGGAACAGCGTCCGCCAGCTCCCGTACTCGATGGCCGCCCCGCCACCGACGTTCCCCCATACGGCGGCGAGCCCGGTCATCGACGCCCATACGGCGATCGCCCTGCGCCGCGCCCGGTCCCCGCGCCCCTCCACCAGCAGCGCCAGCGTCGTCGGCAACACGGCCGCGGCGCCCACCCCGCTGATCATCCGCCCGGCGATCACCCACCCCACCCGTTCGGCAACCGCACAGACCACCGCGCCGAGCGTGAAGACCCCCAGCCCGCACAACAGCGTCCCCTTGCGCCCCCACCGGTCGGCGAGCGCGCCCGCCGGCACCAGCAGACCGGCGAAGACCACGACATAGCCGTCCACGACCCACACCACCGCCTGCGCCGACGGGTGCAGCGCACTCGCCGACAGGTCCGGCAGCGCCAGATTGACCGCGGACACCATGCCGACGACCAGGCTGACGCACAGGCACATCGCGACGGTCAGCGCCCCGCGCCGCCCCGGCGCGGCCGCCACCCGCTCACTCCACAACGGAGTTGACGTCCCGCGCCCGGTCCAGCGTGGCCTGCAGCGTCAGCCGGTCCCCCCGCAGATGGATGAACTCCAGGTCGGCCGGCCGCCCGTCGGCCAGCCGGGTCAGCCGCTCCACCGCGAGCACCGCCCCGCCCTCCGGCATCGCCAGCACCTCGCACGTCGCCGGATCCGCGACCACCGCCCGCACCGACACCTCCGCCCGGCCCAGCGGCGCCCCCGCCACCCGCTCGATCAGATCGAAGACGTCATGCCGCTCCAGCGTCGCCCGCCCCCGCGCCAGCAGCGGCTCCCCGACCTCCGGAATCAGATACGTGCAGTCCAGCGACAACGGCGCCCCGTCCACCCGCCGCAACCGCTCCAGATAGACCGCCGCCGCCCCCTCCGCCAGCCCCAGCCGCCGCGCCACCGCCGACGGCGGCCGCACACTGCGTGCCTCCCGCACCTCGTTGACGACCACACCGTGCCGCTGCAGCACCTCCGCCAGCCCGGACAGCTCCCCCAGAGGATGCTGGTACGTCCGCCCGGCCACCACGGTGCCGACCCCCCGGCGCCGCTCCACCAGACCCTCGTCCCGCAGCAGCCCCAGCGCCTCCCGCACGGTGTTCCGGGACGTACCGAACTCGGCCACCAGCGCCCGCTCGTCCGGCAGCACCCCGCCCGGGAACGCCCCGCGCAGCACCTGGCCCCGCAGCACATGCGCCACCCGGCGCGCCTGATCCGCCCGCCGGCCCTGTTCCGCCGCCATCCGCAGCCCTCCTCCCGCCGCCCGCGACGCTAGGCGACCGGTGTTGCCGCGAGGTTACGCCGCCCCACCTGACCTGCACAGATTCCTGAGCTGCCGGTTTGCGGGACGGGCCCGGGGCTGCGCCACCGCCCGCCGCCCGCGGACCGCTACCGTGAGGCGATCACGCATACCGTGCGTACCGCCCCGCGAGCACCCGCGCCCGCCGCCCGGCACCCACCCGCGCACGGCGTCCGGCGATCACCCGCGCACGTACTCACGTGCTCACCCGCTCACGTGCTCACACAGGACTCGGACGGACAGGGAGGTCCAGCAATGACCCACAAGCCCGTGCCCTTCGACGACCTCGACCGGAAGATCATCGCGGCGCTGATCGACAACGGCCGGGCGAGCTTCGCGGAGATCGGGACGGCCATCGGGCTGTCCTCCACCGCGGTCAAACGCCGGGTGGACCGGCTGCGCGAACACAACGTGATCACCGGCTTCTCCGCCACCGTCCGCCCCGCCGCCCTGGGCTGGCTCACCGAGGCCTACGTCGAGGTCTACTGCGACAGCGCCGCGCCGCCCCGCCGACTGGCCGAGGTCGTCCGCAACCACCCGGAGATCGCCGCGGCCATGACCGTCACCGGCGGCGCCGACGCCCTGCTGCACGTACGGGCCACGGACGTCGAGCACTTCGAGGAGGTCCTGGAACGGATCCGCACCGAACCGTTCATCCGGAAGACGATCAGCTACATGGTCCTCTCCCACCTCCTCCCGGACGCCCCGGAGGCCGGCGCCCAAGCAGCAAACGAGCGCAACTGAGCGAAACGACGCAGGATTCCTGCTCGTACACGCAGCATTCGTCGCTTGTGGCCGGAATCCACCTCTCCTTACCGTGGTAATCCCCGGGTGGGCGATCAGTGACCCTCTGTCACACCTCACCGATCACGCCCACCCACCTGCCTCACCGGAGAGGAAGGGATACTTCTGTGCCGACGAGTACTGCCACCAGCAGCGCGAGCACCCCGATCCCGCCGGCCGCGGCCCGCACGGCGCGCCCCCGCCGCTACCTGATGTGCGAGCCCCGCCACTTCGACGTGCGCTACGCCATCAACCCCTGGATGCACGAGGGCGCACAGGTCGACACCGCCCTGGCCGCCCGCCAGTGGACGGCGCTGGTCGACGCCTACCGCGCGCACGGCCACACCGTCGAGACCGTGCCGCCGGTGCCCGGCCTGCCCGACATGGTCTTCGCCGCGAACTCCGCGCTCGTCGTGAACGGCCGGGTCTTCGGCTCGCAGTTCCACGCCCCGCAGCGCCGCCCCGAGGCCACCGAGTACGAGACCTGGTTCAAGGCCGCCGGCTACGACGTCTACCGGCCCGTGGCGCTCTGCGAGGGCGAGGGCGACCTCGTCCCGGCCGGCCGCTACGTCCTCGCCGGCACCGGCTTCCGCACCGCCCGCGCCGCCCACGACGAGGTGCAGGAGTTCTTCGGCGTCCCGACCATCGGCCTGCAGCTGGTCGACCCGTACTTCTACCACCTCGACACCGCGCTCTTCGTCCTGTCCGAGGACCCCGTCACGGGCGACGCGGAGATCGCCTACTACCCCGGCGCCTTCTCCTCCGGCAGCCGCGAAGTACTGCGCCGACTGTTCCCCGGCGCCGTGCTCGCCACCCGGGACGACACCATGGCGTTCGGCCTCAACTCCGTCTCCGACGGCCGGCACGTCTTCGTCGCACCGCCGGCCACCGCCCTGATCGACCAGCTCGCCGCCCGCGGCTACGTCCCCGTCCCCGTCGACCTCTCCGAGTTCCACAAGGCCGGCGGCGGCATCAAGTGCTGCACCCAGGAGATCCGCTCATGACCGCACCCGTCCGCACCGTCCCCACCCCCACGGCCCCGGCCCGTGCGCCCCGTTCGTCCGCCGAGCTGATCCGCGCCGAGGGCCCGGTCCTGGCCCACAACTACCACCCGCTGCCCGTAGTGGTGGCACGCGCCGAGGGCTGTTGGGTCGAGGACGTCGAGGGCCGCCGCTACCTCGACATGCTGGCCGGCTACTCCGCCCTCAACTTCGGCCACCGGCACCCGGTTCTCATCGAGGCCGCACACCGCCAGCTCGACCAGCTCACCCTCACCTCCCGCGCCTTCCACAACGACCGGCTCGCCGGCTTCGCCGAGGCCCTCGCCGAACTGACCGGCCTGGACATGGTCCTGCCGATGAACACCGGCGCCGAGGCGGTGGAGAGCGGCATCAAGGTCGCCCGCAAATGGGCCTACGACGTCAAGGGCGTCCCGGCCGACCGCGCGACCATCGTCGTGGCCGACGGCAACTTCCACGGCCGGACCACCACCATCGTCGGCTTCTCCGACGACGCCACCGCCCGCACCGGCTTCGGCCCCTACGCCCCGGGCTTTTGCACCGTCCCCTACAACGACCTCGCCGCCCTCGAAGCCGCCGTCGACGACACCACGGCCGCCGTCCTCATCGAGCCCATCCAGGGCGAGGCCGGCGTCATCATCCCCGACGAGGGCTATCTGACCGGGGTGCGCGAACTGACCCGGCGGACCGGCTGCCTCTTCATCGCCGACGAGATCCAGTCCGGCCTCGGCCGCACCGGCACCACCCTCGCCGTCGAGCACGAATCCGTCCTCCCCGACGTCCTCCTGCTCGGCAAGGCACTCGGCGGCGGCATCGTCCCGGTCTCCGCCGTCGTCGCCCGCCGCGAGGTCCTCGGCGTCCTCGGCCCCGGCCAGCACGGCTCCACCTTCGGCGGCAACCCGCTCGCCGCCGCGGTCGGCTCGGCCGTCATCGAACTGCTCGCCACCGGCGAGTTCCAGCGCCGCGCCGCCGAACTCGGCGCACAGCTGCGCACCGGCCTGGCCGCCCTCACCGGCAAGGGCGTCACCGGCTTCCGCGCCCGCGGCCTGTGGGCCGGCGTCGACATCGACCCGGCCCTCGGCACCGGCCGCGAGATCAGCGAACGCCTCCTGGCCGAAGGCATCCTGGTCAAGGACACCCACGGCTCCACCATCCGCCTCGCCCCACCCCTGACCATCACCGAGGAGGAACTGGCTTCGGCGCTGGCGGGACTGGGGCGGGTGTTGGGTTAGGGGCAGGGCTGGGACGGGCGTTGGGCTAGGGGCGGGGCTGGGACGGGCGTTGGGCTGGGGGCCGGGGGGGGCTGGCTCAGCGTCCGTTCGGGGGCCGGCTTGCGGGGCTGCCTGCGGGGTCGGCACTGCGGGGCCGTCGGTTTTCGTTACGGGGCCGTCACCGCGGGGCCGTTGGCCGTCCTTACGGGGCCGTCACTGTGGGACCGTCGGCCCTCGTTACGGGGCCGCCGCCTCCGCGCTGTCCGAACGGGCTGTCCGAACGGACTACGAGCGGGCTACGACCGAGCTATCCGACCAAACCATCCGACCGGGCCGCCGCCAGCAGAATTTCGGCGGCGGCCCGCGCCTGTCGTGCCGCCCCGGCCTCCCCCACGACGGCGGCCGCACTGATCGCCCCGTCGACAAGCAGCGCCAACTGGCCGGCGAGCAGCAAGCGTTGCTGCACCCGAAGCCCACTCGACAGATCACTCGGTAGATCACTCGGCAGGTCACTCACGAGACCGCCGAGATAGCTCACCAGCGCCTGCTTGTGCTCCCGCGCGGCCCGCGCGACCTCCTCCGACGTGGCCCCCAACTCCCCGAACGAGTTGAGGAACGCACACCCCCGGAAGTCCGGCTCCGCGAACCACTCCGCCAGCCGGTCGAAGACCGCGAGCACCCGCCCCTCCGGCCCCTCACCGTGCGCGTCCACGTACTCCGCGAGCGCCGCCCGCCACCGCGCATCCCGCCGCCGCAGATACGCCTCGACGAGATCCTGCTTGGCCGGAAAGCACTGGTAGAGCCGCTTGAGCGAAACTCCCGCGGCGGCCCGCAGCTCATCCATCCCGACAGCCTGGATACCGCGCCCGTAGAACAGCCCCTCCGCGGCATCGAGTATCCGCACTCGGGCTTCGTCCTGAGCCGTACGGGCTTCTTCCTGGCGCATGGGCACGTCCGGTCTGGTCGGGCCGACCGGAAGCCGGCCGGGGAGGCTGGGGGGGCAGGGGCAGGGGCAGGGTTGACCGGGGAGCCCCCTAGCAACGAGAACGATCGTTCTCTACACTAACCGACACCCAACAGAGAACGCCCGTTCTCCTCATCCCCATCCACCTACCCACCCCACCCCACCCCGCCACCCCCACCCCGAGAGGAATGCGCCATGACATCGCCACGCCCACCCTTCCCCCCGTTCGACGAGCAGAGCGCCCTACAGAAGGTCCAGGCCGCCGAGGACGCCTGGAACACCCGCGACCCCGAGCGGGTGGCCCTCGCCTACACCGAGGACTCGCTCTGGCGGAACCGCGACACCTTCCTCCACGGCCGCGACGAGATCATCACCTTCCTCCGCCAGAAGTGGGCCCGCGAGCTGGACTACTCGCTACGCAAGGAACTCTGGTCGTTCCACGACAACCGCATCGCAGTCCGCTTCCAGTACGAGAGCCATGACACCGACGGCCAGTGGTGGCGCAGCTACGGGAACGAGCTGTGGGAGTTCGACGAACACGGCCTGATGCGCCGCCGCGAGGCCGGCATCCACGACGTCCCCATCCAGCCCTCCGCCCGCCGCATCTTCGGCCCCCGCCCGGACCACGAAAAAGGCACCCCCCTCCCCTTCGCCTGACCGCCACCCCCGCCCCGGCCCCCGCCCTCCTAACGCAGCCACCCCTCGCGCCTCCCCTCCCCAGCCAACTCCCCCACCCCTAACTCCCTGCTACCCTCAGACCGGAACTAATCACGCTCCGTAATCGTTGCCGGATAAGAGGAGGCAGGGAGGCAGGCCAGGCACGACAAGTCACGGCGCAGCGCGGTGCGGCGCAGTGGACAGCACCCGCTACGGCATTCGCTTACGGCTCCGCCCCGCAGTCATGGCCCCGCAGTCATGGCGTCCGCCTCGCTACGCGTCCCCCGCGCTCCCCGCACCACCCCGGACCACGGCTCCCGCCCCACCCGGGCGGCGCTGCCCGGGTGGCGCTGCCCAGGTGGGGCGTGGGCCACCGGCGGTGTGAGCCACCACCTCCCCCAGCACAGCCACCCCCTCCGCGATCTCCCCCGCCGTACGCGCCGCATAGCCGAGCACCAGGCCCGGCGCACCCGCCCGCTGCCGGTGCCAGCCCAACGGCTGCGCCTTGACACCCCGTTCAAGCGCAGCCGCCGCCCACTCCACGTCGGTCACACCAGCCGCGTCGGTCACACCAGCCAAGGGAGCCACGTCGGTCACACCAGCCGGGTCGGCCACCCCAGCCAAGCGGGCCACGTCGGCCACGCCGGTCAGGTCGGCTGCATGGGTCATGTTGGCCCCGTCGGTCATGTCGGCTGCGTCCCCGAACGTGAGCGTCAGGTGGAGCCCCGCCGCCGCGCCGTGCACGGTCGCGCCGGGCAGGTGGCGTCGGACCGCGGCGATCATGGCGTCCCGGCGCTGACGGTGGCGCCGCCGCATCCACCGCAGCCGGCGCTCCAGTTCACCCGTCTCCATCAGCCGCGCCAGTACCAACTGCGGCAGCACGGCGTTGCCGAGGTCCGCGAACCGCCGGGCGTCGACCAGTGCCTCCCGGTACGCCGGCGGCGCCAGCAGCCAGCCCACCCGCAGCGCGGGCGCGAGCAGCTTGGAAACGCTGCCCGCGTAACAGACCTGCTCGGGAAGGAGTGAGCGCAACGCGGCCACCGGCGGGCGGTCGTAGCGGTGCTCGGCGTCGTAGTCGTCCTCGATGATCAGCCCGCCGTCCTCCGCCGCCCAGCGCATCAGCTCCCGGCGCCGCGCGCCGCCCAGCACCACGCCGGTGGGGAACTGGTGCGCCGGCGTGAGCAGCACCGCCCGCGCCCCGCTCGCCCGCAGTTCCTCGACCCGCACCCCCTCCTCGTCCACCCCCACCGGCGGCGTCGCGACGCCCCAGTAGCGCAGATGCTGCCGCGCCCCCAGCGACCCCGGATCCTCCACCGCGATCTCCCGGATCCCCGCACCCCGTAGCACCTGCGCGACCAGCCCGAGCGCCTGCGCCGTACCGGCGGTGATGATCACCTCCTCCGGATCCACCGCGATCCCCCGATAACGCGCCAGCCAGCCGGCGACCGCCCGCCGCAGCGCGGGCGCACCCCGCGGATCCCCGTAACCGAACCCAGCGGCCGGCAACCCGGCGAGCACCTCCCGCTCGGCCCTCAGCCAGGCCGCCCGCGGGAAGGCGGCAAGATCCGGTACGCCCGGCGACAGATCGATCCGCGCCGGCGCCGCCCGCAGCACGTCGAAAACGTCGGGCCCGATACCCGCGTCGGGCCCGATATCCGCTCCGACGCCCAGCCCAACAACCCCCGCCCCCGCGCCCGCCGCCCCGCCGCCCGCCCCGATGCCCGCCCCGGCCCAGGAAGCGAACGGCTCCGGCGGACCCGCCTCGCCCGCCGCCTCACCCGCGAGATCGGCCACTGGGGCGGCCACGACGTCGGTCATTGCGTCAGCCATTGCGTCGACCATTGCGTCGACCACTCGGGCAGCCATCGGATTGGCCGAAGAAGTGGCCAGCGGGCCGTCCGAAGAACCGACCACCCCAGCCGCGGGAACCGGCGCCGCCACGACCACCGGCGCCGCCACGACCACCGGCGCCGCCACGACCACCGGCGCCGCAATGCTCACCGGCGCCGCCACGACCACCGTCCCGCCCCGCCCCCGCCCCGCCAGCTGCCCGTCCTCCCCCAGCCGTCGGTACGCCTCGGTCACCACGCCCCGCGAAACCCCCAGGTCAGCGGCGAGCACCCGGGTCGCCGGCAATCTGCTCCCGACCGGCAGCCGCCCGTCCGCGATGGCCTCCCGGAGCCGCCGCGCCAGCCAGTCGGCCCGGCCCCCGGCCGCTGCCTCCCCGATGTCCAGTTGAAGAAAGTCAGAGGTCCCCGCCGCCTTTATGGACCCCTCGGTCGCCCTGCCTTTGGACCTGTTCACCGATCCATTGTCCGCGTCACGCTGTCCCCATGCGCACCAAGGACCAAGCCCGCTCCACCAACTCCCCCTATATCCACGGCTATTCACCCCAGGAGGCCCGCCGCCTCGGTGACCAGGCCGAAACCCTGGCCGCACTGCTGCACGCCGGTACGGCCTACGAGCCCGGCAGCCGCGTACTGGAGGCCGGCTGCGGGGTGGGCGCGCAGACCGTTCACCTCGTACGGAGCAGCCCCGGCGCGCAGATCGTCGCCGTCGACCGCTCGGAGGAGTCACTCGCCCAGGCCCGCGCCCACATGACGGCCCAGGCCCCCGCCGCCCCCGTCACCTGGCACCACGCCGACCTGCGCCAACTCCCTTATCGCGACGGCTCCTTCGACCACGTCTTCACCTGTTTCGTCCTGGAACACCTCCAAGACCCGGCACAGGCGCTGGCCGAACTACGCCGCGTCCTACGCCCCGGCGGCACCCTCACCGTCATCGAGGGCGACCACGGCTCGGCGCTCTTCCACCCGGACAGCCGCCACGCACAGGCCGTGATCGACCACCAGGTACGCCTCCAGTCCGCGGCCGGCGGCAACGCCCTCATCGGCCGCGAACTGCAGCCCCTGCTCGCACAAGTGGAGTTCGACGCGATCACGGTGCGCCCCCGCACGGTCTACGCCGACGCCACCCGCCCAGCCCTGGTGGACGGCTTCACCCGTAAGACCTTCATCGCCATGATCGAATCCGTACGCGACGAGGCGCTGTCGGCCGGGCTCACCACTACGGCTGCCTGGAACCGCGGAATCACCGACCTCCACCGCACCACCCATCCCAACGGCACCTTCCACTACACCTTCTTCAAGGCAACGGCCCTCAAGCCCCGGCCTTGACCGCAGCCCCGGCCCTGACCGCAGCCCCGGCCTTGACCGCCGCCACGAGCTCCCCAGGGCCTCGACGGGACACGCGACGACCGGCCCGCCCAGCACTGGCGACCGGCCCGCCCGGCACTGATGACCGGCCCACCCGGCACTTTGGAATCCCGTTGGAATCCCGTTGGAATCCCGAGTCGCGGACGGGGGCGGTCACGGGTGACCGTCGAGGACCTCGACCGCCCGCGTCGAGCCGTCCGACCTCCTCAGCCCCCGCCCTCGACCACCCACACTGGGCGCCCCCGGCCGAAAACCCCCGTGCCATCCGCCCCCGTCAGCCCCCTCTGCCCTCGTCAGCCCCTCCAGCCCCTCCCCACCACTCTGCCGCCCTGCCGCCCTGCCGCCCTGCCGCCACCCTGTCCCCCTGTCGACGCAGATGGGGAAGATCCGAAAAGCCCTCGGAGCCGACGTTCCAACTCACCGACATCCCCCCCATAGGCCCCCGCGTTCGAGGGCGCTAATGTCGGATTTCCAGGAACGTAACGGGGGAGGGCAGCCGCCGATGGTGCAGGACGACGCGGTGATCGGCTGCACGGGAGTGCTCCTGATCGGCACTCGCGGGGCTGCCGGTCCCGGTGAGGTTCTGGTGCGGGTCAGGGGTGGCTCCGAGGCCTTTCTCGCCTGGTCCGCCGAGCCCCTTCCCGTAGGGGCAACCGTGCTCGTGATCGAGTCCCGTGGCAATCGCCAGGTCGACGTCATGGAGTGGACCGATCCGTTGGACGCGTTGACCGGCGACGCCGGCAACGCCGGCTGAGGAGACGAAATGTTCGGTTACCGCGTTCCCGCCCCAGATCAAGCCATGCTGATCTCGGGTGGCAGGCGTGGACAGGGCGGCGCGCCATTCCGGGTGGTGACCGGTCACGGAAAGTTCGTGCTGCCGGTGTTCCGCAAGGTGCGCTTCCTGACCCTGGCGATGTGCGAGGCAGAGGTCGCCGAGACCTGTGTGACCCGGCAGGGCATCTCGCTCACCGTCCGTGCCGTGATCGCGTTCAAGGTGGGCAACGACACCGAGAGCGTGGTCAACGCCGGCCAGCGGTTCCTGTCCGACCAGGACCAGATGTCGGTCCTGACCGGCCGGATCTTCGCCGGCCACCTGCGCTCCATCATCGGTTCGATGACGGTCGAGGAGATCGTCACCGAGCGCCAGAAGCTGGCTACCGAGGTGCTGGAGACGTCCAAGACCGAGATGGCCAAGATCGGCCTGATCGTGGATTCGCTGCAGATCC
This sequence comes from Streptomyces sp. NPDC048197, assembly GCF_043202395.1. Classification (NCBI taxonomy): domain Bacteria; kingdom Bacillati; phylum Actinomycetota; class Actinomycetes; order Kitasatosporales; family Streptomycetaceae; genus Streptomyces; species Streptomyces sp. NPDC048197. The sequence continues at coordinate 303,864 of NZ_JBIDAJ010000001.1, forward strand.
AGTCGATCGACGACGGCGACACCGGCTACATCGAGGCGATGTCCGCCCCGCACAAGGCCGCCATCCAGCGCCAGGCCCAGATCGCCCAGGCCCAGGCCACCCAGGCTGCGGTCGAGGCGCAGCAGGAGGCCGCCCGTAATCAGGCCGAGTACAACCGGCAGACCGCGGTCGTCCAGGCCGAGTACTCCGCCGAGGTGGACCGCGCCCAGGCCCGTGCCGCCCAGGCCGGTCCGCTCGCCCAGGCCCACGCGCAGCAAGAGGTCCTCGCCGCCCAGACCGAGCTCGCCGAACGCCGCGCCCAGCTGCGTCAGCAGGAACTGGTCGCCGAGGTCGTCAAGCCCGCCGAGGCCGAGGCGGAGCGCATCAAGCTCCTGGCCACGGCCGAGGCCGAGCGGATGAAGATCCAGGCCGAGGCCGCCGCCTCGTACGACCGCGTGGCCCTTGACCGGATGCTCATCGACCAGCTTCCCCAGATCGTCAAGGAAGCCTCCGCGGGCCTGTCCAACGCCAATGTCAACGTCCTCAACGGCACCGACGGCCTCGGCGAAATCGCCGCCGGCCTCGTCGGCCAGGGCCTGACCATCCTCGACTCGGTCCGCCGCAACCTCGGCACCCCCGACAACCAATCCCCCACCAAGTCCCCCTCCTCCACCTCCACCTCCAACTCCCCCTCGAACCCCGCCGCGTCCGGCCGCGTAGAAATCGAATGACCCCCACCCCGGGCCCGACCTACCGCACCAGGGCCCGGGGTTCACCCCAGGGCCCGGGGCCCGAGGGCCCCCTCACCCACCTCGCACCATCCCCGGGCAAACAACCGGCCTCAGACTTCCTCATCACAATCAGCGACCCTCGACCCGGAACTAATAACTCTCCGTAGTCGTTGCCGGAATAAGGAGGCACGAGGCAAGGGCAGGAGGCAGGAGGCACACGCAAGGCCAAGCCACCCGGGGAAGAGGCTCCCCGCCAGTCGGAAAGGACGCCCCCGCAAGCCCGCCCCGCCAGGCCCGAGCTGCTCCCAGCCGCCCCGAGCCCCAGCGCAGCGTCGCCACGCCACGCCCCCCGTCCCCTCCGCCCGTCATCGCCCCCCTCAGGGCGACGGCCTCAGGGCACGCTCCCAGGCACGACACCAGGGCGCGACGTCAGGGCACGACATCAAGCTCCCCGGCGTCGCTGGCGTTCCTCCTCGGCGTGCTTGTGCCGGGCGTAACCGACCAGGTGGTTGAGGACGGCGACGGTGGCGGCAATGTCCGCGTCGTCGAAGTCCGCAAGAGCATCGCGCAGGCCGGCCTGACCGGTCTGCTGGAGGCGCTGGAGGATGGCCTTGCCGTGCGGAGTGATGGCCACCTTCCGAGCGCGCCGATCCAGCGAGTCCTGGGTGCGTTCGACCAGGTCCTGCGCCTCCAACTGGCCGATCTGCCGCGTGACATGAGGCGGCTCGACCATCAGCAGCTCGGCGAGATCGCCGACCCGGCAGGCGCCCCCGCTGTCTTCCAGGGCCATCAGCAGCCACAGATCGGAGCGGGCCGCCGTCACGCCCGCCTGAGTCGCCTGGCGCTCGTGAACCCGTGAGCGGGTGAGCAGATAGGACAGCGTGGCCAGCACCCTTTGCAGCGCGGCGGTGGGGTCCTGGTCTCTTCCGGGGTCCGGCATGCAGGCACTTTAGCGGCCCTTGGGGTTCCGGAACCCTGGCCGCATACCGGGATCAGCCCTGCTCAGTACCTGTTTCCCCATCGGTTCCCGTAGCCGCGTCGGACCGGTTCCGGTAGCCGCGTCGGACCGGTTCTCGGCCCTCGCGTTGGATCGGTTCTTGGCCCCGCGTCGGACCGGTTCTCGACACGTGCGCCGCACCTGTTCTCGACCCCGCGTCGGATCCGTTCGCGGCCCCCGCCCGTACCGGTTTCGTACCTCGCCCGGGCCGGCCCGGGCCGGTTCGCCGCGTGCCCGCGCGCCCGCATGCCCGCGGGGCACACCGGTTCTTGTGCCCGCTTCCATCCCTGGTTCCGTACCTGTCTCGTACCTGCCTCGTACCTGATCCGGTACGGGGTCGGTGAGCCGCATCAACTCCTGGGAGCCCGGCGGCGATCCCCCCTCCTCCTCCCCCCGCATGTGCGGCGATTCGGCTGCTGTCACCCATGTCGGGAGGATCGGAACGGCGCGGGGGCGCCTGCCGGCCGTCAGAGGGGCGCCCGGGGCCGGGGCGTCATCTGCGGGTGGTGCCGCGTTTCGGGTCCGAGGCTCGCCCGCGTGGGGGCCCTGTGGTGCCGGGTGGTGGTCTCGGTTTTGAGCCAACCTTGGGGAGGCTTGGATCTTTCCTTCCCTCGGTTGCTGGCGCTGAGTTAACGTGTGAACGGTAGTTGCTTAACTTAGGTAAGTAGTTGCGCGTGCGCTGTGCCGGGATTCGGAAGCCGCGCCGTGCGCTTGCAACGCCCCGTCGAGGAGTGGCGCCACCCCGCACCGTTGGTCACGGCAGTGCCGTGTCCCGATCGTGGAAGGACCAGCCCAATGACGACCGTAGAACCCATCGAGGTGGAGCACGCCGCCGGGGACGTCGGCACCTCGGGAACCGTCGGAACCACTGGCACTCCCCACAACGCCAGCACCACCGGCACTACTCACACTGGTGAGAGTGCCGGTGAGAGTGGGCTGGTGGTGCCGGTGGGGCGGGGGCAGGGGTGTCCGTTTGATCCGCCGGCGGGGGTGGAGCGGGTGCGGCGGGAGCAGCCGGTGGTGCGGGCGACGCTGTGGGACGGGTCGTCGTGTTGGCTGGTGACGCGGCATCAGGATGTGCGGGCGGTGCTCGGGGATCCGAGGTTCAGTGCGGATGCGACTCGGCCCGGGTTTCCGTTTCTTACGGCCGGTGGGCGGGAGATCGTCACCAAGAACCCCACCTTCATCCGCAGGGACGATCCGGAGCATGCCCGGCTGCGCCGGATGCTCACCGCCGACTTCATGGTCAAGAAGGTGGAGGCGATGCGTCCGGAGGTGCAGCGCATCGCCGACGAGTTGCTCGACCGGATGACCGACGGGCGGAGTGCGGCGGATCTGGTGGCTGAATTCGCGTTGCCGCTGCCCTCGTTGGTGATCTGTCTGTTGCTCGGTGTGCCGTACGAGGACCATGAGTTCTTCCAGCGGCGCAGCGGCATCCTGCTCAGCCTCCGGTCCGAGCCGGAGGACATCCGTACCGCGCAGCAGGAACTGCACGAGTATCTGGTCCGGCTCGCCCGGTCCAAGCGTGAGCGGCCGGACGACGCCATCGTCAGCCGGCTGGTCGCCCGGGGCGAGCTCGATGACGACGAGATCGCGTCGATGGGGCGGCTGTTGCTGGTCGCCGGGCATGAGACGACCGCCAATATGACGGCCCTCTCCACGCTCGCGCTGCTCCGTAATCCCGGCCAATTGGCCCGGCTGCGCAACGATCCGTCGCTGATCAAGGGTGCCGTGGAGGAGCTGCTGCGCTATCTGACGATCGTGCACAACGGTCTGCCGCGGCTCGCCACCGAGGACGTCGTCCTTGGTGGCGTCACCATCCGGGCCGGCGAGGGCGTGCTGTGCACGCTCAACAGCGCCAACCGCGACGACGAGGTCTTCCCCGACGGCGATGTCCTCGACGTGGGCCGGGACGCGCGCCGTCATGTCGCGTTCGGCTTCGGCGTCCACCAGTGCCTGGGGCAGCCGCTGGCCAGGGTGGAGCTGCAGATCGCCCTGGAGACGCTGCTCCGCCGGCTGCCGGACCTGCGGCTCGACGTTCCCTCCGAGGAGATCCGTTTCCGGCATGACATGGGGGTTTACGGGGTGTACGCGCTGCCGGTCGCGTGGTGATCCGGACCACGGCCTGGTCGGCCGGGGCCTTCGGCCCCCGCTCTTCGTGCCCCCGCCCTTCGGCCCCGCCGGTGCCGAGACCTTCAGGCCCCGCTCTTCGGGTCCCCGCCCTTCAGCCCCCGCCGGTGCCAGGTGCGGGCCCCACCGTTTTCGCCACCACTGAGGAGAGAGTCATGCGCGTCCACATCGACCAGGACAAGTGCTGTGGGGCCGGGAGCTGTGTGCTGTCCGCGCCCGAGGTGTTCGACCAGCGGGAGGAGGACGGCATCGTCGTGCTGCTCGATGCTGCGCCGCCGGCCGAACTGCATGACGCGGTGCGGGAGGCCGCGGCGATCTGCCCGGCGGCCGCGATCACCGTGGAGCAGGTCGAGCGGGTGTAGCCGCCGGCGAGATGGACACCCGGCGAGTGGCCTCCCGACGATGTCCGCCGGATCGATTCGGCAGTACTCCTTCGTGTGACGGGCACATCGTCGGGCCTGCGCATGGGCAGCTCGCTTTTCGCGCGGGGCGCCGAGCCCCCGCGGGAGAAGCAGGAAAGGAAGCTGCCCATGCGTCTGTCCGAGAGCGGGTCCCAGAGCGAGTCTCAGCGAGGGTCCCAGAGCGGGCTTCGGAGAGGGTCCCAGAGCGGGTCCCAAAGCGCCGTAGCCCTGTCGCCCGTGGGTGGGTCCGTACGTGAGCCCGGTATCGGGTCGGCCGTACCTGAGCCCGGAAATGGGCCCGCACGTGAGCCGAGGCGCGAAGTCCTGGCTCGGCCCACGACTCTGCGTCGTTCCGTCACCGCGGTCGCCACCGCGCTCGGGGCTCTCGCGCTTGCCATGGCGTTGCCGGCGTCCTCGGCCGGGGCGGCCACCGGCCCGTTCAGCTACGTCTACGACGACGGGACCGGTCCGCGCATGGGGCTGCTGGCCGATCCGCCCAGCTGGGAGTGCATCACGCTGCCGGAGGTCGCCGACGAGGCCGTTCCGCCCGCGCACACGCCGAGGAACTACACCGCCTCCACGGCGACGGTCTTCGCCGGCGCCGACTGTACGGGCGACTACTTCAATCTTCGGCCGAACGGCGGCCATGCCTCCGAGCGTCTGAAGGTCCGGTCGGTCGTCTTCTCCTGACGGCATGCCCACGACCATGCCGACGACTGGGCTCACGGCCATGCCCACGACTGTGCTCACGACCATGCGCATACCTGTGCCAACGCCCCTACCCACGACCATGCGCATACCTGTGCCAACGCCCCTACCCACGACCATGCGCATACCTGTGCCAACGCCCCTACCCACGACCATGCGCATGCCTGTGCCCACGGCCCTCGCATGATGCCCGCGCCCGGATGGCATGCCCGCGCCCGTCCGGGCCGTAGCGTCGTGGGCCCGGCGCCCGAAGGTGGTTCCGCCAGTACTAGGCCTGCTGTGCATATGTTGAACGGTGCACTGGTTACGGAAAGCGGAACCACGCATTCTCGGTGGCATGACCCACACCTCTGTCTCTGCGTACGCCGCCCCCGCCCCGAAAGCACCGCTGGAGCGGACCACGATTCCGCGCCGCGAGCTGGGGGCCCACGACATCCTGATCGAGATCAAGTACGCCGGCATCTGCCACTCCGACATCCACACCGTGCGCGCCGAGTGGGGCGACGGCGGGAACTTCCCGATCGTCCCCGGCCATGAGATAGCCGGTGTGGTGGCCGAGGTCGGCGCCGAGGTCACCCGTTACCGGACCGGTGACCGGGTCGGCGTCGGCTGTTTCGTCGATTCCTGCCGCGAGTGCGACAACTGCCGGGCGGGCCTGCAGCAGTACTGCACCGGCGAGCTCGGCAACGTCGGCACGTACAACGCGACCGGCCGGGACGGCGAGCCCACGTACGGCGGTTACTCGACGCACCTGGTGGTGGACGAGAACTACGCGCTGCGCATCCCCGACACCCTCCCGCTGGATGCCGCGGCCCCGCTGCTCTGCGCCGGCATCACGCTCTACTCCCCGCTCGCCCACTGGAAGGCCGGTCCCGGCAAGAAGGTGGCCGTGGTCGGTCTGGGCGGCCTCGGGCACATGGGCGTGAAGATCGCGCACGCGATGGGCGCGGAGGTCACCGTGCTGAGCCAGTCGCTGCGCAAGAAGGACGACGGCCTGCGGCTGGGCGCGGACCACTACTACGCGACCTCCGACCCGGCCACGTTCGAGCAGCTGGCGGGCACCTTCGACCTGATCGTCAACACCGTCTCGGCGAACCTGGACCTGAACGCGTACCTCGGGCTGCTGCGCACCGACGGCACGCTGGTGCAGGTCGGTGCCCCGGAGCGCCCGCTGCCGGTCGCGGCGTTCGCGCTGATCCCGGGGCGGAAGTCGCTCGCCGGGTCGATGATCGGCGGCATCCCGGAGACCCAGGAGATGCTCGACTTCTGTGGTGAGCACGGGCTGGGCGCGGACATCGAGGTGATCGGCGCGGAGCAGATCAACGAGGCGTACGAGCGGGTGCTGGCGAGCGATGTGCGGTACCGGTTCGTGATCGACGCTTCGACGATCTGAGGCCGGTGGGCCGGGGGCGCGAGCCGTTACGGGGAACCGGCGGGTTCGGCGGGAAGCGGTGGGCGGAAGAAATCCGGGTGGGTGCGGCAACCCCCGGGTCCGCCGGGCGTCGTGAGGGGTGAGGGCGCCAATCGGCGCCGCCCTTCGACGCATGAACGTGGAGCAGCCGACCGTGACCCCGAAGCACACCCCGTTCCCCACTACGGGAAACGCCCCTTCCGCCTCCCCCTCCCCCTACCCCGCCCCCGCCCACCGGGCCCGTGCCCGGGCCGGGCTCGTCGCGGTGCTCGCGCTGGCCGCCGTACCGGTGCTCGCCGGCCCGGTGGTGGCGGCCGGGTCGGCGTACGCCGCCGAGCGGTCGTCGGCCGCCGGTGCGTCCGCGGTCCCGAGTGCCCGGCCCACCACTCCCGGCCACCACGGAACGACCGCGCCGACCGCGCCGCCCACGTCCGCCCACCCGGAGCCGACCGCACCGCCCTCCTCCTCCCGCCCTGAGCCGTCCGCCTCGCCCACCCGGCCGGGGCACCGGCCGCCCACGGCGACGCCCAGCCCCAGCGTGCCGCCGGGCACGAAGCCGACCGCCGAACCGAGCGCCGTTCCGTCACCCGCGCCCGCCCAGGGCGGCAAGCAACTCGCGCGTACCGGCGCCTCTTCCGGGACCACCGCGGCGATCGGCGGTGCCGCGGCCGCACTGCTCGCCGCGGGCGGCACCACCGTCTACGCGGTCCGCCGCCGGCGCGGCTGAGTCCGTCCGCGCCCGCCCGCCCCGGTACGTACGTCCATGGAGTACTCCGCAGCCGTCTGCCCCGCCCCGGTCCGGTTCGCCGTGCCGGGGCGCCGGCCTGCCCGGTGGCGGTGGCGGTGGCTACTGACCACGCAATGGCTGCTGACCGCGCATTGGCTGCTGCCTGCGCGAGCCCTGCTGCCCGTGCGATCGCTGCGGCCCGTGCGATGGCTGCTGCACACCGCCCGGCCGACCGCCACCCACCACCGCACGACCCACCACGACGGCTCCCCTCACGATGACCCCGCCCCCACCCCCACACTCACCCCCGCGCCCACACCCCCACCCGGCCCCGTACCCGCACCGACACCCCCGCCGTCCGGCCCCCCGCCCACCATCAGCGAGCTCTACCACGCGCAGCGGCTCGCCATGGTGCGGCTGGCGGTGCTGCTGGTCGATGACCGGGCGACCGCCGAGGACGTCGTTCAGGACGCGTTCACCGCGCTCTACAAGCGGCACGGCGAGCGGCTCACGGACGTGGACAACGCGCTGGCCTATCTGCGTACCGCGGTCGTGAACGCCGCCCGTTCGGTGTTGCGGCGCCGGCGTACGGCGCGTGACTACACCCCGCCCCACGAGGCGGACGCGCCGTCCGCCGAGGAACGGATCGTGCTGGACGAGGAGCACCGCGAGGTGTTCGCCGCGCTGAGCGGGCTGACGGCCCGCCGCCGGGAGGTGCTCGTGCTGCGCTACTGGGGCGATCTGACGGAGGCTCAGATCGCGGCCACGCTGGGGATCAGTCGCGGTGCGGTGAAGTCGATCGCCAGCCGGGCGCTGGACTCCCTGGAGAAGATCTTGGAGGGGCGGTCATGAAGAAGGAGAAGGAACTGCCCGGGGACGTACGGCCGGTGGAGGAGCGGTTGCGGCGGGCCTTCGCGGCGCGTGCGGAGAGCATCGACGTCCGGGACCTGCGGCCGGCCGCGCCGCCCGGGCCGCGGTCGCACCCCGCCCGGCGCCCGGCCACCCCGAAGTGGCTCCGCCCCCGCCCCTCCCGCCGGCGCCAATCCTCGCTACGTCCCACCCCGTCGCATCCCACCTCACTACGCCCCTCCTGGCTGCCTCACCCCTGGCCGCTCCGCCCCTGGCTGCGCCGCTTCGGTCTGCCGTTGGCGGCGGCCGTGGCGGCCGCGGCCGTCGCCTTCGGCTATCTCGCGGCCGCTCCGGACGCGTCCCCGGGCCCGTCCGACCGGCCGGCGCCCGCGACGCCGCCGCGCCCGGTGGGCCCGACGCCGTCGCCGTCGTTCCCCGGGCCGCCCACCGGCCGGCCGGACGGGCCGTCGCCGGGCGGGCCCTCCGCCTACCCCTCCCCCGGCCGTACGTTCCCGGGCAGCGCCGCCCCGGACGGTGCGTCACCCGGCGCCTCCGCAGGCAGTACGTCCCCGGGCGGGGCGTCCGGGCCCACCGCCTCGCCGGGGCCGGACGGCGAGCCGTCCCGGGCGCCGCGCACCGAGCCGCCGGAGCCGCCGCGGAGCAGCGGTACGGCGCGCCCGCCGGCGACTCCGAGCCCCAGCACGAGCACCGTCCCGACCGTGCAGAGCAGGGCAAACACATCGCCGGCCGCGCCGTAGACCGTCTCGGTGCGTGGCTGTACGGGCAGTTGGGCGACGAGGGTCTGCCGGTCCGCGGTGAAGTAGTCGGCCGTGGACCGGATGCGGCCCTGGTGGTCGACGGCGGTGGCGACGCCGTGCACGGACTGCCGGATCATGGCGTAGCCGTATTCGACGGAGCGGAGCACGGCCCGCTGGGCGTGCAGCGCGTCGAAGCCCGGCCAGTCGTTGGCCGGCACCATGACCAGGGCGGCCCCCTTGTCGGCCGCCTGCCGCATCAGGGCGGGGAAGTCGGCGTCGTAGCAAATCACGTTCGCCAGCCGCCCGTACGGCGAGGCGGCGACCGGCACGTTCCCCTTGCCGGGCCGCATCCGCTCCATGGGGGTGGGGTGGGTCTTGTCGTACGTCCAGGCGACCTTGCCGTCCGGGGTGACCAGTGCGGCGACGTTCCGTACGTAGGGGGCCTGCGGGACGAAGAGTGCGTAGGCCGCGTCGACGTGGACGTGGCGGGCCCGGGCGATCGCGGCCACCCGGCCCAGCAGCCGCCGCTCGTCGGCCGCCAGGACCCCGGCCTGGGTCTCCGGCCAGACCACGATCCGGGCACCGGCCCGCGCTTCCCGTTCGGTGCCGGCCACCAGGTCGTCGGCGACCGGTGCCAGCGCCGCGCGCACCCGGCCGGGAGCGGCCCGGACCAGTTCCCGCGGCCGGTACAGCCGCAGACCGCCGGCCCGCAGGGCCCGCTCGGTGGCCCGTTCCGCGGTGCGGCCGGCGCTGATGCCGGCGACCCGCACGGTCTTCGTCGTCGGCGGGAAGAACACGAGCCGTACGCCGCCGGCACCCAGGACGACGGCGAGCACCCCGGCCCACACCAGTGTGCCGCGCCGGATCTCCCGCCGGCGGAAGCCGCGCTGCCACGCCCAGTGGGCCGTCGAGGCGGTCCAGGCGACGACGAAGCTGATGCCGTGGACGCCGGTGACGGAGGCGAGTTGGAGCAGCGGCAGGAAGCCGTGCTGGGTGAAGCCGAGCAGGCCGTAGTCGCCGAAGTCGACGAGCCGGGTGAAGAGGTACTCGCCGCAGACCAGGACCGTGGGGAAGACCAGGGTGCCGGCCGCGGAGGCGGTGCGCGCCGCGACCAGCCGGTCGGCGGCGAACGCCAGTGTCTGGAGCAGGGCGAGCACCGCGAAGGCGCCCAGCGCGGACGGTACGAACACCAGGCCCGTCGACAGCAGCCACACCAACTGGCCGAGTCCCAGCGCGTATCCGACGCGCAGCAGTCCGCGCCGGGCGGGCCGCTGCCGGGCGTAGCGCAACAGGAAGACGGGGAACAGCCAGGCGGCGAGCGCCACATGCCAGTTGCTGTGCACGGCGAGGGCCAGGAGGACGGTGCCCGCCCACCAGAGCCAACGGCCGGGGCGCCGTGCCGCCCTTCCCGCTCCTCCCGCTCCTCCCGCCTGTCCCGCCTGTCCCGCTCTCTCTCCGCCTCTGAGCCGGGTCGTCACCGGTGGCATCCCGCTGTTCCCTTCGTCGTTCGGCCGTTGCCGTGGCTGTCAGGGCTGCCGTCGTTGCCGTGGCTGCCGTCGTTGCTGTGGTTTCGGCCGACGCTAGGAAGTGTTGGGGCTCCGGCACCGCCGCCGTTCGGCAGGAGCGACCCCCGACTTTCGTCAGGTCCAGGCCCTCCCTCCTTCACCCACCCCTGCCCCTCGCCCCTGCCCCTGGGCGTTAGCCGCGCGTTAGCCGATCAGCAGCGGTGGCGCGGAAGGTCAGGTACACGCCATCGTCCGGGAGCTCCCATGCCGTCGTCGCTCTTCAGCACCGTCCGCCGGGCCCGCGCCGCGGCGCTGACCGTCACCGCCGTCCTCGCGGTGGCCACCGCCTGCCACGGCACCGCCACCAACCGGTCCGACGACCCGGCCACCGCCGTCTCCCCGGCCCCCGCCTCGCCGACCATGACGAACGGCGGCCCGCCACGGGGCCCGGGCGGCCGGGTCGTCTGCACGCCCGAGATGCTCCGCTTCCACGCCGGCGCGCTGCCGCACCGGGCCCGTCGGATGCTGCTGACGGTCACCAACTACGCGGACCGGCCCTGCGACTTCGCCGCGCCGCACCATCCGCTGCTGAGCTTCGGTGAGGGCCGCCGGCCCGCCGTGCCGGTGATCGGGCGCAGCCGGCCGGGCTCCGTCACCACCCTCGCCCCCAATGCCACCGCCTACGCCCTGATCACCACCGGTACGGGCGGCAGCGGCCGGAAGGTCTCGCAGTTCGGGGTCGCGCTGGCCGCGCACACCGGCCCCACCCAGGTCGGCCTGGACGACCGCACTCCGGCCCGGGTCGATCCGCACACCGCCCGCGTCACGTACTGGCAGCCCAGCCTGGCGGCCGCCCTGCGCTGGTGAGGCGGAGGCGGGAGATCCGCGCAGCGACTTCCTGGCGGGTGCCATCCCGGCAGATCTCGCGCCGGACCAGGTCATCGGCGGTTTCGGTCCCGGTTTTCGGCAAAGATCACCTTTCCACCGCTGCGGGATGGCTGCGCCCGGTGCCGCTCGCCCGGTAGGCTTTCCGTGTGATCTTCAAGCGCATCGGAAATGGGCGGCCGTACCCCGACCACGGCCGGGAGAGCACCCGCCAGTGGGCGGATGTCGCCCCGCGCCCGGTACGCCTCGACCAGTTGGTGACCACCAAGCAGCAGCTCGACCTGGAGACGCTGCTCGCCGAGGACTCGACGTTCTACGGCGACCTCTTCGCGCACGTCGTGAAGTGGGAGGGCGACCTGTATCTGGAGGACGGTCTGCACCGCGCGGTGCGCGCCGCGCTCCAGCAGCGCCAGGTGCTGCACGCCCGGGTCCTCGAACTGGGCTGACACCCCGCCAGCAGTACGCCCCCGGACGGCACGTCATCGCTACCGGGCCCGCCGGCTGCGCCCAGGCCCACACGCCCCTGCGTCCCTGCGTCCCTGCGTCCAGATCCGCACACCCCTGAGTCCGGGCCCGCACGCCCCTGCGACCATCCGGACCCGGCCGCCCCTGTACGCCGGCTGCCGAGCCCGCCCCCGCCACCGGGCAAAAACCCGCCCTTACCACCCGACCCGGCACGTCCCCACCCAACCCGCCCTGCCCGAATTGGCCCTTTTGGGTTGGGTCTCGCGCCACGCGTTGATCATCTAGTAGGCACGGCCTGCCACCCGCACTACGCTGCGCCCATGAGCATGCTGACGCCCCCGGGCATGGGCGGTAAGAAGTACCGCATCACGGGCGACAGGTATCCGCGGATGCGCCGCCCCCGCCACCGTCGCCGGATCGTCCTCACTCTCCTCGCCACGGCCTGCGCGCTCGGCCTGGTGGGCTGGGGCACCCTGCAGCTCATCGACGTCTTCGGTGGCCGGACCGGTACCGCGCAGGCCGCCCAGGACAAGAAGCACTGCCCGGACGGCGGCCGGAAGACCGCGGTGCGGGCCACGCCGGCCGCGCAGAAACCGCCCGCGCCCGGCACCCTCACCGTCAACGTCTTCAACGCCACCCAGCGCTCCGGGCTCGCCAAGCGCACCGCCGACGAGCTCAAGAAGCGCGGCTTCAAGATCGGCAAGGTGGGCAACGCCCCGGCCGCCTACGACAAGAAGATCAAGGGCGCCGGGATACTGCTCGGCCCCACGGCGGCGGTGAACGGCCCGCTGAAGGTGCTCGCCACCCAGCTCGCCGGCGCCGAGCAGAAGACCGACGGCCGCAAGGGCGCCGAACTCGACCTGATCATCGGCGACGCCTTCAAGGACCTCGCCACCCCGCAGGCCGCCGCCAAGTCCCTGGCCGTACTGAACCGTCCGGCCAAGGAACCGGCCCGCGACGCCACCTGCTGACCGAACGGAAGCCGAAAGCCGCAGAGCCGCCAAGCAGCCAAGCAGCCAAGCAGCGAGACCTGACGGCCATGCGATCGGGCCCCGCACCACCTGGTGGTGCGGGGCCCGATCATTGCTCGGAAACCTCTTCGCGGAAGCCTTCACTGCTGGCAAAGAGCCGCTCGGAAGCAGGCCCGGAATAAGACTGGGAATGCTGCGTGGGCTCAGCCGGCGGTGCCGTACATCCGGTCGCCCGCGTCGCCGAGGCCCGGCACGATGTAGCGGTCCTCGTTCAGCCGCTCGTCGACCGCCGCGGTGACCACCGTCACCGGCGTACCGGCCAGCGCCTTCTCCATGACCGCGACGCCCTCCGGCGCGGCCAGCAGGCAGATCGCGGTGACGTCGTCCGCGCCGCGCTTGATCAGCTCCTGGATCGCCGCGACCAGCGTGCCGCCGGTGGCCAGCATCGGGTCGACGACGTACACCTGCCGGCCCGAGAGGTCGTCGGGCATCCGCGTGGCGTAGGTGTGCGCCTCGTAGGTCTCCTCGTTGCGGACCATACCCATGAAGCCGACCTCGGCGGTGGGCAGCAGCCGCACCATGCCGTCCAGCATGCCCAGCCCGGCCCGCAGGATCGGCACGACCATGGGCCGCGGGTGCGAGAGCCGCACGCCGGTGGTCGCCGTCACCGGCGTCTCGATGTCGACCTGTTCGGTGCGCACGTCCCGGGTGGCCTCGTAGGCGAGCAGGGTGACCAGCTCGTCGGCGAGCCGCCGGAAGGTGGGGGAGTCGGTGCGCTTGTCGCGCAGAGTGGTGAGTTTGTGCGCCACCAGCGGGTGGTCGACGACGTGGATCCGCATGACATCGACAGTAACCGAGCCGGAGGACCCCGGCGCCCGCCGTGCACCGCCCCGCCGCCGGCCACGATGGCGCGGCCCGGCTGGCATCACTCCCCCGGATAGCGGGAAAGTGGGCACGTACGCCCGATCTTCCGTCCCGCCCTCGGGCGCAGTCCTCGCAGTCCTCGCAGTCCTCGCAGTCCTCGCAGTCCTCGCAGTCCTCGCAGTCCTCGCCGAGGTGGTGTGCAGCGTGCCCGACCCCCAGTGGACCGACGACACTCACGACACCCACGACACCTACGACGCCGACGGCACCGGGCCCGGCGCCCCGATGAACGGCCGGCAAGCCGCTCCGAAGACCGGCCGGCAAGCCGCGCCGGCCGACGGTCCGTTGAAAGGCCCGTTGCACGGCGTGTTGGACGTCCCGCTGGACGCCCATGTGGACGGCGCCGGCACTGCCCCTGAGGCCGAGAGCGAGGCGGCGCGCCGACGGCGCCGGGCGCAGTTCCTGCGCGAACTGCACGAGGCGAAGGAGCTCCGCAACCGCGTCCAGCCGCGCCGGGTGCGGGCCGAGCGGATGCGCCAGGCCATGCGGATGCGCTCTTTCCGCTGGTAGCCGAGGGCATTCCGCTGAGAGCGGAACAGGCCCCGGGGCCCGGTAATGCTGCGGCACGTGAGCGACATCTCGCACAACCTCCGCACGACGCAGCGTCGAAGACCCCGCGCGAACGCGTTGTTTCTGCCACGATTCCGAAGGGGCGGGACCACCGGCGTGCACGCCGCCCCGCCCCGGCCCGGCACGCCTATGACCAGTGGGAGAGTCACGGTGTACTTCGCCGCACTGCTCGCGCGCACCGAAGACGGGTGGGAAGCGAGCGATACGGAGCTCGACAATGTGGAGACGCTGACCGATCTGGCCGATCTGGCCCGAGAGGCAGCGGTCGACGACGACACGGTGGTGGCGTTGCTGGAGCAGGAGGACGCCTGGTTCGGGGTCGTCCGGGTGGACGGCGACGACGACCCCCGTATCTTCGTCTCGAACGCCGCCGCCGCGGCCCGCAGCTCGTACGGGTCCTTGCTGACCGACGAACTGCTCGGCCGGGACGAGACCGTCGAGGACGACCTCGACAGCCTCGACCTGGACGGGACGGAGGACGGCGAACCCGGCGCGCAGGACTCGGAGGCCGAGGCGGACGACCAGACCGGCACCCCGGTCCCGACCGGCCCGCTCGGCGACCCCGTGCTCCTGGACGACCTCGGCGTCGGCGAGAAGGACCTGCTGGCCCTGGAACGCGACGCCCTCTCGGAGATCGCCGACGCCCTGGGCTGCACGGACGTGCTGGAGGCGGTCCGGTAGCCCGGGACCGCACCGGCCCGTCACCGGCAGCCGTCCCGGTCACGGACACTGGGGGCATGAGCGCCCCCCGGTCCGGCCCGCTGCCCGACGTTCCGCCTCCCCCGGCGCCCGATCCGCTGCCCGAACCGCTGCCCGACCCGTTGGGCGATCCACTGCGCGATCCCTGGATCGCAGCGATGCGGCAGGCGCTGGGCGAGGCCGCCCGCGCCCCCGGGACCGGTGACGTCCCGGTGGGCGCCGTCGTGCTGTCCGCGGACGGCACGGTCCTCGGCACCGGCCACAACGAACGCGAGGCCACCGGCGACCCGACCGCACACGCCGAGGTCCTCGCCCTGCGGGCGGCGGCACGGGCCGTCGGGGAGTGGCGGCTCACCGGCTGCACCCTCGTCGTCACCCTCGAACCGTGCACGATGTGCGCCGGCGCGCTCGTGCTCTCCCGGGTCGACCGGGTCGTCTACGGCGCCCGCGACGCCAAGGCGGGCGCGGCCGGCTCGCTCTGGGACGTGGTACGTGACCGACGTCTCAACCACCGCCCCGAGGTCATCACCGGCGTCCTCGAGGCGGAGTGTGCGGCCCTGCTCACCACGTTCTTCCGCGACCGCTGACCAGCGGCGGGGCCGCTTACCCGGCCCGGCCCCGACCCGTTCGTCCCGCCCCCGGGAATCCGATTTCGGTGCACGGCCCCCCGTGGGCTAAGCTCTCTCTCGGTAGCGTGTCCGAGCGGCCGAAGGAGCGCGCCTCGAAAGCGCGTGAGGGGGCAACTCCTCCGTGGGTTCAAATCCCACCGCTACCGCTCAAGGACAAAGGCCCCGATCCCTTCCGGATCGGGGCCTTCGTCATGTCCGGGGTGGCGGCTAGGCGTTGCGCCGGCCCCGCAGCGCACGGCGCACGAAGTGCACGATCAGCCAGATCACCAGGACGATGAGGACCAGAAGGACGACGAACACGACGACCAGGAAGATGCCCAGCTTCTTGAAGAAGCCGCGCTTCTTCTTCGTCTTGCCCTTCGACGTCTTGCCCTTCGACTTCCACGAGGACTTCTTGCCCTTGTAGACGCTCTTGAGGTGCGGCGTCGAGTGGTGCGAGCCGTGCGACGAGTGGGAAGAGAGGGACGAGTGGAACGCCCCGTGGCGGCCGTAGGCGGCGGGCTGAGCAGGGGCAGCGGCGACCGCACGCACGGACTCGGTACGGACGGACTCGGTGCGGACCGACCCGGCGCGGACGGCCGCCGTGGCCGGTGCGACGGCGGCGGCCAGCAGGCCGGCCAGCAGCGCCAGCACCACCGCCGTGCGCCGGCGGACGGCGGACGGGCGCGGCGAACCGGAGCCGGAACGCACGGAGTTCACGGGCGTGGATGCGGCCGCGGATGCGGCCGGGGATACGGACGGGGATACGTTCGCGGACGTAGATGTGGGTCTGAGTGTGGGTGTGGGTGTGGGCATGGTGGGTTCCCCCCGGGTTCGGGCGTTCAGGCGTTGTGGGGCGTCGTGGTGGTCAGGCCGGCCGAGGTCTCGACCTCCAGGAGGGAGGCGCTGTGCCGCTCCGCGTCGAAGGCCGCCCGGCCGCCGCGTAGCCCGAACAGCCGCTTGGCGAGCGCGATGTAGAGCACCGCGAGGATGTTGACGACGAGCGTGGCGATCTTGAGCCAGCTGACCTTCTCGGTGAGCTCGTAGATCTCCAGCGGCAGGAAGGCGGCGGTCGCGACGACCGTCAGGTACTCCGCCCACCGCTTGGCGTACCAGAGGCCCACGCCCTCGACGATCTCGATGACTGCGTAGACCAGCAGTGCCACGGCCACCAGCACCAGGGTGGAGTGGCGGTAGCCGAAGGTCTTCTGGATGGTGCCGACGACCGGGGAGTGGTCCAGGTCGTAGTGGAAGTGCCGGGCCACCGGGCGGAGCACGGCGATGTACTCGTCGAAGAACCGGCGGACCGCGTCCTTGCGGTTGCTGAACTGCCAGACGCCGACCGCGGCCAGCACGATGAAGACGCCGCGCACCGCCCGTTCGACGGCCAGGAAGCGCAGGATGAACAGGTCGCGCAGGACCTTGCCGCGCGGGACGAGCGGGGCGTCGGCGGCCGGGCCCGCGCCGTGCGGCTCGCCGAGCGCGAAGTCGCCGCAGCGCAGGCAGCGCCAGGCCACACCGAGCGCGGTGTCGGCCCGCAGGTTCTGCCGGAGGTGCTCCTCGGTGGGGAGGTAGGTGATGTGCCCGCGGCGCGCGCAGGTACGCCGGTCCCAGTCGATCTTCATCGTCGGAGCCCGTGGTCCTTTCGTCGTCCCACACGGCCGCCCGCACCGCGCCGCGGCGCGCCGCCGCGCGTCAATCTGTCGCGTACATGATGCATGGACGCCGCGTCGTACGAGGTGAGAGACGCGGGTACGGCGGGTGGCGGTTGCGTGGCGGCGACAGGCGCGAGAAGGCGACGGGGCCGCCAGCGACGAGGGGGCGAGGGGGGCGACGGAGGGGAAGGGAGAGGCGGCGGGCCGGTCGACGGGGCCACGCCGGCCGATCGAGGGGACCGGCGGCAGGCCGGTCCGGGGGAAGCGGCCTCAAGGGAGCCGCTCCCCCCGGTGCGGACCGAACCCCCAAGCCCACGCCGCCTTCGCGGGGAAGTCGCAGCGTGGGCCCCGCAGCGAGGCCCTGGTCCGGGGCCCGCGGATTCCTGCCAGATCCATCGGGCCACCGTTTTCATGGTGCCGGCCGGGCCCGCCCCGACGGCCCGGCAAAGGACCTGCTTCCCCGGGCCTTTGGTCCATCAAGTCCGTATCAGGGGCCGGTCAGGGGCCGGATCAGGGACCGGTCCAGGGACCGGAGGGGGGCCCAGATCAGGGCCCGGGCCAGGGGCGGGGCCGACCCCGCCGAGGGGCACGGGAGGGGAACCGTGCGTACTCCCGGCTCCCCGGATCGAACACGTGTGGTTACACTCGCCCGACTGCATCCAGCCGCCCGCACCACCGCGGGAGCTGCAGGGACGGCCGCAGGGGACTGCCACAGGGGAGACGGGACGATGGCGCAGGCGAAGAAGATCGTGTTGTACCTCCTCATCGTCTTCGTGCTGTACACGATCATCACCTCCCCCCAGCGTGCCGCCCAGCTGGTCCAAGTAGGCTTCGAGGGCATCTCGTCCGCTGCTCAGGGCGTCGGCGAGTTCATGACCCAGCTGATCAAGTAGGGCAGCCCGCTCCTGGGCCGGTCCGGTTGATCACCCGCCGTACGGAGGCCCCTGTGATCCGCCACCTGGTCCTGTTCAAGCTCAACGACGGCGTCTCGCGGGACGAGGAACGCGTCCAGGCCGGCGCCCGGGCCTTCGCGGCGCTCAAGGACGAGGTCCCGGAGCTGACGTTCTGGGAGTGCGCCTGGAACATCACCGACCGCCCGATCGCCTACGATTTCGCGATCAACTCGGCGGTGGCCGACAAGGACGCCCTCAAGCGGTACATCGAGCACCCGGCCCACCAGGCGGCCGCCGCCCAGTGGCGCGAATTCGCCACCTGGGTGATCGCGGACTACGAATTCTGAGCCGCGGCGCCCGGTAGCCGTTCACCCGTTCACCCCGGAACCCCCGGCGCACGATCGCACGTGATCGGCCCGCGCCCGCACGCGATCGGCCCTCCATCCGCACCTGCTCGGCCCGCGACCGGCCCACGTTCCGCGCCCACTCGGCCCGCGACCGGCCCACGTTCCGCACGTGCTCGGCCCGCAATCCGCCCGCGATCGGCACGCCCTCCGCAGCCGTTCACCGGAGCCCCTCGCCCTCCCCCGGGCGGGGGGCTTCCGCATGCCCCGCCCCACTCCCGCCCCGCTCCCACCGCACCCCTCCACACGCCCTTCACGCCCCTCCCCCCGCCCCTCCCCCCGCTCCTTCCCTCGCCCCTCCATTCACCCGTCCCCTCACCCCTCTCACCACCCAACTCTCTCTTCAACACGGCGTTATGGGGTGCTTGCACACAGTGCACATGTCTTGTGATGCTATGACCGCTTTTGCCGGATACATGCACTGCTGCGAGTCCCTGCACTGTCGAGCACTGGAAGGGTGGCGTGACCGTGACGGCCCGTACTGCGCCCAAGGCTCCGTCCCGCGAGAGCCGGAGCGCGGACACCCGGGCGCTCACACAGGTGCTGTTCGCCGAGCTGTCCGACCTCGAACCCGGCACCCCCGAGCACACCCGCGTCCGTGCCGCCCTGATCGAGGCCAACCTGCCGCTCGTGCGCTACGCCGCGGCCCGCTTCCGCAGCCGTAACGAGCCCATGGAGGACGTCATCCAGGTCGGCACGATCGGCCTGATCAACGCGATCGACCGGTTCGACCCGGACCGCGGCGTCCAGTTCCCCACCTTCGCCATGCCGACCGTCGTCGGCGAGATCAAACGCTACTTTCGAGACAATGTCCGTACGGTCCATGTGCCGCGCCGCCTCCACGAGCTGTGGGTGCAGGTCAACGGCGCCACCGAGGACCTGACGGTGCTGCACGGCCGCTCCCCCACCACCGCCGAGATCGCCGAACGCCTGAAGATCGGCGAGGACGAGGTACTGGCCTGCCTGGAGGCGGGCCGCTCGTACCACGCCACCTCACTGGAGGCCGCCCAGGAGGGCGACGGCCTGCCCGGCCTGCTGGACCGCCTCGGATACGAGGACCCCGAGCTCGCCGGCGTCGAGCACCGCGACCTCGTACGGCACCTGCTCGTCCAGCTCCCCGAACGCGAACAGCGGATCCTTCTGCTGCGTTACTACAGCAATCTGACGCAGTCCCAGATCTCTGCCGAACTGGGGGTGTCGCAGATGCATGTCTCCCGGCTACTGTCGCGGAGCTTCGCCCGCCTGCGATCCGCAAACAGGATCGACGCATAACCGGGACGGGCGACCCGTTCCTGCACAGATATGTCGACAAGGCGCTACAGCGTGTTGCCGACATGTGACATTCTGCAGGAACCGCGTTTGCCGTAGCGCTGCCTCCGGTATTCAGGTGGAGGCATCACTTCCCGGTCCGCCTCGGGCCGGGGACGCCGCAGCGATCCGTCCGCGACCTCAAGGGGGTGGCATGTCCGTAGAACTGGGCAGCTCAAAGGTGCTTGCCGCGATTCCCGCGCCCGCACCGCACGTGCATGACGACGACGCCATCAACACCCGCACGCTCTCCCGCTCCCTGTTCCTGCGGCTGGCCTCGCTCGACAAGGACTGCGCGGAGCGCACGTACGTGCGCGACACACTCATCGAACTGAACCTGCCGCTGGTGCGCTACGCCGCGGCCCGCTTCCGCAGCCGCAACGAGCCGATGGAGGACATCGTCCAGGTCGGCACGATCGGTCTGATCAAGGCGATCGACCGTTTCGATTGCGAACGCGGGGTGGAATTCCCGACCTTCGCGATGCCGACCGTCGTCGGCGAGATCAAGCGCTTCTTCCGCGACACGTCGTGGTCGGTACGGGTGCCCCGCCGGCTCCAGGAGCTCCGGCTCGCCCTCACCAAGGCCAGCGACGAGCTCTCCCAGAAGCTGGACCGTTCCCCGACCGTCCCCGAACTCGCCCTGTGCCTCGGCGTGTCCGAGGAGGACGTGGTCGACGGCCTGGCGGTCGGCAACGCCTACACCGCCTCCTCCCTGGACTCCCCCTCCCCCGAGGACGACGGCGGCGAGGGCTCCCTCGCGGACCGCCTCGGCTACGAGGACAGCGCCCTGGAGGGCGTCGAGTACCGGGAGTCCCTCAAGCCCCTGCTGGCCAAACTCCCCGCCCGGGAACGCCAGATCATCATGTTGCGCTTCTTCGCCAACATGACCCAGTCGCAGATCGGTGAAGAGGTCGGCATCTCCCAGATGCACGTCTCCCGCCTGCTCACCCGCACCCTGGCGCAGCTGCGCGAGGGCCTGATCTCCGACTGAGGGACGGTCCGCCGAGGGGCCCACGACGCTCGCCGCTCGGCGGACAGTTGAAGGATCCGGATCCGGACGAGATCCGAACTGACAACCTCCTGACGGGACCCGTGCCGCACCGGCCACGGGGCCCGCTTTCGGCATGCCCGGGTGCGGATGCCCAACGCCTCGTGGTGATGCGCCCGTTGCCGCCCGTGGCCGGAATGCGACGACGGCCAACTCGCGAACCGCAGGGGGGACCGTCAAGACCGGCCCTTGCCTCGCAACCATCCCTCCATCCCTATACACCTGACGGTCCGTCAGTGACACTGTGCCGATGCGACGACGGACGACAACGACCCTCGCCTCCGCTTCGGCGGCCGTGCTGTGTCTGGGTGTCCTGCTCACCGGCTGCGGGGACGCGGCCGACCGGGGCCAGGTCGCGGTGGGCGCGGCCGGCCCGGGCGACGGACAGGCGCCGCAACACCCCGTACCGCCACGCGACGGCGTCGAGCTGACGCCGTACGACGGGAACGGGAGGGGGAGCGGGGGCAGCGGCGGCAGCGGTGGTCGCGGGGTCGGCGGCGGTGACGGCCGGGGCGGGGCGCCGTCCGCTCGTACGGGCCCGGGGAGCGGCTCGTCCACCACGGCGCCCGGCAGCGCCCGCCCCGGCTCCACCGGCGGCAAGAGCGGCAGCCCCTCCCCCTCCCCCGGCTCACACGGGACGCCGCACCCCACACCGCAGCCCAGCGACCCGACCCGGCCCCCGCACCACGACTCCCCGGCGCCGCCCAAGCCCGGTATCCCCGCCGGTCCGGGCGCCCCCGAGGGTCTGCTGGTCGGTCACGCCGTCCTGGCCGGCACCGACGTCCGCTGGTGCCAGAAGGTCAGCCTCGACTTCGTCAACACCGGTGACCACGCCGTCACCACCGGAAGGGTCATGTTCGGCAGCCACGTCATCGGCTCGCTCGGCGTCGACTGGGCGACCCTCACGTCCACGCACGAGCTCCCGCTGCCGCTCGCCCCCGGCACGCGGAAGACCGGCAGCTGGCGGGTGTGCGTGGACGCCTGGCGGGTGCCGCTGGGCATGCACCTCGACACCCGGGACATCACCTTCGCGTGGGGCGCCGGCGGCTCGTAGAGATCTCCGCGGAATTTCCGCCCGGATGGCGCCGAGTACCGGCCGGTGCCACGGTCAATACAGGTGTCGATACAGGTGTCGATGTCGATGCAGGTGTCGATACAGGTAACGCACACCCGCAACGGCCGACCGCGGTCCGCACACCGCAGACCGCTGACCGCCCACCCGCAGGAGATCGCCATGCCTCGCATCACCCCCAACCTCTGGTTCGACACCCAGGGCAAGGAGGCCGCCGAGTTCTACTGCTCGGTGTTCCCGAACTCGAAGATCACCGACGTCACGCACTACAACGAGGCAGGTCCGCGCGAGGCCGGCACCGTTCTGACCGTCGAGTTCGAGCTCGACGGTCAGCCGTACCTCGCGATCAACGGCGGCCCGGAGTTCACCTTCACCGAAGCGATCTCGCTCATGGTCACCTGCGCCGACCAGAAGGAGATCGACTACTACTGGGCCAAGCTCTCCGAGGGCGGCGAGGAGGGCCCCTGCGGCTGGCTGAAGGACAAGTACGGCCTGTCCTGGCAGGTCGCGCCGGGCGGTATGGCAGAGCTGCTGAACGACCCGGACCAGGAACGGGCGGCCCGCGCCATGAAGGCCATGTTCGGCATGAAGAAGATCGACATCGCGGCCCTGGAGGCCGCGGCGGACGCGACGTGAGCGAGGTAGTGGTGGACGTGAGCGCGGTAGTGGACGCGTCCGGGCGTTAGCGAGCTGTTAGTTGATCAACAGCGGGGGTCGGGAGTCTGGTGTCAGCGGGCCGCCGGACGGGCCGTGACCGTACTGACGCAGCCAGCCAGGGGGACTCCCGATGTCGCACCACACCATGCTCCGCCGCGGACGCAAGGCAGCCGCCGCCACCGTGATCGCCGTCGCCGCGCTGGCCCTGACCGCCTGCCAGGGCAACTCGCCCAAGCCCGATCCCGCGGGCTCCCCGAGCCCGGTGTCGTCGGCCGGGGCGAGCGGTTCGTCCGGGGCGGACTCGGGTTCGGGTGCGGGCTCGGGTGCGTCCGGTGGCCAGGGCTCCGGTACGACGTCGGGTGGCGGCTCGCAGACCGGCAAGAACGGTTCCGGAACGGGCGGCAGCGGCGGCTCCGCCTCGCAGACCTCCTCCAAGCACGGTGCCTCCGCCCGCTGCGCCACCGGCAGCCTGCAGGCCGGCTGGGGCTCGTCGGGCGGCGGCGTCCCGGACATGCACAGCGACGCCCAGCAGAACGTCACCGTGTGGCTGAAAAACGCCGGTCGGGCCGCCTGCACGATCAGCGGCTTCCCCGGCGTTCAGCTGAAGGCCGACGACGGCCACTCGATCGACCTGCCGCGCTCCTCGAAGAAGCCGACGCCGGTGACGCTGCAGCCGGGCGGGTCCGCGTCGTTCACGATCACCTTCCTGCCGTCGGTCAACGCCGGCGACAGGAAGATCGCGCCGGGCACGGTGCTGGTCACGCCGCCGAACGAGAAGCAGCACTTCCAGCTGAAGTGGCCCTACGGCGGCGCCATCCTCGACCAGTCCGGCGCCACCCACCCGGGCACCTACGTCAACCCGGTCAACGCCGGCTGACCCCTCCGACGCCACCCCCCACCACCGCGCCGGCCGTACCCTCACACGGCCGGCGCGGTCGTCGTTCAGCGAGAGGAGTCGTCGTTCAACCGGTGGAGTCGTCGTTCCATCAGGAATACCTCCCCCCTCCCCCACGTTGTGGCCTGCAAGGGGCGCCTGCATCCCCTACGGGATCTGTTCGACCAACGCCTTAAGGGTCCCGGCCCGGCCCGGCACCACGCGCATCACCGTGGGGAGAAGGGGGCAGGGCAGGCGTCAGCGGGGGCGGAGTTGGTCGGCGGTGGGGACGTCGAGGACGAAGATGTGGCCGATGTTCGCGTGCGGGTAGCCGTAGTCGATGTTCTGCACCCGTACCTGCTGTGGGGTGACCTCGACGATGTGGACGGCGATGGCCTCCGGGTGGTCGGGCAGGGACAGCAGCCAGTCCTTGGCCAGGTAGTCGAGTCCGGTGCGGTCCAGGCGACGGCGGGCGGCCGCTTCTTCGGTCGGGTCGCCGAGCGGGTGGCCGAAGAGGGTGACCGGAACGAACTGGTCCGGGTCGCCGTCGACAGGCCGTAGATAGCCGAGGAGTTCGTTGTCCTCTCGGCGGTGGTGGCGGATCCAGTGAGAGGGAATCACGGCGCAATTGCTCCGGGAAGGTTTCCCGGCTGCTGGGGTCTGCAGCCCCCAGACAGTCGGTGGCGGTAGGGCTGGCGGGAGGTCAGCTCAGTGTGGCGTCGGCGTAGGCCGTCATCGCGTCCCGCTGGTACTCGGCCAGGCCGTTGGCGACCCGGTCGTAGGCCGCGCGCCACGTCGCGTCGTCGACGTAGTTCTGCCCGAGGGCCTTGAACGCGGCCGCGTTCGGGGTCCACATCCGGCAGATGCCCTGGTAGTGGGCATCGACCTCGGCCTGCACCGCCGGGTCCGTCACCGGCGTGCCGGCCTGCATCAGCTCCGCCATGCGGGCCATCGCGGCGGTCGCCGCACGCTGCATCCGCTCCATGTCCGCCTCGCTGAGCGTGGCCGCGAACTGCGCCGACTGCTGGGCCTGGTGGGGCCACTGCTCGCGGGCGGTCTCCTCGTGGCGCGTGGTGTCGAAGCCGATGAAGAGGTTCTCCGGGTTGTTGATCTTTTCCATGGTGTCGGTGTCCTTGTCATCCTCCAGTTCGGCGATGGTGCGGCCGACCGTGCGGACCAGCGCATCGAGCCGGTCGCGCTCGGCCGCCAGCTTGCGCAGATGGGCGCGCAGCGCGGCCACCTGGTCGACCTGGCGCTCCAGGACCGTCGCGATATCGCGGAGGCCCAGGCCCAGTTCGCGCATCAGCAGGATCTGCTGCAAGCGCAGCAACTCGGCCTCTCCGTAGTAGCGGTGGCCGTTGCCCCCGGTGTACGCGGGGACGAGCAGGCCGATGTCGTCGTAGTGCCGCAGGGTCCGGGACGTCACCCCGGACATCCGGGCCACGTCCGCGATCGACCAGGCCATGGCCGTGCCGTACCTTTCATCGCCGGGCCGGTCTCTCCGGCCTCGAGAACGAACGTAGAAGTTGACGCAACGGAAAGCGCAAGTCGTTCGTTTGGCGGGTGGGTCACTCGTCGGCAGCCGGCCGACGCGGCGCCACTACGGCCAACTCGTGGGCCAAGACTTGAGGGTGCCGCACCGCCGCCAACTCATCTGCCTGGCCTTGGGAATACCGCGCCCGACCGCAGCGTTGTGGCCCTAGCAGGGGGCCCGCGTGACCCCTACGGGATCTGTTCGACCGTTCCCTAGGGGCTGGTTCACTGACCGCTGCCCGGCCGTTGCAGCGTCACGAACGACCCCATTCCCGGCGTGGTGACGATGAGCCCTTCCTCCCGGAGGGCGGCCGTGACCTTACGAACGGTCACGCGCGCGACGCCGAATTCCTGCTCCATGCGCACCTCGGAGAGCAGGTGCTTCGGCGGATACGTGCCGTCCGCAATCCGCTCGCGGATAACGTCGGCGATCTGCTCCCACTTGGGCCGCTTGAGCTCTCCCCGGAGCTCCTTCGAGACGAACGAACCCATCCCGGGCTCGGTATAGATCAGCCCCTCGGCCCGCAGTCCGCGGTGCACCTTCTGGGCCGTCACCCCGGCAATGCCGAACTCTTCCTGAAGTTGGAGCACCGACGGCACCCGTGTCCCCGGGGAATACCTGCCGTCGGCGATGCGAGTGCGGATCACGTCCGCGACCTGGCGCCACCTGGGCCGGTCGGGGGTGAACTCGATCACTTCGCCGTACCCGGCGGTTGTGGTGTCACGAAGGAGCCCATCCCCGGCGTGGTGACAATGAGCCCTTCCTCCCGGAGGGCGGCCGTGACCTTGCGAACGGTCACGCGCGCGACGCCGAATTCCTGCTCCATCCGCACTTCGGAGATCAGGTGGTGTGGCGGGTACGTGCCGTCCGCGATCCGCTTCCGGATCACATCGGCAATCTGCTTCCACTTCGGCAACGTCGGGTCGAACTCCATCACGAACGGGACTGTATGCACCAGTATTTAGCCGGGCATAGAGAGGTATAGCTATAGACAGGGGCTAACAGGAGCCCGTAGGCTCGCGGGGAAAGACCCCGGCGGGTGCGCCAACACCCCCGGGGCATGGCCAACCTGAAGAGAGCAGGTCGACATGCGGAACCTTATGCGCAGGCTCGTCGCCCGGTTAAGGGCGCGGCGCCGCCTCGTCCCCCTCGCCCTCCCTCAGCCACCCCGTCACCATCCATCTCAACGTCCGCCCCGCCGCCCCGAATCCCCCCTCGACGGCGACGCCTCCCCTCTCGTACGGCCCTACCTCCTCCTGCACGAGCGGCAGGAGGCCCGGCGGGAGTGGGCCTTTCTGCGTGACATCGAGATGGCGGCCGCTTCGTGAGGCGCGGTGGGATGCGGCTGCTGCCCTGGAGTGGGCCGGGCGGGCAGCGGTGTTATCTCTCCGCCGACGACAACGGCGGGTTTCTGTCACGGCTCGCCGACGAGATGGAAGAGGTGCAGGTGAGCACCGGCGAGGAAGTGTTGGCACGGGCGACCGAGCTGCTGCGGGGCCCGGGAAAGCCGTCTGCCGACGAGCTCCGGTTCTGTGTCCACAGGCTGTGTGAAGCGCTGCGGGACGCCCTGCGGATCGTCGAGAGCCGGGGCGGGCAGGCGGGGTAGCGGCGGCAACGAACGCGTAAGGCAGCGGGGCCCGGCGGTTGTTGCCGCCGGGCCCCGTCTCCGTAAGACCGAGAACTGGAACTCAAGGGCGACTTGTTACGACAGCGCCAGCCACGCCGCGCCCGCGACGACCAGGAGGGCGACGATGACGCCGACGATGACGCCCACGCGGGGGCCGGCCGACTGCTGGGGGGCCGGGGCGCGGCGGGCGCCGGCCTGGGGAGTGCCGCCCTCGTCCACGAAGGCACGGAACATCTGCGTGCTGCCCGCGGGGTCGTAGTTCCCGTCGGCCTGGTTCTGCGGGTTGGTCGCCATGAGGCAGGACCCTAGCGAACCGGGTGGCCGGGGGCACC
This sequence comes from Streptomyces sp. NPDC048197, assembly GCF_043202395.1. Lineage (NCBI taxonomy): Bacteria > Bacillati > Actinomycetota > Actinomycetes > Kitasatosporales > Streptomycetaceae > Streptomyces > Streptomyces sp. NPDC048197. The sequence goes on from NZ_JBIDAJ010000001.1 coordinate 330,586, forward strand.
CCTGGGGCGGGTGTGGGGCGACCACGGGAGGAGGGGGCGGGCGGGTCGATGGGGAGGGCTGCCCGCGTGAAGTGTGCCACTCGTGAGCGATGTGGTCGCGTTGTGGGGATTTGTGGGGTGCTTTCCGGCCACCCCCGCGGACCTGCAGCTTTGCGCGTGGCCCGGTGATCACCGGCAGATCGCGGGACGCGGTCTTGGTGCAGCCTTTGCCTGTACATGCCACCCAGTCGTTTGCCTTCAGCAACCAACTGTGCGTATGGTTGCCTCAAGCAACAAAAGACGTGCGATCGAGCTGAGCGAAGGATGCGTGGAGGAGCCGGTGGCCGCTCACAGTCAGTACGAGGAGCTGGCCAGGCAACTCAGCGCCATCGGGGCCGTCAAGCGGGAGATGGGGCGGATCCTGCCCCAGGACTGCCCGCCCGCCTCGGCCGCCGTCCTCACCCTTCTCGACCGGCACGGCGAGATGCGGATGAGTCAGCTGGCCGAGCTGATGGCGATCGACATGTCCGTCACCAGCCGGCACGTGGCGCACGTCTGCGAGCGTGGCTGGATCGAGCGGGAGCCCGATCCGGCGGACAAGCGGTCGCGGCTGCTGCGGCTGACCCCGAGCGGCACGGAGATGCTCCAGGAGCTCTCCGCGCGCTACACCGCCGCGCTCGCCCGGTATCTCGGCGACTGGAGCGACGACGACGTCGGTCTCCTCAACGAGCTGCTCGCCCGGCTCCGTACGAGCTTCGGCGACTGCCGGACCCGGGCGCACCACGACGTCAACACCCGTAACGACTTCACCATCCGTAACGACGTCAGCAGCCGCAACGACTTCACCACCCGCAACGACCTCAGCACCCGTACACCCGCAGGATGAAAAGGAACCACATGGCTACGACCACACCAGCCGGTGTGCGGGGCGGCCACGCCAAGCATGGAGGCGGTCATCACCACGCCTCCGACGGGGCCCCCATGACGCACCGTCAGATCATGGAGGCGCTGTCCGGGCTGCTGCTCGGCATGTTCGTCGCCATCCTCTCGTCGACGATCGTGTCCAACGCGCTGCCGGAGATCATCCATGATCTGGACGGCGGGCAGAGCGCCTACACCTGGGTCGTGACCGCCTCGCTGCTGGCGATGACCGCGACCACGCCCCTGTGGGGCAAGCTCTCCGACCTGTTCAGCAAGAAGCTGCTGGTGCAGTTCGCGCTGGTCATCTACGTCGCGGGCTCGGTCGTCGCCGGTCTGTCGCAGAACACCGGCATGCTGATCGCCTGCCGCGTCGTGCAGGGCATAGGCGTGGGCGGTCTGTCCGCCCTGGCCCAGATCGTGATGGCCGCGATGATCTCGCCGCGGGAGCGCGGCCGGTACAGCGGCTACCTCGGCGCCACCTTCGCCGTCGCCACCGTCGGCGGCCCGCTGCTCGGCGGCGTCATCACCGACACCGACTGGCTCGGCTGGCGCTGGTGCTTCTACGTGGGTGTGCCGTTCGCGGTGATCGCCCTGATCGTGCTGCAGAAGACCCTGAAGCTTCCCGTCGTCAAGCGTGAGGGCGTCAAGGTCGACTGGGCGGGCGCGTTCTTCATCAGCGCGGCGGTCTCGCTGCTGCTGGTGTGGGTGACGCTGGCCGGCGACAAGTACGACTGGCTGTCGTGGCAGACCGCCGCGATGGTCGGCGGCGCGGTGGTGCTCGGCGCGGTCTTCGTCTTCGTCGAGACCAAGGCCAAGGAGCCGATCATCCCGCTGCGGCTGTTCCGCAACAAGACGATCACCCTGGCGTCGGTGGCCTCCCTGTTCGTCGGTATCGCGATGTTCACCGGCACCGTCTTCTTCAGCCAGTACTTCCAGCTGGCGCGCGGCAAGTCGCCGACGATGTCCGGCATCATGACGATCCCGATGATCGGCGGCCTGTTCATCTCCTCGACCGTCTCGGGCCAGGTCATCACCAAGACCGGTCGCTGGAAGGCCTGGCTGGTCTCCGGTGGTGTGCTGCTGACCGCCGGCCTCGGCCTGCTGAGCACCATCCGCTACGACACCGAGTACTGGCACATCGCGATCTTCATGGCGCTGATGGGTCTCGGCATCGGCATGATGATGCAGAACCTGGTGCTCGCCACGCAGAACCAGGTCGCGCCGTCGGACCTCGGTTCCGCCTCGTCCGTCGTGACCTTCTTCCGTTCCCTCGGCGGTGCGGTGGGCGTCTCGGCCCTCGGTGCGGTGCTCGCCAACCGCGTCACCCACTACGTCAAGGACGGCCTGGCCGAACTCGGCCCCAAGGCCGCCAAGGCCGCCGCGCACGCCTCCGGCAACAGCGGCGGCATCCCGGACCTGGACGCCCTCCCGGCGCCGCTGCGCACCGTCATGGAGAGCGCCTACGGCCACGGTGTGGCCGATGTGTTCCTCTACGCGGCGCCCTGCGCGCTGCTCGCCTTCCTCTTCACCCTGTTCATCAAGGAGGTCGCGTTGAAGACGCGGGGCGGACTGGCCCAGAGCTCGGAGGGCGCCCACGGCGTCCAGGGCGCCGAGAGCGGCGCGGGCGCGCCGTCGTCGGCGAGCCCGTCGGTGACCCCTTCGGTGACCCCGTCGGAGGCGACGCTTCCGCTGCAGGCCGCCGCCTCTGGCGCTGCGGCGGGCGGCGCGGCGGAGGAGCGGGAGCCCGCCCTCGTCGGTGCCGCACCGGTGACCTCGGACGACGGCGGCCACACCCCCTCGTGGGCGCAGCCGGCCGCGCAGCCCCTGCAGGGTTACGCCTCGGCCGGTGGCGGCGACGCCGTGCCCGCCGGGCCGGCCGTCCACGGATTCGTACGCAACGCGGAGGGCCACCCCGTCCCGCGCTCCGCGGTCACGCTGATCTCGCTCGGCGGCCGTCAGCTCGGCCGGGCGGTCGCCCAGGCCAACGGCTCGTACGTACTGAACGCGCCCGGCGCCGGCTCGTACGTGCTGATCGCGGCGGCCGACGGGCACCAGCCGCAGGCCTCCACGGTCGTCGTCGGCGACCAGCCGTACGGCTACGACATCCTGCTCAGCGGCACCAGCGGCCTCGGTGGCCAGGTGCGCAGCGCGGTCACCGGCGAGCCGGTGGCGGACGCCATGGTCGTCGTCACCGACGTCCGCGGCGAGGTGCTGGCCACCGGGAAGACGGGCGCCGAGGGGTACTTCTCCTTCGACGAGCTGGCCCCCGGCACCTTCACGGTCGCGGTGAACGCCGCCAACTTCCGGCCGGCCGCGCTGCCGGTCGAGATCGGCGGCCAGGGCACCACCCGCATCGAGGTCGAGCTGCTGTCCGGCGCGCGGGTGCAGGGCGTCGTACGGGCGGGTGGTCCGAACGGGGCCGGCCGGCCGCTGCCCGACGCCCGGGTGACGCTGGTGGACGCGGCCGGCAACGTCGTGGCCACCTCGACCACCGGTGACGACGGCGCGTACGCCTTCACCGACCTGGACGCCGGTGACTACACGGTCATCGCGAGCGGCTACCCGCCGGTGGCCACCGGTCTCGCGATCGACGCCCGCGGGGTCGACGGCTACGACGTCCAGCTCGCCCACCCCGGGGACTGACCGGGGGCCGGGGGCCGGGGGCGTGCGCACGGCATGCCCGACCGGCCAGGCCTCTACGGCCAGGTCCGTACGGGAGGCCGTACGGAAGGCCCGTACAGAAGACCCGTACGGAATGGCCGGGCAGCAACCCGGGCAGCAAGACCCCGGGCCGGGACACGCGTTGAGCGGAGACGCGTCCCGGACCGGACCCCAGGACTCCGGCGGCGGGGTGGCGCACAGGCAGGGGACGGCCTGCACGCCGCCGCCGGGGTCCGACACCCGGGCTTCCGGACCGCCGGGGTCCGACACCCTCCGAACTCCCGGCTCAGCCCGAGCCCGGAGCCGGGGCACCACCAGCAACACACGGGAGAGGCAATGACTTCGACGGGCGCGGGAGCTGCGGGCGTAAGGGCGCAGGTCCGCACACGGGACGGCTGGGCGGTGCAGCACGCCGTGCTGACCGTCACCGACATGACGGGCGCGCAGGTGCTGCGTGCCGCGGCGGACGAGGACGGTGCCGTCCGCAGCGAGACGCCGCTGCCCGCCGGCCCGTACACGGTCATCGTGACGGCCGTCGGCTACGCACCGGTCGCCTCCAGCGCGATCGTGACGGCGAGCGGCCGGATGGAGGTCGGCAACGTCGTGCTGGCCCGGCAGGGCGGGGCCGAACTGCCGCCGCCCGGCGCCTGGACCATCGACCCGATGCACTCCACGGTGGGCGCGGTCGCCCAGCACCTGGGCATCTCCAGCGTGCACGGCCGGTTCACGGAGTTCAGCGGCCGCATCGAGATCGGCGAGGACCTGGGGAAGTCGCGGGTCGACGCGGTCATCAAGGCGTCGTCGATCGACACCGGCAACGGCATGCGCGACGGGCACCTGCGCAACGAGGACTTCCTCAACGTCGAGGTGTACCCGGAGATCACGTACCGCAGCACCGGCCTGTCACCGGCCGGCCCGGACCGCTGGACCGTGCACGGCGACCTGTCCCTGCACGGCGTCGTCCGCCCGGTGGACCTGGACCTGAGCTACCTCGGCACCGGGCCCGACCCGTGGGGCGGCGTCCGCGCGGCCTTCCGCGCCACGGCCGAACTGCGGCGCGAGGACTTCAAGATGAACTACAACCAGGTCGTGGCCGCCGGTATCGCCGCGATCGGCACCACCCTGAAGGTCGAACTGGACATCCAGGCGGTACAGGGGGAGAGCTTGCCTATGGGGTGAGGCGAGGGTGAGGCGAGGGTGGGACGAGCGGCGGCGTGGCGGGAATAGCTTGCCCGGCTGCGTGGCGGGAATAGCTTGCCCGGCTGCCTGGCGGGAATAGCTTGGCCTCACGGTGCGTTGTAGGCCCGCAGGGGGCGTTTCGACCCCCTAGGGGATCTGTTCGACCGCTCCCTAAGGGCCCTCCTCCGGCCCCTTTCGCCCGAGTTCCCCAAGCCCCCAAGCCCCCGCCCAGGTCACGCCTCGCGCCCGCCCTCACCCTCGCCCCCGCCCCGCATCGCCTCGATGCCCGCGATCTGCAGGTCGAGTGCGAAGGCGAAGTCCCGGTCCAGCATGGCCACGGCCGACCGGCCCGTACGGACGCGGTCGGCACGGAGGGACAGTTCCATCGTCTCGGCGAACTCCGGGCGGCCCGAGATGGCTGAGACGACCTGCTCGAAGTAGTCGTCCAGGCTGATGCCCGCGGCCCGGCACCGCGCCTCGTGCGTCGCCCGGATCGTCGCGAAGCCGTAGACGAAGTGGAACAGCGACGCCAGCGCGCCGGACGTGCGCTCGGCGTCCAGGCCGCTGCGCCCCATCACCCGCAGCGTGGCGTTGGAGAACGCCGTCGAGTGCGGGCCGATGTTGATGAACTCGCCCAGCAGCCGGGCCGCCCAGGGGTGCCGCAGCAGCATGTCGCGGTATCCGGTGGCGAGGACCCGGAGCTGTTCGCGCCAGTCGGCGCCGGGCTCCGACTCGTCGGGCAGGGGCAGCTCGCCGGCCACCGCGTCGACGGCCAGCTCCAGCAGATCGTCCTTGGTATCGACGTACCAGTAGACGGACATCGCGGTGACACCGAGCTCGGCGGCGAGGCGGCGCATCGAGAACCTCGCCAGCCCCTCGTCGTCCAGCAGCCGGACGGTCGCCCCGACGATCTTGTCGAGGTCGAGTCCGGCCGGCTGCTCCGCCTTGCGCTTGAGCGGGGGGCGCTCGGTCAGCCAGACGCTGTGCGGCCGCTTACCGGCACGGCCGTTGGTGGCGGTCATGGCGTCCGTCCTCTTCTTGTTCAGGTTTTCACGTGCTGTACGGCATTCACGTTCGGCACGTCGGCGTGCAGGGTCGATACGTCGGCGTGCACGTTCGGCAGGTCGGCCTACGTGTCCGGCACGTCGGCGTTCCACGATCTTCTGCACCGTCGATGCTATTCCGCGGCAGCGGCGGCCGCTTCCGGCGCTTCCGGTGCTGTCGATGCCACTGATGCCGCCGGTGTCGCTGACGTCGTCCCTCAGACCACCTGTGCCCCGTGTGACCCCTGCGCCCTCTGTGCCCCCTGTGCTTCTCGGGCCTCGGGTGCTTCGGGTGCTTCGGGTGCCTCCGGTGTCCCCTGCTCATGCCCGGTGCGTTCCGCCCGGCGCAGGAGTACGGCGGCGAGCAGTCCGCCGAGGAACACCGCGGCCGCGCCGACCAGCTGGCTGGTGCCGATGCCGGAGGCGAAGGCGTCCTGGACGGCGGTCCGTTCGGCGGTGCCGTGCGTACGGGCGAGGGCCGCGGAGAGCGAGCCGGCGCCCGCGGCCGCCAGTGGGAGCAGGGCCGTGAAGCGGGAGTTGAGGACCGCGCCGAGGACGGCGACGCCGAGGCCCTGGCCGAATTCCATCAGCGTGCCGTTGACCCCGGCGCCCACGCCGGCCTTGGCCGGCGGGATGGCGGACATGATCGCGTTGGCCATCGTCGGCATGGCGAGCGCGACGCCGATGCCCATCACGATGAGACCGGTGAGCATGCCGCCGTAGCTGTGTCCGCCGAGCAGCGCTATGGCGGCGAGTCCGGCGGCGAGCAGCGACATCCCGGTGATGATCATGCCGGGGGTGCCGAACTTCGGCATCAGGCGGGCGCCCAGGCCGGTGAAGTTGATCAGGATGACGGTGACGGCGAGCGGCGCCATCCGCAGACCGGCGTCCAACGGGCCGTATCCGAGCACCAGTTGGAGGTGCTGGGTGAGCAGGAACATCGAGCCGCCCATCCCGAAGGCGACCAGGATGCCGCCGGAGACCGCGCCGATGAACCGGCGGTTGCGGAAGAAGTGCATGTCCAGCATGGGGTGGGGGGTGTGCAGTTCCCATCCCGCGAAGAGGGCGAGGCCGGCGATCCCGATGGCGGCGGAGATCAGCACCTGGCCGGAGAGCCAGCCGGCGTGTGGCCCGGAGATGATCGCGAAGACCACTCCGCCCATACCGATCATGGAGAGCAGGGCGCCGAGGAGGTCCATGGGGGTCCCCCCGCCCGAGCCCGTTCGAGGGTGGGGGAGATCGCCGCCGCGGCTCTTGGACTCGGGGACGAGGGTGACGACCGCCGCGACGGCTATGACGGCGACCGGGAGGTTGACCAGGAACAGGGAGCCCCACCAGAAGTGGTCGAGCAGCGAACCGCCGATCAGCGGGCCGGCGGCGAAGCCGAGGGAGTTGACCGAGCTCCAGATGCCGATCGCCTTGGGGCGCTCCTCGTCGTCGAAGATCTGCATGACGACCGCGAGCGTGGTGGTGACCAGCAGCGCACCGCCGACGCCCATACCGGCCCGGGCCGCGATCAGCTGGCCGGGCGACTGGGCGAGCGCGGCCCCGAGCGAGGCCAGGCCGAACAGCACCAGGCCGACGGCGAGCATCTTCTTGCGGCCGTACCGGTCGGCGGAGTTGCCGGCGGTGAGCAGCAGGCCCGACTGGACCAGCGAATAGGCGTTGATCATCCACTGGACGTCGGCGGTGGTCGCGCCCATCTCCTCGGTGAGGGAGGGGATGGCGACGTTCAGGACGGTGTTGTCGAGGACGACCGTGAGCTGGGCGACGCAGATGACGGCCAGGATCAGCCAGCGGGCGGCATGCCGGCCCGGCGGGTGGAGCGTGGTGGTTGCGGCGTCGGACGCCACGGGGGACGGCATACGGGCTCCCTGTACGGTGCGAGCGGTTGCCATACACCGTACAGGGCTGGTTATACGCCGTACATTTGATTTTCGGCCGAGTGGCGGTCGACCAATTCCGGGCGTCCGCGTCTGGGCGTACGTGTCTGGGCGTACGTGTCTGGGCGTACGTGTCTGGGCGTACGTGCTGGTCAGGCCCTCTTCGTCAGGTCGTAGAAGGTGGCGCTGCCGACCGTGACCTTCTTGAAGGTCTTCTCGACCCAGGAGCTGATCTGGGACGAGGGGCCCTGTCCGCCGCCCTGACCACCACGGCCGCCACGTCCGCCGAAGCCGCCGAGGCCGCCGAATCCGCCGGTCCACTTCCGACCCGCAAGGCCACCAGTGCCCCCAGAGCCCCCGGAGCCCCCAGGGCCGCCGGGACCGCCAGGGCCATCGGCGCCGAAGCCGTCCCGGCCGCCCGCGATGAAGTAGTGGATCTTCCCTTCCGCGACGTACTTCTTGAACTGGGCGAGGGTCGGCGACGGGTCGCTGCCGTTGAAGCCACCGATCGACATCACCGGCTTCTGGGTGGCCAGCTGGTAGCCGGCGGCGTTCTGCGAGCCGATGGCTGCGGCGGCCCAGGTGTAGTCGCCGGCGTCCTTCTCCAGCAGGGCCTTGGCCCGGGCGCTGACCTTGGTGCCGTTGAGCAGGCCGCCCATTGCGCCGCCCATGCCACCGCGCATACCGCGGACACCGCGCATACCACGCATACCGGGTAGCCGACCGGCGGCGGTCCCGGGGCCTCCGGGCGCTCCGGCGGCTCCCGCCTGCGCTCCGGCGGCTCCGGTTTGTGCTCCGCCGGCTCCGCCCTGCGCTCCGCCGCCCGGCAGCGCGCCCCCACCCGGCATCGCGCCGTTGTTGCCGCGCCACATGCGGTGCCGGCCCCCGGGGAAGCCCCCGCCCGGTCCGCCCATACCGCCGCTCACCGAAGGCCCGGCCGTGATGATGGACCCGCCCTTGGGCGTATTGATGGTGTCGAGCGTGTACGCGACCGGTCCGGCCAGCGCCGTAACCACCCCGAGCCCTGCGGCAACGACGCCGATCCGCCGGCTGACAGGGACCCGAGCCGCCGCCCTCTGCTGGTCCGCAGCCTTCTGTCGGTCCGCGCCCATCTGCTGGTCCGCGGCCGTCTGCCGGTCCGCATCGAACGGTCGGTTGATGGCCTTCTGCTGGTCCGCAGCCACCTGCTGGTCCGCGGCCGCCGTTTTCCGTACGCCCAGCAGAAGCCCCACCGCGGCCAGCGCCCCGAGCGCCAGTACGGTCCAGCGCAGCCACGGCAGCCAGTCGGGCGAGCGGTTCAGCAGGACGTACGACCAGCCCGCGGTCACCGCGACCGTCAGCGCCAGCACGACCGACGCCAGCCGCCCGCCACGCCGCCACAGCAGGGTTGCGCCCATCCCGACCAGCGCCGCGATGTACGGGGCCAGTGCGATGTTGTAGTACTGGTGAAAGATCCCGGACATGAAGCTGAACGTCGTGAAGGTCATCAGCAGCGCACCGCCCCACACCAGGAACTCGGCCCGCTGACCGGCCTGTTCGGCGCCGAGGCCGGTCGTGGAGCTCGCGGTTACGACCGGATCGGCCCCGACTCGCTCGGCTGCGGCCCGTTCGGGCACGACAGGCACGACGGGTGCGGTGGGCACGACAGGCACGGCGCCGGCGGCCGTACGGCGGGCACGCCACAGCAGCCCCACCGCCACCACCAGCAGGATCAGCGCGGCGGGCAGCAGCCAGGAGATCTGCCCGCCCATGTCGGACGAGAACAGCCGGGTGAGGCCGGTCTCGCCCCAACCGCCGCCCCCTCCCGGGCCGCGTCCGCCCCCGCCGACGCTGCCGGTCTCGTTGCCGCTGATCCGCCCGAAGCCGTTGTAGCCGAAGGTCAGCTCCAGGAAGCTGTTGGTCTGCGAGCCACCGATGTACGGCCGCGAGGACGCCGGCCAGAGCTCGACGATCGCCACCCACCAGCCGCCGGACAGCACGATCGCCAGCCCGGCGAGCAGCAGTTGCCCGAACCGCTTGCGCAGGCCCACCGGCGCGCAGCAGGCGTAGGCCACGGCGAGCGCCGGCAGGATCAGCCACGCCTGCAGCGTCTTGGTGAGGAACCCGGCGCCGAAGCAGAGCCCGGCCAGCACCAGCCACTTCGTCCGGCCGTCCGCAAGCGCACGCAGTACCGCCGCGACCGCGCACACCATCAACAGGCAGAGCAGCGCATCGGGGTTGTTGAACCGGAACATCAGCGCCGCCACCGGCGTCACCGCCAGCACCCCGCCGGCGAGCAGACCCGCGCCCGCCCCGAACCGCCGTCGTACGGTCGCGTACAGCACACCGACGGTCGCCACGCCCATCAACGCCTCGGGCACCAGGATCGCCCAGGAGCTGAGACCGAAGAGCCGTACGGACAGCGCCATCGGCCAGAGCGCGGCCGGCGGTTTGTCGACGGTGATGGAGTTCGCGGCGTCGGACGAACCGAAGAAGAACGCCTTCCAGCTCTCGCTGCCGGCCTGTACCGCGGCCGAGTAGAACTGGTTGGCGTAGCCGGAGGCGGACAGGCTCCAGAGATAGAGCACGGCCGTGACCAGCAACAACGCGACGAGCGCGGGCCTCGCCCAGCGCTCCCGGGGCGTGGCGCCAGGGGGGACAGCAGGGTGCAGGTCCGAATGCGGGTCCGGATGCGGGTCCGGATGCGGGTCCGGATGCGGGTCCGGATGTGGACGCAGACGCGGGTTCATCGGGTGCTCCTGGAAAAGTCGTGGTTCTGGTCGTGCAGTGGCGCGCCGTCGTGGGCGCCTCCGTGGGCGCCCCCGTGGGCGTCCTCGGCCGCTGCATCGGCGACGGCATCGGCGGCTCCCTCGGCGGCGCTCTGCGCAGCGCCCTCCGCAGCGTCCCGTCGCTCGCGGTCCGGGAACACCCAGGCGCGGAAGAGCAGGAACCGCAGCACCGTCGCCGCCAGGTTGGCGGCCACCAGCACCGCCAGTTCGGTGCCGTGCGAGGACGGTCCGCTGGCCGCGTCAAGCGCGGCCAGGGACCCGCTGGTCAGCACCAGGCCGATGGCGAAGACCACCAGGCCCTGGGCCTGATGGCGGACCGCCCGGTCCCGCCCGCGCACCCCGAAGGTGAGCCGCCGATTGGCCGCCGTATTGGCCATCGCGGACAACAACAGTGCGGCGGCGTTGGCCAGTTGGGCGCCCGTACCGAGCCGGAAGAGGGAGTAGAGCCCGAGGTACAGCAGGGTGCTGAGCCCGCCGACGACGCAGAAGCCGACGAGCTGACGGGCCAGCCCGCCCGGCACCCCGGGCAGCTCCCGGTCCCGCGGATCGTCCCCGAACGGCCGGGCCAGCCGGTCCAGCGGCAACGCCCCGGTCGCCAGCGCCCGCCCCACCCGCCAGACGCCCTTCAGGTCGTCGGTGGCCGTGCGCACGAGGTGCACGGTGCTGTTCGGGTCGTCGACCCAGTCCACCGGCACCTCGTGGATCCGCAGCCCGGCCCGCTCCGCGAGCACCAGCATCTCGGTGTCGAAGAACCACCCGGTGTCCTCGACCATCGGAAGCAGCCGCTCCGCGACATCGCCCCGTATGGCCTTGAACCCGCACTGCGCGTCGGAGAAGCGGGCGGCGAGCGAACCCCGCAGGATGAGGTTGTACGTTCGCGAGATGAACTCCCTCTTCGGTCCGCGAACAACCCGCGCGCTCCGGCTGAGCCGCGAACCGATCGCCAGGTCCGAGTGCCCGGAGATCAACGGCGCCACCAACGGCAGCAGGGCATTGAGGTCCGTCGACAGGTCGACGTCCATATAGGCCAGCACCGGCGCCTCGGAGAGCGACCACACGGTGCGCAGCGCCCGCCCGCGCCCCTTCTGCTCCAGCCGTACGGCCGTGACCTCGTCGATCGCGTCATCGAGCCGTGCGGCGACCTCGGGCGTACGGTCGGTGCTCGCGTTGTCCGCGATGGTGATCCGGAACCCGTACGGGAAGGTCCGCGCGAGGTGCTCGTGCAGCCGCCGGACGCACCGCTCCAGATCCGACTCCTCGTTGTAGACGGGGATGACCACATCCAGCACGGTCGCGGTCTGGCCGAGGCACAGATGCTCGCGAGGCGGCAAGGAGCCCAGTGGTGTGTCGGGCGGCTGTGTCGTCGTCATGCCCCCGACCCTCGCCAACGGCCCTGTCACGGCCATGTGGTGAGCCTGTGGCCTGGCTGTGAGTGGCGGGCCGTGAGCGGGTACGGGTGGTCCCGCCGGCCGACAGGGTCACCGTGGGGACGGGGCGGCGTCACCGTGGAGAGGGGGGGCACTGGGAAGACGGGGCGGGGTCACCGGGAAGACGGGTGGAGTCACCGAGCAATGACGGCAGAGGTACCGCGAAGGCAAGGGAGACAGGGCCACCGCCAAGACGGGAGGCAGCGTCACCGCGAGGACGGCAGCGTCACCGTGAAGACCGTCCGCCCCGGTGCGCTCTCGACGCCGACCGTACCGCCGTGCGCGGCAACTACGGCCTGCACGATCGCGAGCCCGAGCCCTGTGCTGCCGGCCGCCCGCGAGCGCGAGGCGTCCCCGCGCGTGAACCGTTCGAACACGCGCGGCAGGAGATCGGCCGGGATGCCGGGCCCGTCATCCTCCACCTGGAGCCGGACGGCGGGCTGGGGGACGTGGCCGGGCCGGGCGCGCCTCTGTAGAGCCTGTACGGCTGAGACCTGACCCCCCGGTGAGACCCGACCACCCGGTGAAGCCTGACCACCCGGTGAAGCCTGAGCCGTTGGCATTTGCCCAGTTGGGACGTGCACCGTTGGGACCTGCCCCGTTGGGACGTGCACCGTTGGGACGCGCCCCGTTGCGATTTGCCCCGTTGGGATTTCCCCCTGTGGCGCAGGGAATCCGACAGGTGGTGCAGGGAATCCGGCCAGCGGGACCACCCGGGCCGTCACCGTCGTCCCCTCGGGTGTGTGCGTCCGGGCGTTGGCCAGCAGGTTCACCAGGACCTGGTGCAGCCGCCCGCTGTCGCCGTGGACCCACGCCGGCTCGTCCGGCAGCTCCAGCCGCCACCGGTGCCCGGGCCCGGCCACCCGTGCATCGCTCACCGCGTCCACCACCAGCGGCGAGAGATCAGTGCTCTCGTACGAGAGCGGGCGTCCCGAATCGAGCCGTGCGAGCAGCAACAGGTCCTCCACCAGCCCCGTCATCCGCTCCGCCTCGGACTCGATCCGCCCGAGGGCATGCCGGGTCACCGGCCCGGGCCGCTCGTCCCCGCGCCGGGTCAGCTCGGCGTACCCCCGGATCGACGCCAGCGGCGTCCGCAGCTCATGGCTGGCGTCGGCGACGAACCGCCGCACCCGCATCTCGCTCTCCTGACGCACCGACAGCGCCGAGCCGACGTGTCCCAGCATCCGGTTGAGCGCCGCCCCGACCTGCCCCACCTCGGTCCGGGCATCCGCCTCCGCCGCCGGTACGCGGACGTGCAGCGCCACCTCGCCCTGGTGCAGCGGGAGTTCGGAGACCCGGGTGGCGGTGGCGGCGACCCGCCGCAGCGGCCGCAGCGCGATCCCCACCATGCTCGCCCCGGCGATCCCCGCCGCGACCAGTCCGGCAACCGTCACACACGTCTCGATCAGCACCAGCCGGCCGACCGTGTCCTGGACCTCGCCGAGCGGCAGCCCGGCCACCAGTGAGCCGTCCTTCGCGGACTGCACGCGGTAGTCGCCGAGCCCGGGCAGCTTGGCGGTGTGCGGACGGCCGTCGCGCGGTACGCGGTCCAGCGCCGCGACCTGCTCACCGGTCAGCCACGCCAACCGCTCCGAGGGCTCCCGGCTGGTCGAATTGTTCAGCCGCGCCCCCACGTCGAGCGCACCGTCCCGCCCGACCCGCGCCCCCACCGTGCCCACGCGCTGGCCCACCATCGCGACGAAGTCGAGGGTTTCGCTCCGCATCGGATCGTGCGGCCGCGGCATCATCGCCCGTCCGACGCTGTCATTCACCCGCTCGTCCAACTGCCCCTGGAGGTACGAATGCAACGCGATGGTGGTGACGATCCCGATCACCGCCCCCACAACGGCAATCAGAGCCACCGCCGACACCACCAGCCGCGTCCGCAACGTCCACCGCCGCCCGGCACCCGCCGACCGCCGCCCGACCCCGGCCGTACGCCCACTCCCGGCCGCCCGACCTGACACGGCCCCGGAAACATCCGGGCACTCGCGTGGCGGAACGGGCGAGCGCACGGCCCGGGACGCGGACGCGGGCCGAGCCGTGCCTTCGGTTACGGGCGCGCCTCCCGTTACGGACGCCGGCGCGGCCCCGGCCATGGGTGCGGGCGCTCCTACAGAAGCAGGCTCGGATCCGGCACCCGAAACGGACGAGGGCGCAGGCACCGAAACGGGCGCCGCCGCGGGCTCCGCAAGAGGCGCCCCCGCGGCACCCGGACCGAGAGCTGCAGCGGGGTCGGGACCAGCACCGGGACCGAGAGCAGGACCGGGACCGGAACCGAGAGCAGGGCCGAGATCGTGAGCAGGACCGTGACCGTGAACAGGACCGAGATCACGAGCAGGACCGGGATCATGAGCAGGACCGTGATCGGGCAGCGGCACAAGCGCGGGATCGGCCACCGCTCCGCTACCCACCCGGCTTGATCAGATAGCCCGCACCCCGCCGCGTATGGATCATCGGCGCCCGCCCCGCATCGATCTTCCGCCGCAGGTACGAGATGTACAGCTCCACGACATTGGCCTGGCCGCCGAAGTCATAGCTCCAGACCCGGTCGAGGATCTGGGTCTTGCTCAGCACCCGCCGCGGATTGCGCATCAGATACCGCAGCAGCTCGAACTCCGTGGCCGTCAGATGGATTTCCTGCCCACCCCGCCACACCTCATGGCTGTCCTCGTCCAGCACCAGATCGCCCACCGTCAGCCGCGACTCGCTCCGGGCAGCCGCCGCCCCGGCCCGGCGCAGCAGACCCCGCAGCCTGGCCACCACCTCCTCCAGGCTGAACGGCTTGGTGACGTAGTCGTCCCCGCCGGCCGTAAGCCCGGCGATCCGGTCCTCGACCGCATCCTTGGCCGTCAGGAACAGCACCGGCACGTCCGGCAGTTCGCGCCGCAGCCGTCCGAGCAGCGTCAGCCCGTCCATGTCCGGCAGCATGACGTCCAGCAGCACCGCATCCGGCCGCCAGCTACGGGCCGAGCGCAGTGCCCCCGCGCCATCCCCTTCGGCACGGATGTCCCAGCCTTCGTACCGCAGGGCGAGCGACAGCAGATCGGCGAGCGAGGACTCGTCGTCGACCACCAGCACCCGCACCGGGCTGCCGTCCGGCCGCAGCAACTCCGGCTGCTTCCCGGGCGCTCTTCCGGACGCAGCGCCCGCCGGAACCGAACCCGCCGGTACCGAGGTAATCGGAGCCGACGAAACCGAAACTGACGAAGCATGAAGAGACGCTGAAGACGACGAAGTCACGGTCATGCCGGTGAGCCTGACGCCTGCTCGTGAGAGCTCCCTTTCTCCTCCCTGTGAATCTCCTGAGAATCCCGGACGCCCGCCCCGACAGGGCTCATGGTCGAGCCCCTGGCCGGGTCCCTGGTCGAGTCCCTGTCGAGTCCGCGCCCGGGTCCATGGCCGGGTCCGCGACCAGGTCTGTGGTCGAGTCCACGACCAAGTACCTGATCGGGTCCCGGATCGAGCCCACGACCGCATCCGTGACCGGTTCCGCCCCCGGTTCCATGTCCCGATCCGTGACCGGTTCCGTCCCCGGTTCCATGTCCGCATCCCGGACCGGTTCCGTGACCGCACACGTACCCGGTTGCGAGACCGCAACCATGACCGGCGCCGTGCCCGCGTCCATGACCGGGTCCGTGACCGGCCTGGGCCGCCCCCCGCGCGGTCCAGGCCGATCACCACTGCCCCAAGCATGGCACCCCCCACTGACAATCGCCCTGACCAGCGCCTTTGCCTCTTAACGGGTGCCTCGCCCACCCACCCAGGACCCCCCGGCGTACCGTCCTGCCATGACACACGAGCCTCTGACACACCAGCCTCTGGCGAACGACCCACTGTCACACGGCCCTTCGACACACGACCCGCTGACGCAGGCCCCTCTGACGCACACCTCCCTGCCGGGCGACTCGCTGAGCCTTGTCGCCCTCTCCGGCAGCCTGCGCGCCCGCAGCTCCAACGGTGCGGTGCTGAACTCCGCCCTCACCCTGTGGGACGGCCCCGCCACCACCGCGGACATCGGCGCGCTCCCGCACTTCAACCCCGACCTGGACGGCGAGGACGCCACTCCTCCCACCTCCGTCGCCGCCCTGCGCACCGCCGTGGCATCCGCCGACGCCCTGCTCATCGTCAGCCCGGAGTACGCGCACGGAGTCCCCGGCGTCCTCAAGAACGCACTCGACTGGCTGGTCAGCAGCGGCGAGGTGGTCCACAAGCCGGTCGCGGTGATCACCGCGTCCCCCTTCCCCACCGGCGGCGACTACGCCAACGCCCAACTCCGGGAGACCCTGCGCATGATGACCGGCGAGGTCATCACGGCCGCCTGCCGGGAAATCCCCGCGATCGGCCCGAAGATCGACGCTGCGACGGAACGCGTCTCGGACGAGGCCACCCTCACCGACCTGGCCACGGCCCTGACCCACCTGGCCACCGCCACAACGGAAACACCAGCAGCCCGCTAGCGCGCCGGGCCACCTGCCACACAGTCAGCGCACCGCTCCACTCCGGGCACCACTACGGTCTCCACCCCGACCGCCCCCCCTGGCCGCCACCCCGGTCTCCACCACGTCCCCCGCCCCGGCCGCCCGGTCTCCACCACGTCCCCCGCTCCGGCCCCGTCCCGCCCCGTCCCGCCCCGCCCCGCCCCGTCCCGTCCCGTCCCGCAGCACGATCTACCCGCCGTTCTCCACCACGGTCCCGGCCTTCCCCAACCCGAACAACCGCGCCGCATTCCCGTAACAGACCCCGCGCAGCCACTCCTCCCCCATCCCCAACCGGGCCAGCGCCTCCAGCGCATGGGCGTACCCGTAGGGGATGTTGGGGAAGTCGCTGCCGAACAGGACGCGTTCACCGAGCTGCGCCAGCCGGGCGCGCTCGGCCCGCGGGAACGGCGCTGTCCGTTCCGCGAAGTCCGTGAAGGCCATCGTCGTATCGAGGTACACACCGGGATACCGTTCGGCCAGCTCCAGGAAATCGGCGTACTCCGGCATCCCAAGGTGGGCGATGATCAGCCGGAGCCGGGGATGCCGGGCCAGCACCCGCGCGATCGGCTCCGGACCGGTGTGCTTGCCGGGCGCGGGCCCCGACCCGCAGTGCACGACCACCGGCACCCCCGCCTCCGCGACGGCCCCCCACACCGCATCGAGCCGGGCATCGGCCGGGTCGTACGCCCCCACCTGCACATGCGCCTTGAAGACGCGTACGCCGCCGGCGAGTTCGTCCTGTACGTACGCCTCCGCGCCGTCCTCGGGGAAGAATGTCGCGGTCCGCAGACAATCGGGCGTACGAGCCGCGAAGTCGGCCGCCCAGCCGTTCAACCACTGCGCCATCCCCGGCTTGTGCGGATAGATCATCGAGGTGAACGCGCGTACGCCGAAGCCGCGCAGTACCGCCAGCCGCTGCTCCTCCTCGAAGCGGTACGTGATCGGCCACTCCCGGCCCACCAGCGGCCCGGCCGCGTCGAAATACGCCCAGACCTTCGCCATCACATGCTCCGGCATGAAGTGCGTATGGACGTCGATCAGCCCCGGCAGGCCCAGCCCCCGCCAGAACGCCCCCACCCGCTCGTCCCCGTCCGCCACCTTGACCCTCCTCGTTCCACCCGCCACACCGACGGCCACCACCCGCCGGGCACCGGCCGCCCCCAGCCTCGCAGGCACGCACGGCCCAGCAGAACCCTGCGCCGCAGCCGATCCGTCCCTCCCAGCAGAACCCCGCACCTCAGAAGGACTCAGAGGAACACAGGGAAACGCAGAGGAACGCGGACGAACACAGAGGAACGCAGAGGAACCCAGGCGAGCCCAGGCGAACCCAGAAGAGCCCGCCCCCGCAAAAGCGCAGCGCCCGTCGCCCGGTCAGCGCGGACCGCACGGTCAAAACAGACCTGCTCGGTCAGAACAGACCCACCCGCCCGATCAGAACCCGCCCGGCCAGAAGAGATAGTCAAAACAGACCCACCCGGTCAGAACAGCCCTTCCTGCTCCCCTCCCCGCTCCGACGCACCCGGTACTGACGTACGGTCCGGCAGCACCGGCACGGTCGTCACCCGCCCCGTGGCCGCCCCCAGCACCCATCCCGACAGCAACCGCGCATCCATCACCACAACCGGCCCCGGCCCACCGGCCCCCGCACCCTGACCCGCACCAGAACGCCGCCCCTCAGCCCCACCCACTACCACCACGGAGCCGACTGCCCCCGCTGCCCCCGCTGCCCCCACTGCCCCCTCATCTCCTCCCGCCAGCCGGAGATACACATCCGAGCCGACCCCGGCCAGCACCTCCCCCACGATCTCCGCCCCCGCCGTCAGCCCGCCCAACACCGCCGCACCGGCCGGTACCCGGTCCAGCCCGAACAGCTCCGTATGGTCCGTAAACGCGAACTCCACCGGCTCAAGCGTCTCCGGCCACCCACCCAACCCCCTTGCTCTGGAGTGGAGTTGCGCCAACTCTGCGCACCGCTCCGGTACCTCCGGCAGCGCTCCCCGCGCCGCCCGCTTCGCCGCCTTCGTGAAGCGGTCCGGGATCGCCAGGGCACTCCCCAGCAGCGCCTCCGCCCGTCGCGCCGCCATCAGCGGACCGCGGCCCAGCCATGCGTACGCCACCGCCCCCTGCTCCACCAGCCGCGCCGGCCCCCGCTCGGCGGCCGTGATCCCCACCTTGAGCAAACCGGGCCCGAAGTACGCGAGGTAGACGGCGTACGGACGCGGGTCATCGGCCATGGTGTCCGCGGCCACCGACCGGGACCGGTCCAGCTGGGCACACCGCGCGCACTGGTCCTTGGCGCTCTCCCCGTCCAGCACCGCCGCATACGGGCACACCAGCCAGCGGCCGGCCCGCCGTACGCCCAGACAACGGCGCTCCCCCTGCGCCGCGAAGGCCAGCCTCTTCCCCGCGGGAAGCGGACTTTCCCGCTCCTCGTCCCGCTCGGCGCAATACCAACCCAGCCGCTGCCCGAACCCCGCCGATGCCCCCTCCGCCCCAGGCCCCGCCGGAGGAGCCGCCCCGGCCCCCGTCAGCCCACTAGTCCCCCTCAGCCCGTCAGACTCCCCCAGCCCGCCTGCCCCCTTCAGCGCACCGCCAGGCCTCAGCGCCCCGGAGGCCGTCAGCGCACCAGCCACCGACCCGGCCCCGGACTCTGCTCCTGGCCCGGACCCCGCTCCCAGCCCAGACCCCACTCCTGGCCCTAGCCCGGCTCCCGGCCGTACCCCCGAACCACCGCCCGACCAGCGCGGTCCCGTACATCGCCACCACACCTCGCCAGCGTACGACCCCCCACCGACAACGCCCGACTACCGCAGAGCACCCGTCTCTCCCAGCGCACCGCCACCCGCAGGACGCCCGTCTCCCCCCAGAGCACCCGCCACCCGCAGGACGCCCGTCTCCCCCCAGAGCGCCCGCCCCGCACAACCACCCGCCTCACGCACCCCGGACGACCCAGCCCCCGCGAGTCACAGCCCCCGCCCCGCCCCCACCAGCCACAGCCTCCGCCCCCACAGGCCCCAGCCCCTGGCCCGGCCCCCGAAACGTATTCCGGTACCTCCGCGGCGACACCCCCAGTGCCGACTGCAGATGCTGCCGCAGCGACGCCGCCGTCCCGAAGCCGGCCTCCGCCGCGATCCGGTCCACCGTCAGCTCCGTCTCCTCCAGCAACTGCCGTGCCCGCTCGATCCGTTGCTGGGTCAGCCACTGCAACGGCGAGATCCCCACCTCCTCCCGGAACCGCCGGGTGAAGGTCCGCACGCTCATCGCCTCGCACGCCGCGAGCTCCCGCAGCGTCACCGGCCGGTCCAGGTGTTCCAGCGCCCAGGCCCGCGCCCGCCCCGTCGAGGACACCTGCGGCTCGGGCATCGGCCGCCGGATGTACTGCGCCTGGCCGCCCTCCCGGTGCGGAGGTACGACGGTCCGCCGGGCCACGTCATTGGCGACGGCCGCCCCGTGGTCACACCGGACCATGTGCAGACACAGGTCGATGCCCGACGCGACCCCCGCCGCCGTCAGCACGTCCCCTTCGTCCGTGTACAGCACGTCCGCGTCCAGTTCGACGTGCGGAAACAGCCGGCGGAAGTCGTCCACCGACCGCCAGTGCGTGGTCGCCCGCCGCCCGTCCAGCAGCCCGGCCGCCGCGAGCACGAACGCGCCCGTACAGATCGACGCGATCCGCGTGCCGGGCCGGATCCGTGCCAGCGCCTCGGCCAGTTCCGCGCTCAGCCGCCCGGCACCGTGCTCCGTCCGGTCGTAATCCGCCCCGGAGGCCGGTACGACCACGGTGTCCGCCTCGGCAAGCGCCTCCGGCCCGTGCGCCACGCACACCGTGAAATCCGTGTCCGTCCGCACCTCACCCGGCTCCAACGCACAGGTCACCAGCTCGTAGAGCCGCTCCCCGTCCGCCGAACGGGCCTCGCCGAAGATCCGGTGCACGATGCCCACCTCGATCGGCAGCATCCCGTCCCGCACCAGCACCGCCACCCGATGCCGCCGCACCCCCTCACCGCTCACGGCTCCCCCAGCCCGAGCCCCCATGGCCTTCCCCATACCGGGCCCCCACCATTCCCCACACCATTGCCGTTGCCCATGGCCCGATCCTTGCACAGTATGGCCATCCGGCCACTCGTCCGTACGCCCACCCTTCCGGACAGTGGGTGGCATGAAGATCCTCTGGCTGTTCGCCCACCCCGACCCGCGCTCCCTGAGCGGCGCCTTGAAGGACGAGGGCCTGCGCGCGCTCGAAGCCCACGGCCACGAGTACCGCGTCTCCGACCTGTACGCCATGAAATGGAACCCGGTGGTCGACGCCCCCGACTACGGCCACGACCCCACCGACCGCCTCCACGTCGGCCCGGCCTCCGAACACGCCTACCACCACGGCCACTTGAGCCCGGACATCATCGAGGAACAGTCCAAGGTCACCTGGGCGGACACCGTGATCGTCCAGTTCCCCCTCTGGTGGTACGGCATGCCCGCCATCCTCAAGGGCTGGTTCGACCGCGTCTTCATCAGAGGCTTCGCCTTCGGCCACACCGACCCGGAGACCGGCCGCCCGCTGCGCTACGGCGACGGCCAGCTCACCGGCAAACGCGCCATGGTGATCACCACCGCCGGCGCCCGCGCCGCCACCCTGGGCCCGCGCGGCGTCAACGGCAACCTCAACGATCTCCTCTTCCCCCTGCAGCACGGCACCCTCTGGTACACCGGCATGTCGGTCCTCCCGCCCCTCCTGATCCCCGGCGCGGACCGCACCACCCCCACCGCCTACGCAACCGCCGCCACCCGCCTACGCGAGCGCCTGCGCACCCTCCCCACCACGGAGCCCCTCGCCTTCCGCCACCAGAACACCGGCGACTACGACGACGACCTCCTCCTCCACCCCCACCTCACCCCCACCCCACCCACGGGCCCCTCCGCCCACTACACAACCCCGCCCCCACCCCACCACCCCTGACACCGCGCGAACGCGATGTCCCTGGAACCCCTGGAACGCAAAAAAGCCGCAGGGCCGTGGATGAAGATCCACGGCCCTGCGGCGTCAGTAGCGGGGACAGGATTTGAACCTGCGACCTCTGGGTTATGAGCCCAGCGAGCTACCGAGCTGCTCCACCCCGCGTCGGTTCCCCGAACACTACGCGACTCCCGGCCCCACGCCTAATCCTTTTCCCACCACCGCCCACAACACCGACACGCACCGGCCCGGTCAACCCCGGCATGAGGCGGGGGCGGGCGTCTCAACGCCCGGGTCTGAGACCGCCTGCGTCCGGCAACAGATCGACCACCGCTTTACAAGTTCGAGCCCAGCTCGGTGCAAACTGCAGGTCTCCCCTACGGCCCCGACAACTGGCCGCCGCCCTGGGCCCTTTCGTTCCTTCACCACCCGGAGCACAACCACACGCCAAGCCATCAGACGGCCCGTGCCTCAGCCGCAAAGGAGCCGGTTCATGCGTGGGAAGAGGCAGCCAACCACCCCTGAGTAAGTGGAGATGGATTTCGACAGCCGCTCGCCGGCCATGACCCCTCGTGTGAACTACCGGAGCATGGTCGCTGAGGCCGTTCGGCCTGATCAACTGGCCTACCAGGGCGACAGGTTGTCGCTTCAGGCCCCCACAGTTGCCGTACTCCGCTTTCGCGCGGCGCGGGTCAATCGCTGACGAGCGAGAGCATGCCACTCAACCCGACGAGCCCCAAGCCAAGGGCGATGAGCAGCACCGACCACGAACAACACGCAAAGGAAGGAGATCACCACGACGATCCACCTACGGCCGACTGCTGATGCGTAGTCGGTGTCATCGTCACTCCAGTCGCGTCCCGTCATCGCGCCCCTCCTGGCCCCGCTTTACCGAGCGAGCGACGCGGAGAGAGTTTGAAGCCTGGCCCTTGGGGTGAGCGTGGCCCGCAAAGCTGCGCATGGGTCGTCGGTATGAGCAACAAGCGCGGCGCCAGCGAGGATCTGATCTTCACGACGAAGTACGGCGCCTCCATCGAGCCGGGCAACCTCACCCGCATGTTCGCTCTGCGTGCTCGCCGTGCCGGGCTCCGGGTCATCCCGCTGCGCAACACCCGGCACACGTGCAGTGCGCTGCTGGTCCTCTTGAAGGTTCACCCGAAGGTCTCGCAGCGGATCCTTCGCCACTCAGCGATCGAGATCACGATGGATGTCTACGCCAAGGCGGATGACGAAGACGTGCGCGAAGCCCTGGTGATGCCGTCGGCCGCGCTGGGTGGCACCGGCCGACCCAGTTGCTGTACTTCGCTGCTGTACAGCACGACAAAGCCCCCGTCCGGATTACCCGGCGGGGGCTTTGACCTGCTGTGCGCTCGGCAGGATTCGAACCTGCAACCTTCTGATCCGTAGTCAGATGCTCTATCCGTTAAGCTACGAGCGCTTGGCTTTCCGGCGGTTTTTCTTGCCGGTCGGCGTTGCGGGAACAACATTACATGACCTGCGGCGTCAGGCGAAATCCATTCCCCCCACCCCCTCTGACCTGCGGAAATGCTGTCGCGGGCGGGCTTGGGGGTGAGTCGGGGCCGGGTCGGCGGTCGGCGATCCGAGTGAAGTTCGGGTGGGGGGAGCCCTCTTCGGGGCGGGCCGGACGGACCGGAGGGGCGCGCGGGACGCCGGGTGTGACGGGGGCCACTGAAAAGGGAAGCCCGGAGAGCAAGAAGGGAAGCCCGGCGAAGATCCGGGGGAAGATCCGGGAGGGCCACGAGGAGATCCGGGAAAGGCGCCGGGGAAAGTCAGGGCTAGAGATCAGGGAAGCATCCGAGGAGATCAGCAGAGAGATCTCCGGGGGCGTCCCACAAGGCCTTCGTGATGCCCGGGGCGGGCCGAAAACAGCCTCCACGATGCCCGGGGCGGCGCACAAAGCCGCCGCGGTGCCCGGGGTGTGCCCCGCGAAGCCCCGGCTATGCGCAATGCGCTCAGAAAGCGTTCAGGCCCCGGTCTGAGTGACCGGGGCCTGGACGGAAACGAGCGGAGGCGGAGGGATTTGAACCCTCGATCGGGGGTAAACCCGAAACCGCATTAGCAGTGCGGCGCCATAGACCGGACTAGGCGACGCCTCCACGCACCCCACGCGCGCAGGCGCGCTGTGGTGTGTGTCGATGATGGCACAGCTCCGAGGGCTGTCACCAATCGCCCCCTACGGTACTAGGCGCGCGGGCCACCCGGCAAAGACGTTCCTGCGGCGCAACGTCGGGTGCGGCGGCGCGTTAGGAGTGTGGGGCCGTGGCGATCGCTGTGTCGTGCGCCCCCGGCGTGTACGTACCGCGTACCGCCCCGCACTCGCCTCTCTGGAGCCTGTGATGTCGCACCGCCGGACGTCGTCCCCCTTCGCCGCCGCTGCCGCAGCAGCCACTGCCGTCACCGCCGTCACCGCAGCCACCGCCGTGCTGGCCCTGGTGGCGCCCGTCGCGTCGGCCGCCCCGATCCCGCTCCCCCACCACCGGTCCGGCGGCGGGGTGACGGGGGCCGGCCATCACGGCTCCGAGGGGAACGGGAACGGCCACGGGGGCGGGGAGGGACGGCGGCGCACCGGTGGAGCGGGGGCTCTGGTCGGGCCTGATCTGGTCATGGGGCGGAATGCACATCGGGAGCAGGTGGCCTCGCCCGAGGGACAGGCGAAGGGGCAGGCGGGGGGTAGAGAAAGCCGGCCGGCGGTCCACGGGGCGCCCCGGGATCACCTCACCGTTACCGTTCGCCGGTCCGGGTCGGCGCATACGGACGGGACGTTCGAGCTGTATTGCCACCCTGCGCGCGGGACGCACCACCATGTGCGGCGGGCGTGCGACAAGCTCGACTCCATGACGCGGTGGGGGAAGGACCCGTTCGCGCCGGTGCCGCAGCACGCGCAGTGCACGATGATCTACGGCGGGCCGGCGACCGCGCATGTCACCGGGACGTGGGCGGGGCGGCCCGTCAACGCGGACTTCCGGCGCACCAATGGGTGTGAGATCGAACGCTGGAGCCGCTTCGAACCTCTGCTCCCGGCGACCAGTTCGTGACCCGTTTCGTGCCGCAGTAGCGTCCCAGGTCAGGACGAGGGGCACATGTCGGGCGTGCGGCGAGTCGCACGGCGCCGCGGCATAACCTCCCCGTCATCCGCCTCCGCGTCGCGCGCGAGTGCCCGTAGACTCCATCCCGACGGTCCGCCGCGGCGGGCCCGGCACGGTGCGGTAACAGGAGGGAAGCGTCTCGTGAGCAGCAGGCCATCCCGAGGCGCTGCTCGCCTCGCAGCCATACTCGACGCCCTCCCCGACGCGCTGTTGCTCGTCAACTGCAACGGCACCGTCGTCAACGCCAACACCATCGCGCTGGAGACCTTCGAGGCGCCGGGCACGGCCCTGGTCGGGCGCGGTCTGCTGGACCTGCTGCCGGACTTCGACTCCAAGCGGATCCCGGGCTCGATGCGGCGCCGGGACGAGGAGGTCGCGGGGCAGCGGACGAAGCCGACGCGGATGGTCGCGCGGCGGACGGACGGCACCGAGATGCTGGTCGAGGTGACCAGCGCGAACCTGGAGGACGGCCGGACCCCGTACGAGTCCGCCTTCGAGGCCGCATACGCCGATCACCGCAACGGCTACACCGGCGACGAGCTGCTGATGCTCGTCGTACGGGACCTGAGCGGCACGCTGGACACCGAGGCCGAGCTGGCCCGCCAGCAGCGGCAGACCGAGATGATCCTGCGGGCCGCGGCCGAGGGTGTGGTCGGGGTCGATTCCGAGGGCAAGGTCGTCCTGGTCAACCCGTCCGCGGCGCAGATCCTCGGGTACCGGGCGAGTGAGCTGGGCGGGAAGGAGCTGCATCCGCTCATCCATCACTCGCGGGCGGACGGGGCGGCGCTGCCCTGGGAGGACACGCCGCTGGCCGACACGCTCAAGTCGGGGCGCAAGCACCGGGTCCGCGGGCAGGTGCTGTGGTCGAAGGACGGGCGTGCGGTGGCCGTGGACCTGACCACGGCGCCGGTGCGGGACGGCGATCAGCTGGTCGGCGCGGTGATGACCTTCACCGACCGGCGGGCCCTCGACGCGCTGGCGGCCCGGCACGCCCAGCTGCTGGCCGTTCTGGAGCAGGCGCTGCGCGGTCCGCTGGAGGAGCTGAAGGGCGAGCTGGGCACGCTGGCGTCCGATCCGGCCGGTCAGTTGTGGCCGGAGGCGAACCAGATCCTGCACCACCTCGCGGCCGGCCACGCCCGGATGACGACGCTGGTGGACAACGTCCTGAGCTACCAGCGGCTGGACGCCGGCAAGGAGAAGCTGAACCGCGCGAAGGTCTCGCTGGACGGTGTGGTCGCCGCGGGCGTGGAGGGCGCGATCGAGCTGATCGGGCCGGGCCGGGCGCAGTTCGCGGTGCACGCCCCGCCGATAGAGGCGGTGGTGGACGCGGAGCGGATCGCGCAGGCGCTGTCGCATCTGATCGCGGATGTGGCGGGCGTGGATTCGACCGGGCGGATGCCGGTCGGTGACGGCGCCCTGGGGGCCGGCGGGCGTGCCGCGATTCCCGGGGACTCGACGATCGTGGTGGCGGCGGCCAAGCGCGGCGAGGTCGTACGGATCGAGGTGCGCGGGCCGTTCGGCGGCGGTGACCCGGTGCACGAGCCGCTGGTCCGCGGGATCGTGCGGCAGCACGGCGGGCTGCTGCAGACCCATGAGGTGCCGGGCAGCGGGCCCGGTGCGGGCGGCAGCGCCTATGTGCTGGAGCTGCCGGTGGGGATCGACGGCGCGGACGGCGCGGAGTCGGCGGACGATGACGCGGAGGCCGGGACGACGGAGGTGCCGGTCGGCAACGAGACGACGGTGATGCCGGTCCCGACCGCGCGGGCCCGGGGGACGCAGGGCGACGCGGCGGAGGCGGGCAGCACGGGCCAGGGGCCCGCGGTGGGTGACGGCGGTACCGACGGGGCCGGTGAGTCCCTCGGTGCCGGTGTGGAGCAGGGTGCGGCGGTGCCGGCGCAGGCCGGTGGCGCGTCGCCGACCGGACGCCGGCGGGCCCGGCGCCCCGGTGGGGAGCAGGGCGCGCCCGAGCATGCGCCGGGCGAGCCGGCGGCTGTCGAGGGCGAGGGCCCGGGGCTGCCGCCGGGTATGGCGGGTGCCGAGGCCGTGCCTCCTACGGGGCGCCGGCGGGCGCGGCAGGGTGCCACGGAGGGCGCCGGGCTGCCCGCGCTGCCCTCGGGTGCGGCCCCGTCCACCGGTCAGCAGCCGGGACCGGCACCGGCCGCCGGAGCGGGCCGGGGCGAGGCCACCACCGGGCCGGTCGCCGCGGCCGGGCCGTCGACGGGCCCCGTGCCCGTACGTCCGCAGATTCCGGGCCAGGCCCCCGCGCCCGCCCAGCCGCAGGGGCTGGGTCCCGTCCAGCCCGCCGGCCGGCGGGCCCGCCGGGCGCTGGCCGAGGCGCCGGAGCGCGCCGCGCAGGGCGAGCGGGACCGGGCGCCGGCCGCCACCGGTGCCGCGCAGCAGGCCGGGCAGCGGACGGCGTTCGCGCTGCCGCCGGCCGCGGCGGACCGGGCCCCGCAGCCGGCGCCGTCGGGGCTGCCCGCACTGCCCGCGGTCGCCGATCAGGTGCCCGCGCAGGCGGCCGGCCCGCAGGAGGCCGGCGGTACGGGCCGGCGCCGGGCGCGTCGGCCGGTGGCCGGCGGTCCGGAGGCCACGCCGCCCGCCGGGCAGCCCGGGTACGCCCTGGAGGCTGCCGCCGGGAACGCCGACCCGGCCGGGATGCAAGGCGATTGGGACGAGCCGACCGGCCGACGCCGGGCCCGCCGGGCGGCGGCCGAGGAGCGTGCGGCGGCCGCGATGGCCGACTCCGAGTCGTCCGGGACGTTCGTGGCCGGGCCGGAGGGGCTGGTGGCGCAGCCCGCCGGTTCCGACGGTTCGGCGGAGCCGGCCGGTCCGGGGGGTGCGACGGGGGCCGGGACCGGTCCGGCGCCCGGTGCCGCGCCGGTGCCGGGCGGGGACGCGCCTGCCGGGTCCGAGGTGCCGCCCGCGCCGACCGGACGCCGTCGTGGCCGCCCCAGCCCCGCCGAGGAGGCGCCCGTGGCGCCCGTACCGGCGCAGGGCGGGCCGGGCGGCCACCCGCACCGTCAGCCGCTCCCGCCGGGCTCCGAGGACGAGGCGGCGGCCCAGGGCCGGGCGTTCAGCGTGCGCACGCTCGGGCAGGGCGTGCCGTTCGCCCAGCAGATCGCCGGGCAGCAGCGGCCGTTGCCACCCGGCAGCACTCCGCCCGGTGGCACGTCCGCGGGTTCGGGCCGGCGCCGTAAGCTCGCCGCGCGGCCGCAGGACGGTGAGCGCGCGGCGGCCGCCGGGCCCGTACCGGACGGGGCCGGGCCGCGTCCCGGTCCGCAGCCGGCCGCGCCGCAGGACCGTGCGCCGGCGGCGGGTCAGCCCGGTCCGGCGCCCGCGGCGCAGCCGCAGCCGCATCTGATGGACGCCAGCGAGGGGCGGGCCTTCGCGATCTCCGCGCCCGACGAGGGCAGCGAGGGTCCGGAGCCGCTGGACGGACCGAACGGCGCCATAGAGGTGATGGACCGTCAGCCCATGCCGATGGACGACGAGCTGCCGCCGGAGCCGCTGGACAATCCACGCCGGCTGCTGGTCTGGCCGGCGCCGGACGTCGCCACCCAGCAGGCGCTCAGCGACCGCGGCTACCGCCCGGTGATCGTCAACTCCCGTGAGGAGGTCGACGCGCAGATCGCCGCGTACCCCGCGGCGCTCTTCGTCGACCCGCTGACCGGGCCGATCACCCGTACCGCGCTGCAGTCGCTGCGGCAGGCGGCGGGCGCGGCCCAGGTGCCGGTGCTGGTGACCGCCGGTCTGGGGCAGGCGACCCGGGAGGCCGCCTACGGGGCGGACCCGGCGGTGCTGCTCAAGGCGCTGGCGCCGCGGGACGGCGAGAACCACCCACCGCGGGTGCTGCTGATCGAGCAGAACGACGCCATCGCCGGGGCGCTGATCGCGTCGCTGGAGCGGCGCGGGATGCAGGTCGCGCGAGCCGGCGCGGACGCCGACGCGGTGACCCTGGCGACGCAGATGCGCCCGAACCTCGTCGTGATGGACCTGATGCAGGTGCGTCGCCGGCGGGCCGGGATCGTCGACTGGCTGCGCGCGAACGGGCTGCTCGACCACACCCCGCTGGTCGTCTACACCTCCGCCGACCTGGATCCGGCGCAGCTGCCGCTGTTGGCGGCCGGTGAGACGGTGCTCTTCCTGGCGGAGCGTTCGACGAGCGCCGAGGTGCAGTCCCGGATCGTCGATCTGCTGGCCAAGATCGGTACCAACTAGTCGCAGGCGGTACCGGGCGCCCGATGGTCGGGCGCCCG
Organism: Streptomyces sp. NPDC048197; assembly: GCF_043202395.1. Taxonomy (NCBI): domain Bacteria; kingdom Bacillati; phylum Actinomycetota; class Actinomycetes; order Kitasatosporales; family Streptomycetaceae; genus Streptomyces; species Streptomyces sp. NPDC048197. Next base: position 359,242 of record NZ_JBIDAJ010000001.1, read on the forward strand.
GTGGGGCCGGTCAGGCCAGCAGGGTCACGTCCAGCTCGCCGTCCGCGTACTGCCGCCGCAGCACCTTCTTGTCGAACTTGCCCACGCTGGTCTTGGGCACCGCCGGGATCACCGCCCAGCGCTCCGGCAGCTGCCAGCGGGCGATCCGTTCGCCGAGGAACGCCTTGAGGTCCTCGTAGCCGATGGTGGCGCCCTGGTTCAGGACGACGGTGGCCAGCGGCCGCTCGCCCCACTTGTCGTCCGGTACGGCGACCACCGCGGCCTCCGTGACGTCCGGGTGTGCCATCAGGTGGTTCTCCAGCTCGACCGAGGAGATCCATTCGCCGCCGGACTTGATGACGTCCTTGGCGCGGTCGGTCAGGGTCAGGTAGCCGTCCGGGGTGAGGGTGCCGACGTCACCGGTGCGCAGCCAGCCGTCGGGGCTGAACTTGTCGTCGGGGCGCAGCGGTTCGCCCTGGGCGCCGCCGTAGTAGGCGCCGGCGATCCACGGGCCGCGGACCTCCAGCTCGCCCGCCGCGGTGCCGTCGTGCGGCAGCTGCGCGCCGTCCGGGCCGATCAGCCGGGCCTCGACGGAGGCGGGGAAGCGGCCCTGGGTGGCGCGGTAGGCCCACTCCTCCTCGCCGCTCACCCCGGCCGGCGGGTGCGAGACGGAGCCGAGCGGCGAGGTCTCGGTCATGCCCCAGGCGTGGACGACGCGGATGCCGTGCCGGTCCTCGAACCCGCGCATCAGGGCGGGCGGGCAGGCGGAGCCGCCGATGACGACGGTCCGCAGGCAGGCGACGTCCCTCTTGTGGGCGTCGAGTTCGGCCAGCAGGCCCTGCCAGATGGTGGGGACCGCGGCACCGATGGTGGGCCGTACGGTCTCGATCATCTCGGCGAGCGGGGCGGGCTGCAGGAAGCGGTCCGGCATCAGCAGCGAGGCGCCGGCCATGAAGGCGGCGTGCGGCAGGCCCCAGGCGTTGACGTGGAACATCGGCACGACGGGCAGGGTGATGTCGCGCGTCGAGAGCGCGAACGCCTCGGCGGTGTTGACCTGGAGCGAGTGCAGGTAGAGCGAACGGTGGCTGTAGAGCACGCCCTTGGGGTCGCCGGTGGTGCCGGAGGTGTAACAGAGGGCCGCGGCGTCCCGTTCGTCGAGCTCCGGCCAGTCGTACGTCTCCGGGCGGTCGGCGATGAGCTCCTCGTAGTCGTGCACCCGGGCCCGCGCGCCGTCCAGGACGGACCGGTCGCCGGGGCCGACGACCACGATGTGCCGGAGGGTCTCCAGCTGGGGCAGCAGCGGGGCGAGCAGCGGCAGCAGGCTGCCGTTGACGAGGACGACCCGGTCCTCGGCGTGGTTGATGATCCACACCAGCTGCTCGGCGGGCAGCCGCAGGTTGAGGGTGTGCAGCACCGCCCCCATGGAGGGGATGGCGAGGTACGCCTCCATGTGTTCGGCGTTGTTCCACATCAGCGTGCCGACCCGGTCCTCGTCGGACACGGACAGTTCGTCGCGCAGCGCGTGGGCCAGCTGGGCGGCCCGGCGGCCGATCTCGGCGAAGCTGCGGCGGTGCGGCTCGCCGCCCGTCCAGGTGGTCACCTGGGACTGACCGTGGACCGTGGATCCGTGGGTCAGAATCCGTGAGATCAGCAGCGGTACGTCCTGCATCGTGCTGTACACCAGGGGCCTCCCAAGCAGCGGCCGTTACGCGAGGGTAATTTCCTGGTGATTGTGCTGGCATACCATGCGGTATGTCACTAGCCGGCGGCCACGAGACTGATTTCTTCCTTCTGTTCGGTTGCCTGCGTTCGGGTTCGGTCACCTGCGGACGGGGTTCGGTCACCGGCGGCCGGCCGGGGCACGAGACCGGTGTTCACCCACAGGGATGGCCCGCCGGGCGGGTTGCTTGTGTGGCGCCGGGGCGGGCCGCACGCTGGCGGGCAACCGGTCACCTCTGCTCACTGGAGCCCTCATGCGCCCCCACCTCCGCCGTTGCCTCCTCCTCGCCGCCCTCGGCGGTGTCAGCGTGCTGGCGGCCGGTGCCGCCCAGGCGGCGCCGCGGACCACCGACGTCCTGCGGCCGGCCGACGGCGGAGCGGCGGCGAAGCACCGGCTGTACGGCGGGCAGTTCGACCCGGTCGTCGGACACGGCGGAGGGGTCGTCGCGGGCGGCGGGGAGCTGCTGGTCAGCCGGGCCGGCGGGGCCTGAGCCGAGCCACCGGGCCGGCCGCGCCGCCCCCGGCCTCAGGCCCGTGGCTCGACCGTCGGCAGCAGCGCCTGGAGGACCAGCACGGACAGATCGTCCTCCACCGGGCCGGTGCCGAAGTCGTGGGCGGCCCGCCGTACGTGCTCGGCCAGCGCCTTGGCGCCCAGCCCGAGGCCGTCCCGGAGCACCTCGATCAGACCGTCGTTGTCGTCCAACTGCCAGTTGCCGCACCGCCGTTCGGTGACCCCGTCGGTGACGCAGAGCAGGGTCTCGCCGGGCCGCAGATCGAAGGAGCTGGCCTGGTACTCGGTGCCCTCGTCGATGCCGAGCAGCATCTGCGGTTCGGAGGCCGGCTCGACGGTGCCGTCGACGAACATGTGCAGCGGCGGTGGATGCCCGGCGCTGGCGACCGTACAGCGGGCGCCGGGCACGCCGGGGTCGACCTCCAGCTCGCCGTACAGCAGGCTCAAAAAGCGGGCGCCGGCCTGCTCGCCGCCCATCTCCAGCGCCTCGGCCGTCTCCTCGGCCATGGCGAGGTTCAGCCGGCCGAGGACGGATTCCACGCCGTGTCCCTCGCGGGCCAGCAGCCGGACGAGGTGCCGGGCCAGTCCGGTGACCGACATCGCCTCGGGGTCCTTGCCCTGGACGTCGCCGAGCAGGAAGCACCAGCGGCGGACGCCCATGGGGAAGACGTCGTAGAAGTCGCCGCCGACGGTCTGTCCCTCGCCGTGCGGCTCGTAGACGATCGCGGTGTCCACGCCCTTGATGCTGGCCAGTGAGGCGGGCAGCTGGCGGCGCTGGAGGGCCAGGCTGATGGTGGTCTGCCGGGTGTACTGACGGGCGGTGTGGACGGCCTGGGCGACCCGCCGCGCGACGTCCTCCACCATCCGCACCACGGTGTCGGTCATCCGCAGCTGTCCGGCCCGGCCGAGCAGCAGGACGCCCTGATCGGTGTCGCGGGCGGTGAGCGGGAAGGCGAGCGCCGAGCCGCCCGCCGGGGACGCGCCGGCGTGTTCCGGCCAGGGCCAGGGGGTGCCGCCGGTGCGGAACATCTCACGGGGCGGGTCGCGCTCCAGGTCGGCGCGGAGTGGGGCGATGCGCCGCTCGTCGACGTGCCAGACGCGGGACAGCTGCCGTCCGCCGCCCTCGGTGCTCAGCCAGATGGCGCACCAGTCGGCGAGCCGGGGGACCAGCAGCTGGGCGGCGAGCGCGGTGACCATGTCCTGGTCGAGCTGGCCGGCCAGCAGCTCGCTGGTCTCGGCGAGGAAGGACGGGCCGCCGCGGTCGGCCCATTCGGCGGCGTGCGCGGCGGGAGGCCCTCCGGCCACCGGCCGGCCGGGGCCGGCCTGGGGCTCGGCGCGGTCCTCCGCGGCCGGGAGCTGGGACGGGCTGACCGGTTCGCCCTCGGTGGCCTCCAGCCGGAACCAGACCGTCTTGACCGACCTGCGGTAGGTGACGCCCCAGGCCTCCGACAGCGCGCTGACCAGCTGGAGGCCGTAGCCGGGCTCTCCCGTGCGGGCGTCCACCCCGCCGCGTACGCCCCGGGCCGGGTGGCGGTCGGAGACCTCCAGGACCACGCCCACCGTCGCCGGGCCGCTCCCTGTTCCGGGGTCGGGCGGCGGGCCGTGTTCCAGGCGGCAGGTCACGTCGATGTCGGTGCCGGCGTACATCACGGCGTTGGTGACCAGCTCGCTGGTGAGCAGTACCGCGGTGTAGATGAGTTCGGAGCTGATCGCCGGGGCTCCCGGTCCGGCGGTGGCGGGCGGTGCGGCGGCCCGTTCGGTGAGCAGCGCGCGGACGAATTTGCGCGCACCGGAAGCCGCGAGCTGGTTGGCCGGCAGACCCTTCCGGGACACGGTTTCCGTCGCGTACGGGCTGGACAGCGCTGCCACTGCGGGCCCCTGATAAACCGGGAGAATGTGATTACAAGCGCTTTATACTATGTCATACCCGCCCCAAAAGGATCTCTCCGCGGGAATGTGTCTCTCCACAACGATCATTGGGGGGAGGGTGCGTCATGGCTTCTGACCCGCCCCAGCCGGACGGCAACGGCCAGTGGGTGCGCACGAGCGAACTGCGGCCGCTGCTCGCGGCGATGAACGCGCTGCGCGACGGGGACTTCACCAGCCGGGTGGAGATCCCGGACGGCCCCGCCGGGGACGGCGTCCTGGCGGACCTGGTCGGCGCCCTCAACCAGATCGTGGCCCGTAACGCCCATCTGTCCTCCGAGCTCCAACGGGTGCGCGGGGAAATCATCCGGCAGGGCCGGCTGGACGAACGGATCTCCGCCAGCCCCGGCCAGGGCGCCTGGACGACCAGCATCGAGGCGGCCAACACCGTGCTGGACGCGCTGGTGGTCCCGCTGGCCAAGGCCACCCGGGTGCTGGACGCGGTGGCCGACGGCGATCTGACCCAGCACGTCGAGCTGCACGACGGCAGCCGGGAGCTACGCGGCGATCTGCGCCGTCTGGGCAGCGGGGTCAACCGCATGGTCGACCAGCTCTCCCTGTTCACCGGCGAGGTCACCCGGGTGGCCCGTGAGGTCGGCACCGAAGGCCGGCTCGGCGGCCGGGCCCGGGTCCAGGGGCTGTCCGGCGACTGGCTGCACGTGACCGAGGCGGTCAACACCATGGCGTCGCGGCTGACCGCGCAGGTCCGGGACATCGCGGTGGTCACCACGGCGGTGGCGCGCGGCGACCTGACCCAGCAGGTGACGGTCGAGGCCACCGGCGAGCTGCTGGAGCTGAAGCTGACCGTCAACAAGATGGTGGACCAGCTGCGGGCCTTCGCCGACGAGGTGACCCGGGTGGCCCGCGAGGTCGGGACCGAGGGCCAGCTGGGCGGCCGCGCCCAGGTCAGGGGCGTGTCCGGGGTCTGGAAGGACCTCACCGACAACGTCAACTTCATGGCGTCCAACCTGACCTGGCAGGTCCGCAACATCGCGCAGGTGACCACGGCCGTCGCCAACGGTGACCTGAGCCAGAAGATCACCGTGGATGCGCGCGGCGAG